>NZ_JBHXDN010000013.1:0-135418 GCF_042726075.1 Kitasatospora sp. NPDC127035 | reverse complement strand
GCCGCCCCCCCCCTTACGCCCCCCCCCCGGGCCCCCTCCCCCCCCCCTACACCCCCGCCGGGCCGGCCACCCCGGGGGGGGGGCCCCGCCCCCCCCCGGCGGCCCCCCGCGGGGCGGCGCCCCACGGACCGGTCAGGCGCCGACCAGCTGCTCGCTCGGGAGTCCGTTGGGCAGCTCGACGTGGGCGCCGAGGTCGCGCAGCTTGTCCATGAAGTTCTCGTAGCCGCGGTTGATCAGGTCGATGCCGTGCACGGTCGAGGTGCCCTCGGCCGCCAGCGCCGCGATCAGGTACGAGAAGCCGCCGCGCAGGTCCGGGATGACCAGCTCGGAGCCCATCAGCTTGGACGGCCCGGAGACCACCGCGGAGTGCAGGAAGTTGCGGGCGCCGAAGCGGCACGGGGTGGCGCCCAGGCACTCGCGGTAGAGCTGGATGTGGGCACCCATCTGGTTCAACGCGCCGGTGAATCCGAGCCGCGACTCGTACACCGTCTCGTGGACGATGGACAGGCCGGCCGCCTGGGTCAGCGCGACCACCAGCGGCTGCTGCCAGTCGGTCTGGAAGCCCGGGTGCACGTCGGTCTCCAGGGCGATCGCCTTGAGCTCGCCGCCCGGGTGCCAGAACCGGATGCCCTCGTCGTCCACCTCGAAGGCGCCGCCGACCTTCCGGAAGGTGTTGAGGAAGGTCATCATCTCCAGCTGGCGGGCACCGCGGACGTAGATGTCGCCCTTGGTGGCCAGGGCCGCGCAGGCCCAGGAGGCGGACTCCAGGCGGTCCGGCAGCGCGCGGTGGTTGTAGCCGTTCAGCTCGTCGACGCCGGTGATCAGGATGGTGCGGTCGGTGCCCATCGAGATGATCGAGCCCATCTTCTGCAGCACGCAGATCAGGTCGACGATCTCCGGCTCGATGGCGGCGTTGCGCAGCTCGGTGACGCCCTCGGCGAGGACGGCGGTGAGCAGCACCTGCTCGGTGGCGCCGACCGACGGGTAGGGCAGCTCGATCCGGGTGCCGCGCAGCCGCTGCTGGGCCACCAGGTAGGTGCCCTGCGGGTGCTTCTCGATGGTCGCGCCGAACTGGCGGAGCACCTCGAAGTGGAAGTCGACCGGCCGGCCGCCGATGTCGCAGCCGCCGAGGCCCGGGATGAAGGCGTGGCCGAGCCGGTGCAGCAGCGGGCCGCAGAAGAGGATCGGGATCCGCGAGGAGCCCGCGTGCGCGTCGATGTCGGCGACGTTGGCGCTCTCCACGTGGGACGGGTCGAGGATCAGCTCACCCTCTTCGTCGCCGGTGCGCACGGTGACCCCGTGCAGCTGGAGCAGACCGCGGACCACCTTGACGTCGCGGATGTCCGGGACGTTGCGCAGTCTGCTGGGTCCCTGGCCGAGCAGGGCGGCGACCATGGCCTTGGGGACCAGGTTCTTCGCACCGCGGACGCGGATCTCGCCTTCGAGCGGGTTTCCGCCGTGGACCAGCAGGACGTCGTCGGTCATCGTTCTCGCAATCCGGGGTGCCAGAGGAGTGGGTGGGGCTCTGCGAGGAGCCGTGCGGTGGACCGTTTCACGGACGAGTCGGGCCCCCGGCGTGACCGAGTCGGCACCGTGGAGGGGCGTCCACCATCAGTAGATGGTAGTGGTCGCGCCGACGGTTCCCGTGAGCCTCTCCCGTGATGGTGCTCTCCCCGGGCCGCGGGCCGCGCGCCGGTACGCCCGTACGGGTGTTCGCCGCGTGTTCGCCGGGTGTCGACCGGGTGTCGGCCCGGCGGACCGCCGATTGCCCTGCGGGTCCTCGGCCGGTCCCCGGTTTCGGGTGTCCGCCCCCGGGGGTCTGCGGGATCATGTGAGGCATGACGGCGGCCCATTCGCACGGAGGCCGGTCCCACACCGGCCGCTTGCTCGTCGCGACGCCCGTGCTCACCGACCCCAACTTCGCCCGGGCGGTGGTGCTCCTCCTCGACCACGACGTCGAGGGGGCGCTCGGTGTGGTCCTCAACCGGCCGACGCCGATCGAGGTGGGCAGCGTGCTGGACGGCTGGGGCGTGCTGGTGGGGCAGCCGGCCGTGGTGTTCCAGGGCGGACCGGTGGCACTGGACTCGGCGCTCGGGCTGGCCGTGGCGCCGGGGGAGCCGGGCACCGGCGAACCGCTCGGCTGGCGGAGGGTGCACGGCGCGATCGGCCTGGTCGACCTGGAGGCGCCGCCCGAGGTGCTGGCCGGCGAGCTCGGGGCGCTGCGGATCTTCGCCGGGTACGCGGGCTGGGCGCCCGGGCAGCTGGAGTCCGAGGTCACCAGCGGCGCCTGGTACCTGGTGGACTGCGAGCCGGGGGACATCTCCAGCCCGGAGCCGGAACGGCTCTGGCGCGCGGTGCTGCGCCGCCAGCGCGGCCCGATGGCGCTGCTCGCGACGTACCCCGACGACCCCACCCTGAACTGACCGGAGCGGCTCCCGTCGCGACACTGGCCCGGTTTTGCGGGGCGCCCATAGACTTGGCACCTATGAGCACTCTTGAGCCCGAGCGCGGCCTCGGCACCGGCACCCTGGTCGAGCCCGTCCCGCAGGTGTCCAACGGGGACGGCGACCACGAGCGCTTCGCCCACTACGTCCAGAAGGACAAGATCATGGAGAGCGCGCTCTCCGGGTCCCCCGTGGTGGCGCTGTGCGGCAAGGTGTGGGTGCCCGGGCGCGACCCGAAGAAGTACCCGGTGTGTCCGATGTGCAAGGAGATCTACGACGGCATCGGCAAGCCGCAGGGCGGCGACGACAAGTAGCGGCCTGCCCCGCATGTGAGGTCTGGACCATTTTGCAAACTGGTCTATGCCCGTGGCCGGGCCGGAGGCAGGATGGCGGAATGGACCTCATACCCGCCCCCTTGAGCTCCGTCCGCCTCCCGGACCAGGACTTCTCCCTCGACCAGACCACCACCCTGACCGCGCCGCCGGCGCTGGCCGGGGCCGAACGGTGGCTGCGCTCCTCACTGGCCGCCGCCACCGGCCTTCCGCTGGCCCCGGGCCGGCCCGGGGAGGGAGTCGAACTGGTCCTCGACGAGACGCTGGCCGGCGAGGCGTACCGGCTCTCGGTGCGCCCCGGCCACGCCGTGATCACCGCCGGCGGGCCGGCCGGCGCGCTCTGGGGCGCCCAGACGCTGCGCCGGCTGCTCGGCCCGGACGCCTACCGGCGCGCTCCGCTGCGCTCCGCCGGCTGGGTGCTGCCCGGCACCGACATCGAGGACGCGCCGCGGTTCGGCTGGCGCGGCGTCCTGCTGGACGTCGCCCGGCACTTCCTGCCCAAGTCCGACGTGCTCCGCTTCGTGGACCAGCTCTCCGCGCACAAGCTCAACGTGCTGCACCTGCACCTGACCGACGACCAGGGCTGGCGGGTGGAGATCAAGCGCTACCCGCGGCTCACCGAGCTGGCCTCCTGGCGCGAGCGCTCGATGGTCGGCTTCCGGGCCGGCGAGCGCCGCGACGACCGCCCGCACGGCGGCTTCTACACCCAGGACGACCTCCGCGAGATCGTCGCCTACGCCGCCGAACGGGGCGTCACCGTCGTCCCGGAGATCGACCTGCCGGGCCACACCCAGGCCGTCGTGGTCGCCTACCCCGAGCTGGGCAACACCGACGTGGTGGACACCGCGGCGCTCGGGGTCTGGACCGACTGGGGCGTCAGCCAGAACGTGCTCAACCCCTCCGAGGCCACCCTCCGGTTCTTCGAGGGGGTGCTGGAGGAGGTCCTGGAGCTCTTCCCGTCCGAGTTCGTCCACCTCGGCGGCGACGAGTGCCCCAAGGAGCAGTGGAAGGAGAGCGCCGCCGCGCAGGCGCGGATCCGCGAACTCGGCCTGGCCAACGAGGACGAGCTGCAGAGCCACATCATCCGGCACTTCGACGGCTGGCTCGCCGAGCGGGGCCGCCGGCTGATCGGCTGGGACGAGATCCTGGAGGGCGGACTGGCGCCCGGCGCCGCGGTCTCCTCCTGGCGCGGCTACGGCGGCGGGATCGCCGCCGCCGAGGCCGGGCACGACGTGGTGATGTGCCCCGAGCAGCACGTCTACCTGGACCACCGGCAGGCTTCGGGGGAGGACGAGCCGATCCCGGTCGGCTTCGTCCGGACCCTGGAGGACGTCTACCGCTTCGAGCCGGTGCCGGCGCAGCTCGACGAGGTGGCCGCCCGGCGGGTGATCGGCACCCAGGCCAACCTGTGGAGCGAGTTCATGGACAGCGCCCGGGACATCGACTACCGGGCCTTCCCCCGGCTCGTGGCCTTCGCCGAGGTCGCCTGGTCCGCGCTGCCGGCCGATCCCGCGGAGCGCGACTTCGCCGGCTTCGAGCAGCGGATGGAGGCCCACCGGGAGGTGCTGGACGCGCTCGGCGTCGAGTACCGGCCGGCCGGCGGTCCGCACCCCTGGCAGAAGTGGCCCGGGGTGCTGGGACGGCCGATCGAGGGGCTTCCGCCGCTGGTCTGACGGGGCGGCCCGGACGTGGGGGGGCCCCCCCCGCGGGGCCCCCCCGGGGGGGGCGGCGCGGCGGGGGGGGCGGGCGGGGGGGGGGGGGGGGGCCGCCCGTTCGGGGGGCTCCCGCCGGTGTTCTGCGGGGGCGCCCGGGCGGTGGGGCCCCCCCCCCGGGGGCACCCCCGGGGGGGGCGCGGCGCGCGGGGCGTGCCGGGCGGGTGTGGCGGGCGGGAACTTCTGAGCGGTCGTCGGACGTCAAGAAGAGATGAACATCTACTCCGGTTCGTATCGAACCGGAGCAGATACCGCCCGGTATCGGTCCCAATCGGGCAGTACCGTTCGCCCGACCCGGAATGATCATCGAGCATTGTGTGCCAGAGTTGCCCAACCCGGCCCGATCGCCCGTACCCTACGGGCCAGGCCGGACTGCCGCAGCGGACACCCCGGCCGAGGGCCGCGGGCGGCAGGCGATCGATGAGCAAGTGGAGCACGGTGGGACCCAGGTGAACCGGACGATCATGCTGCCGGCCTCCCTCGACGAGGCCGTAGAAGCGCTGGCCTCCCACCCGGCCGCGGTGCCGGTGGCCGGCGCCACCGACCTGATGGAGGCCGTCAACGCCGGGCGGCTGCGCCCCGCCGCCCTGGTCGGCCTGGGCCGGATCACCGAACTCCGCGGCTGGCGCTACGAGGACGGCGGCACCGCCGTCCTGGGGGCCGGGCTCACCCACGCACGGATGGACCGCCCCGACTTCGCGGCGCTGATCCCCGCGCTCGCCGACGCCGCCCGCACCGCCGGACCGCCGCAGGTCCGCAACGTCGGCACCCTCGGCGGCAACATCGCCACCGCCGCCCCGGCCGGCGACACCCTCCCGGTGCTCGCCGCGCTGGAGGCCAGCGTCACCCTCGCCCGGGCCGGCGCCACCCGCGAGGTCCCGGTCAGCCACCTGCTCACCGGCCTCGACCCGGTGCGCCCCGGCGAACTGCTCACCTGGGTGCGCGTCCCGCTGCTGCACGCCCCGCAGGTCTACCTCAAGGCCACCGGCCGCAGCGGCCCGGCCCGCGCCACCGCCTCGGTCGCCCTCGTCCTCGACCCCGCCCGGCGCGCCGTCCGCTGCGCCGTCGGTGCCGTCGCCCCGGTGCCGCTGCGACCGCTGGAGGCCGAGGCCTGGGTCGCCGGCTGCATCGACTGGGACGGTTCGCGGGAGATCGACCCCGCCGCGACGGCCGCCTTCGGCGAGTACGTGGCCGCCGCCTGCGTGCCCGACAGCTACGGCGCCGAGGGCTCCTGGGAGGCCGTCACCGAGGGGCCGAGCGCGGCCGCGGTGCGGCTGCGGCGTACCGTATCGGTGCTGGCCCGCCGGGCACTGGGAAGGGCGCTCAAGTGACCACAGACCACCCCATCGAGACCCTCGACGCGAGCCCCCTGGACCACGCGCCGCAGGTCAGCCGCGAGCTGCGCCCCTGCACCTCGTACACCCTGCGGGTCAACGGCTTCGAACGGCCCGTCACCGACGCCTGGATCGGCGAGAGCCTGCTCTACGTGCTGCGCGAGCGGCTCGGCCTGGCCGGTGCCAAGGACGGCTGCGAGCAGGGCGAGTGCGGAGCCTGCTCGGTCCAGGTGGACGGGCAGCTGGTGGCCGGCTGCCTGGTGCCCGCCGCGCTGGCCCAGGACAGCGAGATCAACACCGTCGAGGGGCTGTCCGCAGCCGGCGGCGCCAGCGACGTCCAGCAGGCCCTGGCCGAGTCCGGCGCGGTGCAGTGCGGCTACTGCACGCCCGGCCTGGCGATGGCCGTGCACGACCTGCTCCAGCGCAACCACCGGCCCACCGAGGTCGAGGCGCGTCAGGCGCTCTGCGGAAACCTCTGCCGCTGCACCGGGTACCGGGGCGTGCTGGCCGCCGTGCAGACCGTCGCCGACGCGCGCGCCTCGGACGGCGAACCGGCGGAGGGGACGGCGACCGCCGCGGAGGCCGCACCCGCCGCCGCGCCCGCCCCGACGGCCGCGGAGCCGGTCCCCGGACCGCCCGCAGCCGCGCCCGCCGCGACGGCCGCCGGCGACCTGCCGGTGTACACCGACGACGTCTGGATCGAGCACGTCCCGCAGCCGCCGGTCGAGGAGACCCCGACCACCGCCGGGACCGGCGTCGGCGTCGGCATGCAGTACGGCGTCCCCGACGGCCAGGGCGGCTACGACACCGGCGTGTACGACACCACCGTGCTCGCCCCGATCCGCGACGTCCCCGCCCCGCCCGCCGGCGACGGCACCGGCTACTACCCGGCCCCGGGCTACCCCGAGCAGCCCTACCCGGGCACCACCCCCGCCCACGGCACCTACCTGCCCGGACCCGGCGGCTACCCCGAGGCGGGCGGCTACCCGCAGCAGCCCGGCTACGACAACGCCTCGCCGTACGACGGCCCGGTGTACGAGACCGCTCCGGTGCACGGCACCCCGGCCCACGGCACCCCGCTCCCGGGCTACGACGGCCAGGGCTTCCCGAACCCGGGCTACGACGGCACCCCCGCGCACGGCACGCCGTACGTCCCCGCGCCCCCGCACGGTGCCCCGGCCGAGGGCGCCGCCCCCGCCGGCGTCCCGTACGGCGCCACCCCCGCCCACGGCATCCGGCTCCCCGAGGACGACCACGCATCATGACGTCGCCTACCGACATCGGCGCAGCACCCCAGCAGGACGGCGACCAGGGCGGTGCGGCGGAGCCGTTCGGCCTGGGCAGTTCCCCGCTGCGCAGCGACGCCCTGCCGAAGGCGCTCGGCATCTACCCGTACGCCGCGGACCTCTGGGCCGAGGGCCTGCTCTGGGGCGCGGTCCTGCGCTCGCCGCATCCGCACGCCCGGATCCGCGGCATCGACACCTCGGCCGCGCTCGCGCTGCCCGGCGTGCACGCCGTGGTCACCGCCGCCGACCTGCCCGCCGGGCCGGACGGCAGCCCCGACGGCGCCCCGGCCGGGCCGATCGTCGCCGACCGCCCGGTGCTGGCCGCCGGCGTGGTCCGCCACCACGGCGAGCCGGTCGCCGCCGTCGCGGCCGACCACCCCGACACCGCTCGGCTCGCGGTCGGCCTGATCGCCGTCGACTACGAGCCGCTGGACGCCGTCACCGACCCCGAGCAGTCCTTCACCGCCCCGCCGCTGCACCCGGACGGCAACCTCTTCCGCCACCTGCCGCTGCGCACCGGCGACCCGGAGGCGGTCGGCGAGGTCGTGGTCGAGGGCCTGTACCAGGTCGGCCGGCAGGACCCGGCGCCGCTCGGCGCGGAGGCCGGCCTGGCCGTGCCGCGTCCGGACGGCGGCGTCGAGCTGCACCTGTCCTCCACCGATCCGCACGGCGACCGCGACCGGACCGCCGCCTGCCTCGGTCTGGAGCCGGACCGGGTCCGGCTGGTGGTGACGGGCGTGCCCGGCGCCACCTCCGACCGCGAGGACCTCTCCTTCCAGGTCACCATGGCGCTGCTGGCGCTGCGCACCGGCCGCCCGGTGAAGATGACGCTCACCCGCGAGGAGTCCTTCCACACCCACACCTCGCGCCACCCGGCCCTGCTGCGCTACCGCCACCACGCCGACGCCGAGGGCCGGCTGGTCAAGGTCGAGGCGCAGATCCTGCTGGACGGCGGCGCCTACGCGGACGTCTCCGCCGAGGCGCTGGCCGCCGCCGCCGCCTTCTCGGTGGGCCCGTACAACTGCCCCAACGTCTTCGTGGACGCCTGGGCGGTGCGCACCAACAACCCGCCGGCCGGCCGGATGCGCGGCGAGGGCGCGCTCCAGACCTGCTTCGCCTACGAGTCGCAGCTGGACCAGCTGGCCGCCCGGATCGGCGTCGACCTGGTGGAGATCCGCCGCCGCAACGTGATGGCCACCGGTGATCCGCTGCCCACCGGACAGGCCGTCACCTGCCCGGCCCCGGTGAGCGCGCTGCTGGAGGCGGTCGCCGAGGAGCCGCTGCCGGCCCTGCCGGTGGACGACCCGGACGCCGAGTGGCTGCTGCCGGGCGGGCCCGGCGGCGCCGGCGACCCGGCGGCGGTGCGGCGCGGGATCGGCTACGCGCTGGGCATGGTGCACATGCTGGGCGCCGAGGGCGAGGACGAGGTCTCCACCGCGACCGTCCGGGTCAGCGGCGACCACGCGACGGTGATCTGCGCGGCGGTCGACGCGGGCCACGGCTTCGCGACGCTGGCCCGGCAGATCGTCCAGACGGTGCTCGGCGTGAGCGAGGTCTACATCGCGCCGGCCGACAGCGACCAGTCGGTGGCCGGGCCGTCCGCCCGCGGCCGGCACACCTGGGTCTCCGGCGGCGCGGTCGAGCGGGCCGCGCTGATGGTCCGCCACCAGCTGCTCCAGCCGATCGCCGCCAACTTCGGCATGTCGGTGGAGCTGCTGCAGATCGCCGACGGCAAGATCACCTCGTACGACGGGGTGCTCGGCATGCCGGTCGCGGAGGCGCTGGAGGGCAAGGAGCTCTGGGCCACGGCGCAGTGCCGCCCGCATCCGACCGAGCCCCTGAACGAGGCCGGCCAGGGCGACGCCTTCGTGTCGATCGCGTTCTGCGCGATGCGCGCGGTGGTGGACGTGGACATCGAGCTCGGCGCCGTCCGGGTGGTCGAGATGACCGTCGCCCAGGACGTCGGCAGGGCGCTGAACCCGCGCCAGATCGAGGACCGGATCGAGGCGGGCGTCGCCCAGGGCGTCGGCCTGGCGCTGCTGGAGGAGCTGCGGACCGAGGGGGGCCTGCTGCTCAACCCCTCGCTGACCGGCTACCGGCTGCCGACCGCGCTGGACACCCCGGAGATCCGGATCGCCGCACTGCTGGAGGAGCGTGACGTGGTCGCCTCGTTCGGTGCCAAGGCGGTCAGTGCCGTCCCCGCCGTGACGGCCCCGGCGGCGGTGGCCGCCGCCGTCCGCGCGGCCACCGGGCTGCCGGTCGGCCGGCTGCCGATCCGGCCCGAGGACGCCGTCACCGGCTGAGCCCCGGGGGCGGCGGAACCGGCTTCCGGGTCCGCCGTCCCGGGCTCCCGGAGCCCGGGACGGCCAACGGGACCGCGAACGGGGAATGCTCGGGGCACGGTCGGGGCACGACGGGGAATTCGTCGGAAAATCGGCCCGGAAAAGCCGTGAAAAAGCATGAAGAATTGCCGGTCGGCCTATCGGGCGCCGACCGGCAATTCTTTTGGTGGAGGCCATGACGGGAATCGAACCCGTGTAAACCGCTTTGCAGGCGGTTCCCTAAACCACTCGGGCACACGGCCGTGGGGTGAGACTGGACTGCGGCGGCGATCAGACGCGGCGGCAGCAGCGACAGGCGCGACAACACCGGGGAGCGGCGGCGCAGGTGCGGGGCGCGGAGGCCACCGTCTTCCTGTCCATGTCCGACTCCTTGTCGTCGTTCGCCGTGTTGGTGAATTCAGTTTGGCGGAATGAGCAGTGGAACGTCAATATCCATTTGTAAATTCTGTGTGGCGGGGTGTGCTACGGTCGAAGACAGGTGGCCCCTTCCGGCCGCCCCGGACGAGCGCGTCGTACCCGGTGACGACAAGACGGCGCAGCACAGCGGCAACCCGGCCGCTGCTGACTGCGGAGGTACGACCGTCATGGCTTGGCTCGTTCTGATCGTTTCCGGCGTCCTGGAGACCGTGTGGGCGGTCGCCCTGGAGTCGTCGAAGGGCTTCTCCCGGCTGGTTCCGACCGTCGTCTTCGGGGTGGCGCTGGCGCTGTCCATGGGCGGACTGGCGTACGCGATGCGCTCGATCCCGATCGGTACCGGCTACGCGGTCTGGGTCGGTATCGGCGCGGTGGGGACGGCCGTGTACGGGATGGCCGTGCTGGGCGACGCGGTGACCGCGGCGCGGATCGGCTGCCTGCTCCTGATCGTCTCCGGCGTGGTGGGCCTCAAGGTGCTGCACTGAGTCGCCGGCCCGCGCATCGACAAGGGCCTCGGTCGGGGCGTCGGTCCTAGGACCGACGGCGGAGGCGGGTGACGACCACGGTCAGGTATCAACGGGGCGTACGGGGCTTACGGTAGTACGTATGACCACAGCCTCCCCCACCTCGGTCGACCCTGACCGCGTCCCGATACCGACCGACCCCGGTGGAGGGGTCCTCGGCAGCCGCTACCGTGCGCTCACCCTCGGCATCGTGTCGGTGGTGCTGCTGCTGGCCTTCGAGGCGACGGCGGTCAACACCGCGATGCCGGTGGCCGCCCGTGAGCTGGACGGGATCGGGCTGTACGCCTTCGCGTTCTCCGGCTACTTCACCACGACGCTGTTCGCGCTGGTCGTCTCCGGCCAGTGGTGCGACCGGCGGGGACCGCTCCAGCCGCTCTTCACCGGCATCGCGGTGTTCGGCGCGGGCCTGGTGGTGGCCGGTGCGGCGCCCGGGATGTGGATCTTCGTGGGGGGCCGGGCGGTCCAGGGTCTGGGCGGCGGGCTGGTGATCGTCGCGCTGTACGTGGTGGTCGGCCGGGCCTACCCGGAGCGGCTGCGGCCGGCGGTGTTCGCGGCCTTCTCGTCGGCCTGGGTGCTGCCCTCGATCATCGGTCCGGTGGTCTCCGGGGCCGTCACCCAGCACCTCGGCTGGCGCTGGGTGTTCCTGGCCGTGCCGGCGCTGATCCTGCTGCCGCTGGCGGTGATGGGTCCGGCGCTGCGCCGGTCGGAGCGGGAACAGCCGCTGCCGAAGGGCGCCGCGTTCGACCGGCGCCGGACGGTGCTGGCCGCGATGGCCGCGCTCGGTGCGGCCCTGCTGCAGTACGCGGGCCAGCGGCTGGACCTGCTCGGCCTGCTGCCGGCGGCGGCCGGTGCGGCGCTGCTGCTCCCGGCCGTGCTGGGGCTGCTGCCGACCGGGACGCTGCGGGCCGGGCGCGGGCTGCCGACGGTGATCCTGCTGCGCGGGGTGGCCGCCGGGGCGTTCTTCGCGGCCGAGGCGTTCATCCCGCTGATGATGGTGACCGAGCGGGACCTCTCGCCGACCCTGGCCGGGCTCACCCTGACCAGCGGCGGGCTCTCCTGGGCGCTGGGCTCCTGGCTCCAGGGCCGGCCCCGGGCCGAGCGGTACCGCGAGGCGATGATCCGGGGCGGGTTCGTGCTGACCGCGGTGGCGATCGCGGGGGCCGCGCTGGTGCTGGTCCCGGAGGTGCCGGTCTGGGTGGCGGCGGTCGCCTGGGGCGTCGGCGGGATCGGCATGGGGCTGACGGTGGCGAGTGTCAGCGTGCTGATGATGAAGCTGTCGGCGCCGCAGGACGCCGGGGCCAACTCGGCCTCGCTGCAGATGAGCGACGCCCTCGGCAACGTGCTGCTGGTGGGGCTGTCCGGGGTGCTGTTCTCGGCGCTGGGCGGCGGCTCGGTGACCGCCGCCCACGACGGGGCCGGGGGGACCGGGACGACCACCGCGTTCGCGGTGATCTTCCTGGTCATGACCGGGGTGGCGCTGCTCGGCGCGCTCGTCTCCGGCCGGGTCCGGAAGGCCGACCCGGTCCGGATCTGACGGGCCGCCCGGCCCGGTCCGCAGGGGCCGGTTCAGCCGACGGCGGCCGGTGCCGGGGCGGGGGCCGGGGCGGGGGAGCCGAGGAAGGTCTCCCAGCCGCCGGCCGGGGCCTGGCCGACGGCGAGGCTCTGCAGCTTGCGCAGCACCGCCGGGTCCTGCGCGTCCAGCCAGTCGACCAGCTGCCGGAACGAGACCAGCCGGACCTCCGGGCGGCCGGCGATCGCCTTGAGCACGTCCTCGACGGCGTTCATGTAGATGCCGCCGTTCCACTCCTCGAAGTGGTTGCCGATGACGAACGGCGCCCGGTTGGTGGTGTACGCCCGCTCGAACCCCATCAGGTAGGCGTCCCGGGCCTGGGTCTGGTACCCGGGGTGGAGCGCCGGGTCGGCCTTGGTGTTGCTGCCGCACTGGTTGAACATGATGTTGTAGTCCATCGAGAGCACCTGGAAGGTGTGCCCGGGGAAGGGGATGGACTGCAGGGGGAGGTCCCAGAGCGCGCCGCCCTGGATCTTCTGGGGCCAGATCTGCGTCCCGTTGCCGCTGCTGTCGTAGCGCCATCCGCGCTTGACGGCGGTGGGCAGCAGGTTGCGCTGGCCCTCCAGGCAGGGGGTGCGGCTGCCGATCAGCTCCTTGCGGTAGTCGAAGGGCAGCGCCGGCAGGTCGGTGAAGCCGGTGGTGGTCCGCCAGTTGGTGACGAAGTCCATCGCCTGCTGGATCTCGTGGTCCCACTCCTCCGGCGACCACTGGCCGACGCCGGTGGCGCCGCAGAAGTGGCCGTTGAAGTGGGTGCCGATCTCGTGGCCCTCCAGCCAGGCGCCGTGCAGGTTCTCCAGCGTGTCGTGGATGTGCTGGTCGCTCAGGTAGCCGATGTCGGAGGCGCCGACCTTGTGCTGCGGGGGGCGGTAGAGGTCCTTCTTGGACTCGGGCAGCAGGTACAGGCCGCTGAGGAAGAAGGTCATCGAGGCGTTGTGCTCCGTGGCGAGCCGGCGGAACCGGGCGAACAGCCCGTTGTCGAGCTCGCCGGCGCCGTCCCAGGAGAAGACCACGAACTGGGGCGGGCGCCCGCCGAGCCCGAGCGGTTCGGCGGTGGGCTGGTTCGGCTGCGGGCCGGTGTCGGAGGTGGAGCCGTCGCCGATCACGGTGACCGGTGGCTTCGCGGCCTCGGTCGGGGGCCCGGCCTGGTCGACCCCGGGGGTGGCCGGCAGCGGCTCCGGGGTGCCCGTCAGCCCGCCGGCGTCGGTCCGGCCGCAGCCGGCCGCGAGGGCGGCTGCGCCGGCGGCACCCGCGGCCAGCAGGGTGCGGCGGGAGAGAGCGTCCATGGTCACTCCGTTCGTGGGGCGTGCGCGGGGAGGCGGGGCACACCAGGCGGGGCACGGCCGGCGGGCACGGCTGTCCGGAGGCGGACAGCGGGCCGGTCAGACAAGTGCGGTGATAGGCCTGTGAACGGGGTCAGCATGGCATGTGATCAAGTTCGGTCGACGGTTCACCACGAACGGTCGGAACTGATCGCCCGAACGATGCAACCAGGACGGTGTTCCTGAGTGTCCGATGAAGAGGTCGTCGCGGTAACCGGCGTCCGCCAGGTGGCGGGCCGGTGTCCTTGTGGTGACATTTCACCCGCTCGGACCAGCTGGGGCCCGCCGGACCCTGCCGAACGGGGGGAGCAAGTACGACCGTCGTATGGATGTGGCATAAGGTCCGATCCGGTTGCATTGCTCTCAGAAAACTTCCAGGAACCGGCAACCGGTTCCTCGTCAGCAGAGGGGAGCGCCGGTGGGCGCCCAGCAGAGCAGGAGCCCGTGGCCGGGCACTCTGGCCGTCGGGGCCGCGCTCGTGCTGGGTGCGTGGCTGCTGAACGACGGCGGTCACGGCGACCTCCCCCCGGCCCCCGGAGCGGGGCAGGCCCTCTCGGGCTTCGCCCCGGTCTCCGTGGTGCCCCCGCTCGGACCCTCGACGCCGACCCGGATCCGGATCCCCTCCGTCCGGCTCGACGCCCCGGTCACCGGCCTCGGCCTCGACCGGGACGGACACCTCCAGACCCCGCCGGAGTCCGACCGCAACCTCGCCGGCTGGTACCGCGGCGGGGCCTCCCCCGGACAGCGGGGCACCGCCATCCTCGCCGGACACGTCGACAACGACAGCGGGCCCGCCGTCTTCTACGACCTGGGCGCGCTCCACCGCGGCGACCGGATCGAGATCCTCCGCGAGGACGGCCGCACCGCCGTCTACCAGCTCTACGCCATCGAAGTGCACGACCGAAAGGACTTCCCGGACGACCGGGTGTACCGCCAGGCCGCCGACGCACAGCTGCGGGTGATCACCTGCGGCGGTGGGTACAGCGAGGACCGCGGCTACCAGGGAAACGTGGTCGCCTACGGTTTCCTGGCCGACACCAAGCAGCCGGGAAAGAACGTATGACCTCCGTCTCCCTCGCCCTGACCTGGAACCCGATCGACTGGCCGCTGACCCGCGGCCCGATCCCGTACGCCATCCTGGCGGCCGGCTGGGGTTCCCTGCTCGTCCTCGCCCTGCTGGCGCGCAGCCGCACCTGGTGGCGCCGCCGGCTCCCGGTCGCGCTGCTCACCGCCGCCGCGGCGAGCCTGCTGCTGGACATCGTGGTCGACGGCTGGTGGCACCCCTTCCCCGAGGGGCTGCCCCGGTACATCACCTGGTGGATCGCCGTCGCCCTGCTCGGGTTGAGCCTGGCCGCCTTCCGGATGCCCGGCACGGCGCTGCGGCGCAAGCTCCTGGCGATCGGCGCCGGGTCGCTCGTGCTGCTGATGGCCTCCTCCCAGGTGAACCGGGGCTTCGACCAGTTCCCGACCGGCCGCGTCATGCTCGCGCCCTGGCTCTCCAAGACCCAGGAGCTGACCACGGCCAAGGCCGCCACGACCGTGAGCCCCCCGCCCGGCAAGGTGATGGAGGAGGTCTGGACGGCCCCGCCGGGGCTGCCGGCGAAGGGCACGGTCTCCACCGTCCCGATCCCGGGGACCAAGTCCGGCTTCAAGGCCCGCGACGCGTACGTCTACCTGCCGCCGGCCTACCAGGCCAGCCCCCGACCGCTGCTCCCGGTCGTGGTGCTCGTCTCCGGCCAGCCCGGGACCCCGGGCGACTGGGTGCTGGCCGGCCAGGTCAACGAGGCGCTCGACGCCTTCGCCGCCCAGCACCAGGGCCTGGCGCCGATCGTGGTGATGCCCGACCAGCTGGGGTCGACCTGGACCAACACGCTCTGCTTCGACTCCAAGATCGCCAACACGCAGACCTACCTGGCCCAGGACGTGCCCGACTGGGTGCGCGCCAACCTCCAGGCGGCCGAGGGGCGGAAGTCCTGGGTGATCGGCGGCGCCTCGATGGGCGGCACCTGCGCGCTCCAGCTCGCCGTCAACGCCCCCGAGGTCTACGGATCGTTCCTGGACATGGCCGGCCAGGACGAGCCCACCCTGGGGACCCGCGCGCAGACCGTCGCGGCGGCCTTCGACGGTGACGAGGCGAAGTTCAACGCCATCGACCCGCTCCAGGTGATGGCCGCCAGGAAGTTCCCGGACACCGCGGCCGCGATCGTGGTCGGCCGCACCGACAACGAGTTCCGTCCGCAGCAGGAGAAGGTGTACAAGGCGGCACTGGATGCGGGGATGAACGCCAAATTCGACCTGATGCCCGGCGGGCACGGCTGGATCATCTTCCGGCCGGGCATCGTCGACCAGTTGCCCTGGATGGCGCAACAGACCGGGCTGATCCGGTGATCCGGCTGGGGGCGGCCTCGGCCCTGTTCGCCGACCGGGGCGAGCCCGCCGTCTCGGCCCAGGGCGTTCCGGTGCAGCCCGCCCGGGCTCCCGGCGTCCGGGCGTCGGACGGCCCGGCACCCGAGCCCTCCGGGCCCAGGACCCCCGCGCCGAAGTCCCCGGCGCCGGACACCCGGCCCGGTCGGCGGCCCGTCCGGGCGGCCGCCGCCCGGATCGTCGCCCGGCTGCGCGCGGCGCCGCTGACCCTCACCCTGCTCGCCGTCCTCTGGGCGGTCGGCGGTGCCTCCGGCAGCCTGGCGCACGGCGCCTCCCGGGGCGTGCTGGCCAAGGCCGGCGTCGGCCTGCCGACCCTGGCCGAGGGCCACTGGTGGGCGCCGGTCACCTCGCTGTTCTGGTGCGCGAGCGCGGGCTCGTACATCTCCACCAGCCTGCTGCTGCTCCTGCTCGGCCCGGTCGCGGAGAGCAGGCTCGGCCGGCCGCGCACGCTCGCCGTCCTGGTCGTCGGGCAGTTGCTGGGCACCCTGCTCGGCAGCGGGCTGAGCGCGGTCGCCGCACGGGCCGACGACCAGTGGGCGGCCGCCGCCGAGCAGACCGCCATTGGACCGGTGACCGGCCTGTTCGCCCTGGCCGGCGTGCTCGGCTACCGGCTGACCGTGCTCTGGCGGCGCCGGCTGCACCTGCTGGTGGTGCTCGTCCCGCTGGTGATGACCCTGTACGTCGGCCACCTGCAGAGCGTCCAGCGGATCTCCGGCGCGCTGATCGGCCTGGCCGCCGGCGCGCTCCTCAGCCGGGGCCGGCCGCACCTGCGCTCGCACCGCTCCTCGCACACCGAGACCCGGGTGCTGGTCGCACTCTGCCTGGTCGCCGCCGCGCTCGGGCCGATGATCGCCTCGCTGTACGACAACGCGGCCGGGCCGTTCAACACCTTCTCCGAGATCTACCTCTCGCACCGCCTCACCCCGGACGAGGTCGCCGAATTCTGCGCCCGCTCGGCCCACGACTGCGCCCGCGCACACGCCGTCGAGCGGATCTTCGACACCCCGGCCCGGCTGATGGCCACGCTGTTCCCGGCCCTGTTGCTGGTGCTCGCCGAGGGTCTGCGCCGCGGTCTGCGGCTCGCCTGGCGGATCACGATCGCCACCGAGCTGCTCTGGACCGCCCTGCTGGTCTGGCTGTTCACCGAGACCGGCACCGGCTCGGGCGACGTCCTCCAGTACTTCGTCGAGGCGCTGCTGCTGCCGCTGATCACCACCGCGCTGCTGCTGGCCACCCGGAAGCGGTTCCCGCTGCGGGTGCCGCGCGCCGTCCTCGGCCGGCTGGCCCTGGTGGTCGGCGGCGCGCTGGCCGTCGCCTCCGCGGCGTACGCGGGCCTGGGCGTGCTGACGGCGGGCCAGTTCGAACCGGGGGCCACCCTCCGAGGACTGGTCGCCGGGCTGCCGGCCCAGTTCCTGCCGCCCGCGTACAACGACCTGATGCCGCACTACCCGATCGCGGTCGGGCCGTTCGCGCGGTTCCTGGAGACGTACTGCGGACTCGCCTTCTGGGCGGTCGCGCTGACCGCGCTGCTGCTGGCCTTCCGGCGGCCGGTGCTGCACGTGGACGCCGAGGACGCCACCCGGGCCCGGGCGCTGCTCACCGAGCACGGCGGCGGGTCGCTCTCCTTCCTCACCACCTGGGACGGCAACCACTACTGGTTCGACGAGGACGGCCGGGCCGCCGTCGCCTACCGGGTGCTGAACACCGTCGCGCTGACCACCGGCGACCCGTTCGGCGCACCGGACGCGCGCCGCCGGGCGGTGGCCGGCTTCGCCCGGTACTGCGACGCCCGGGGCTGGACGCCGTGCTTCTACAGCGTCACCCCGGAGACGCGCTCCGCCGCCGAGCAACTCGGCTGGCGCTCGCTGCAGGTCGCCGAGGACACCGTGGTCGCCCTCCCCGAGCTGGCCTTCACCGGCCGCAAGTGGCAGGACATCAGGACCGCGCTGAACAAGGCCGGCAAGCAGGGCATCACCGCCGAGTGGTGGTCGTACCACGAGGCGCCGATCGCCCTGAAGGAGCAGATCCGGGCCATCTCGGAGGAGTGGGTCTCGGAGAAGGGGCTGCCCGAGATGGGCTTCACCCTCGGCGGCCTGGAGGAGCTGGACGACCCGGCGGTCCGGCTGCTGATCGCCGTCGACCAGGACCGCACCGTGCACGGGCTGACCAGCTGGATGCCGGTCTACGAGAACGGCGAGCCGGTCGGCTGGACGCTGGACTTCATGCGCCGGCGCTCCGACGGGTTCCGCGGCGTGACCGAGTTCCTGATCGCCTCCGCCGCGCTCGGCTTCAAGCAGGAGGGCGCGAGCTTCCTCTCGCTCTCCGGCGCACCGCTGGCCCGCTCGGAGAAGGAACCGCCCACCGGGCTGCAGAAGACCCTGGACTGGTTGGGCCGGGTACTGGAGCCGGTCTACGGCTTCCGCTCGCTGCTGGCGTTCAAGGCGAAGTTCCAGCCGGAGTACCGGCCGATGTACATGGCCTACCCGGACCCGGCGGCGCTGCCCAGCATCACCCGGGCGATCGGCAAGGCGTACCTGCCGCACCTGACGCCGGCGCAGGGCGTCCGGTTGATGCGCAAGCTCTCGTCGTAGCCGGTCGGGACCGGTCGCCCGGGGCGTGACCGGGAAGGGCCCGGGGCGGCCGCCGTCGCCCCGGGCCCTTCGCCGTCCGGGTCCTGCTGGTCCGGGTCCTGCTGGTCCGGGTCCTGCTGTTCGAGGGCCCGCGGCTCAGCCGAGCAGCTCGGCGAGCGCGCGGTCGGCGTCCAGGTGCAGGTGCTCCTCGCCCTCCGGGACGACCAGCCGGCTGCGCCACAGGAACTTCCGCAGGTCGTCGGAGTCGAACCCGACCAGCGCGGTGCCCTCGGGCGCGCGCAGCTCGACCATGGTGCGCCGGCCGGGCGCGGGCCGGACGTGGACGTCGCCGGCCCCGGAGGGCAGCTCCAGGCCGTCGGCGAGCAGCCCGCGGGCGAAGACCCAGACGATGTCGTCGCCGTGGTCGGGGCCGGCCGCCTCGGCCCGGTCGTCCAGCGAGAACTCGGCGGGGAAGGCCATGCGGACGGCGAGCGGATCCTCCGGCACGTAGGCCAGCGTCACCCGGAGCCGGGCGGAACGGTGGGGGGAGAGGATCAGGCGGGCCTGGACGGTCTCTTCGACGACGGTGTGCACGGCGGGGTCCCTTCGCTGGTGTGAGGCCTGTGACGGCTGTGGAGGGTGGGGTGGCCTCACCCGGATGAGAGACGGTCCGGGGGGTTCCGATTACCTGCCTTTCCCGGGTTTTCCGATGTGATGCGCGTCACGTCGCTTTCCGGCCGTGCGGGCCGTGCGCGGGCCACGCGCGGACCCGCCCCGGCCGCCCGTTCGGCGCCGGGCCCGGTAGGCTGGGTGGGTTGCCCGATCGCCGCCCGACCGCGGGACGGGGCTGCCAAACCGCCTCTGACCTGCGATGATCCCCCCTCGGAGACCGTGAGTACTGCCGCCGCCTCCTCGATGCCGCTCTTCTCCGACGCGGACGAGCCGCACGCGCCCGTCCGGCCGAGCGGCCATGCCGCGCCGACCTCCTCGCACCACCTGTCGCCGGCGTTCCCCGGCCGCGCCCCCTGGGGCACCGCCGGCAAGCTCCGGGCCTGGCAGCAGGGGGCGCTGGACAAGTACATCGAGAGCCAGCCCCGCGACTTCCTCGCCGTCGCCACCCCGGGCGCCGGTAAGACCACCTTCGCGCTGACGCTGGCCTCGTACCTGCTCCACAACCACCTGATCCAGCAGATCACCGTGGTCGCACCGACCGAGCACCTGAAGAAGCAGTGGGCCGAGGCCGCCGCGCGGATAGGCATCAAGCTGGACCCGGCCTACTCCTCCGGTCCGCTCTCCCGGGAGTACCACGGCATCGTCGTCACCTACGCGGGCATCGGCGTGAACCCGATGCTGCACCGCAACCGGACCGAGGCCCGCAAGACGCTGGTCATCATGGACGAGATCCACCACGCCGGTGACTCGAAGTCCTGGGGCGAGGCCTGCTTCGAGGCCTTCGAGCCGGCCGCCCGCCGGCTCGCGCTCACCGGGACGCCGTTCCGCTCGGACACCAACCCGATCCCGTTCGTCCAGTACGAGGCGGGCGGTGACGGCATCCGCAAGTCGGTCGCCGACTACACCTACGGCTACGGGCACGCGCTCGCCGACCACGTCGTCCGTCCGGTGATCTTCCTGTCGTACAGCGGCAACATGCGCTGGCGCACGAAATCCGGCGACGAGCTGGAGGCCCGGCTCGGCGAGCCGATGACCAAGGACCTGATCGCCCAGGCGTGGCGGACCGCGCTGGCCCCGCAGGGCGAGTGGATCCCGGCCGTGCTCCAGGCCGCCGACCGGCGGCTGAGCGAGGTCCGCAAGGCGATCCCGGACGCCGGCGGCCTGGTGATCGCCACCGACCAGAACACCGCCCGCTCCTACGCCAAGATGCTGCGCGAGATCACCGGGGAGAAGGCCACCGTGGTGCTCTCCGACGAGGTGGAGGCGTCCAAGCGGATCTCCGACTACGCGGACGGTGACTCGCGCTGGATGGTCGCCGTCCGGATGGTGTCCGAGGGCGTCGACGTGCCGCGCCTGGCGGTCGGCGTCTACGCCACCTCGATCTCCACCCCGCTCTTCTTCGCGCAGGCCGTCGGACGTTTCGTGCGTGCCCGCAAGCGGGGCGAGACGGCCTCCGTCTTCCTGCCGACCATCCCGACGCTGCTGGGCTTCGCCAACGAGATGGAGCTCCAGCGCGACCACGTGCTGGACCGGCCGAAGAAGGAGGGCGAGGGCCTCTTCGACGAGGAGGACCGGCTGCTCGCCGAGGCCGAGCGGGCCAACGACGGTCCGGACGGCGCCGGTGGCGACGAGTTCTCGTACGAGGCGCTGGGCTCCGACGCGGTCTTCGACCGGGTGCTGTACAACGCCATGGAGTTCGGCATGCAGGCGCACCCGGGCAGCGAGGAGGAGGAGGACTACCTCGGTATCCCGGGCCTGCTGGAGCCGGACCAGGTGCAGATGCTGCTGCAGAAGCGCCAGCACCGCCAGATCCAGCGGAGCAAGAGCAAGCCGGCCGAGGAGGCCGACCTGCTGGAGCTGCCGGCCGAGCAGCGGCCCGTGGTGACGCACCAGGAACTCCGGGAACTGCGCAAGGAGTTGAACGCCCTCGTGGCGGCCTGGCACCACCGCACCAGTCAGCCGCACGGCACCATCCACAACGAGCTGCGCCGCCAGTGCGGTGGGCCGCTGACCGCGCAGGCGACCGTCAATCAGTTGAATGCGCGGATCGCCCAGATCCGGGAATGGGCCAAGTAACCGCCTGTCGGGGAAGTTCGGGGGCCGTCGGTACTCCGGCAGTGCTTCCTCGTCGCCTGCTCGGCGTCGAGGGAGTGCTGTGACCATAAGGTCATGTGACGTTCAGGTAGTCGCGAAGGATTCGTGGAGACAGTCAGTGTGATGATCGGCTAATGTTCCGCGTGCCGAACCGCCGTCGAGCTGTCGAAGCCGTGCGCCCACCCGTCCGTGGTCGCCGCCGAAGCCTCGGTGACATCGGTTCGCCGCACCTCACCGACCCGGCCCGCGACCCACCGTCGCGCCCGGGACTGCCTGTCTTCAAGGAGCACACCGATCGTGTCGTACCCCCCGCACCAGCAGCCCGAGCTCTCCGACAAGTCGAAGATCGTCGCCGGCATCCTGACGATCCTGCTCGGCAGCCTGGGCATCGGCCGCTTCTACACCGGTCACATCGGCATGGGCATCGCCCAGCTGCTGACCTGCGGCGGCCTCGGCGTCTGGTCGCTGATCGACGGCATCCTGTTCCTCACCAGCAACGACCGGACCGACGCCCAGGGCCGGCTGCTGCGCAGCTGACCCTTGCGCCCGTTCGCGAAGGTGCGTCGCCGCCCCGGCTCAGGCCGGGGCGGCTTCGCCGTTCCCGGAACCGCCGGCCGGGGGCGGGCCCGGCTGCGTACCGCCTGGCCGCCGGTCGCGGTGCTCGCCGGTGGCCTGGCCGGCGCCGCGTACCTCTGGTCGCGCAACCCCCACCTGCCGGGACAGGTCCTGCCGTTCTGCCCCTGGCGCAAGGTCACCGGCCTGGACTGCCCCGGCTGCGGCGGCACCCGGATGGCCTACGACCTCATGCACGGTGACCTCGCCGCGGCCTGGCAGGACAACGCGGCGCTGCTGCTGTCGCTCCCGCTGGTCGCCGCGCTCTACCTGGTCTGGCTGCGGCACGGCCTGGCGGGGCGGCGCTGGCAGCCGCCGCTCGGCCGGCGCGGGACGGCGGTGCTGATCGGCGTGGCGACGGCCTGGACGGTCCTGCGCAACCTGTTCTGACCGGACGGCCGGACGGCCCGCCCCGTGGCGTCCGAGTGTCCGGACTTCGGAGTGTGGTCGAACTTGCGTCCCGGTGGGCTGGGAAAAATATGACCCTTTGTCCCCGTTCGTCAAGGCCCGAACAATCGATCTTGACCGAATTTTGGACAACCACTTCCGCCGCCGCAATTCCTTCACTACCTTTCCCACACGCTCTCCCGCCGGGTGACCCCCGCGAGACGGGCGCGCAGGGCCCCAGGACGTCAAGGACGACACACCGCGGCCCGAGCGCGGCCACCCACCCTGCGCGCGACATTCGAGTCCCGGACCGGTCAGCCGATCCGCGACCCGCCGCGGAAAGGAATGCGCGTCGTGACTGCAGAGACCTCCCAAACCCTGGACCGAGGCGTCCGGGTCCTCAAACTCCTCGCCGACTCGGAACGCGGGCTCACCGTCACCGAGCTGGCGGCCCGGCTCGCCGTCAACCGGACCGTCGTCTACCGGCTGCTGGCCACCCTGGAACAGCACGGGCTGGTCCGCCGGGACATCGGAGGCCGGGCCCGGGTCGGGCTGGGCGTCCTGCGGCTCGCCCACCGCGTCCATCCGCTGCTGCGCGAGGCCGCGCTGCCCGCCCTGCGCAGCCTCGCCGAGGACCTCGGTGCCACCGCGCACCTCACCCTGGTGGACGGCAACGAGGCGCTGGCCGTGGCCGTGGTCGAGCCCAGCTGGACCGACTTCCACGTCGCCTACCGGACCGGACTGCGCCACCCGCTGGGCGAGAGCGCGGCCGGCCGGGCGATCCTGGAGGCGCGGGCCTTCCCGAGCCAGCGCCGGCCCGAGCAGGGGTTCGTCATCACCCGGGCGGAGGAGCAGTCCGGGGCTTCCGGCGCCGCCGCCGCGCTGCTGGGACTGAGCGGGATCGAGGGCAGCGTCGGTGTGGTGATGCTCAACGGACTCGTCCCGGAACGGGTCGGCCCGCGGGTGGTGGAGGCGGCCACCGAGGTCGCCGACGCACTGCGGTAGCGGACGCACGGCCGGGGAACGGGCCCGCCGGTCGTACCGCGCCCCGGGCCGGGCGGTCCGGCGGGCCGGCCGGGGGGCCGTGTACGTGCCCGCCCGGCGGCCCCGGTGTGTTTGGATGCCTCTGTGTCCGACTCCAAGCTGCCCAAGGCCCTGACCGCCCCCCGGACCCGAGCGCTCGCGCTCTGCGGGGCGCTGGTCGCCGCACTGTTCGGCGTGGCCGCCTTCGTTCCGCTGCCGTACACGCTGACCTGGCCGGGCGTGACCGCGGACACCCTCGGCAGCTATCAGGACCGGCCGGTGCTGACCGTCACCGGGGCGCCGGTCCGGAACACCAGGGGGCAGCTGCGGATGGTGACCATCTCGGCGACCAACCCGGGGGAGCGGGCCACCCTCTGGCGTTCGCTCCAGGCCTGGTTCGACCAGGAGGAGGCCGTCCGGCCGACCGACACCGTCTACCCGCAGGGCGACCCGGCCAAGGCGGAGGAGGTGACGGCCCAGCAGATGGCGCAGTCGCAGGACAGCGCCACCGCGGCCGCGCTCTCCTACCTCCACCTCTCACCCGACCAGGTGAAGGTGAAGGTCGACCTCGGCGACATCGGCGGCCCGAGCGCGGGCCAGATGCTGGCGCTCGGGATCGTCGACAAGCTCGCGGGGGACGGCAAGGGCGGCGACCTCACGGGCGGGCTGACCGTCGCGGGCACGGGGACCATCGACGACCAGGGGACGATCGGGGCCGTGGGCGGTGTCCCGCTCAAGACGCAGGCGGCCGCGCGGGACGGCGCGACGGTGTTCCTGCTGCCCAAGGACGAGTGCGCGGACGCGAAGGTGAACACGCCCGACGGGCTGCGGCTGGTGCCGGTGGGGACGCTGGCGGAGGCGGTCTCGGCGCTGGACGCGCTGCGGACGGGCGGGACCGTCCCCGGCTGCTGAGGGCGGGCGGTGCGTCCGGCGGGCGGTGCGTCCGGTCGGCGGTGTATCCGGCGGGCGGTGCGTCCGGTCGGCGGTGTATCCGGCGGGCGGTGCGTCCGGCGGAAATCCCGGCGCCCGGTGATCGGCGCCCCCGGCCCCGGGCCGGGGCCGATCACTCCGCCGCGGCCTGGTCGACCAGCGGGAGGATCCGGTACGGCACCGGGTTCTCCAGCGCGATCGCCGTCGAGGACCGGACGATCCCGTCGAACCCCACCACCCGGTCGATCACCCGCTGCAGATCGGCGTTGGACCGGGCCACGATCCGCACCATCATGTCGCCGTGGCCGGTGATGGTGTGCAGTTCCAGGACCTCCGGCACCGACGCCAGGTGCCTGCGCACGTCGGCGCCCTGGCCCTGGGAGATCTCCAGGGTCGCGAAGGCCGTCACCGGGTAGCCCAGGGCCGCCGGGTCCACCTCGGGACCGAACCCGCCGATCACGCCCCGCGCCTGGAGCCGGTCCAGTCGTGCCTGCACCGTGCCGCGCGCGACCTGGAGCCGGCGCGAGCACTCCAGCACCCCGATCCGGGGTTCCTCGGCGAGCAGCCGGATCAGCCGGCCGTCCAGCGCGTCGATCGCGTCGTTGGTGCTCCCGGCCGTACCGCCGGGCAGGACGCCCGAGGGGCCGCCGGTCGGATTGCCGAGGGCACTGCCGCCGGGGGCGCCGGTCGGGCCGCCGGCCGGGCTGCCCGCAGGGCCGCCGGAGGGGGCGCCGGTCGGGCCGGAATGTCCTTGACCGACGGGCGAGTTGGACGATCCGGGGGAGCCGGGCGCATGGGCGGGGGGCATCGCGGGCTCCGTCCTCCGGTGGGCATTCTGTACAGCGGTCCGGTCGATTCTCCCGCCCCGGAGCACACCTTGACCAGGAGGAAACGGAACAGTTGCGTGGAGGTCGACTCGGCGCCACCCTCCAGCCACAACCCCGTGAGCCGGTCCCCGTACCGGCGGACGGGACCGTCAACCGTGGTCCGTACACCTACCGGGAGGGCCGACATGACCGACACCGCCATCGAACCCGTGCTGCTCACCGCCGGCCTGGGAGAGCCCGAGCTCCTCCCCATGGGCCATGCCGACGCGGTGGTCTTCGCGGTCGGCGACGCCGAGCGGGCGGCCCGCCGGTACGCCGTCGCGCTCGGCCTCCGCTGTACGGCCTACGCAGGACCCGAGACCGGCGAGCCGGAGACCGTCTCCTACGTCCTGCGGGCACCCGGGACGCGGTTCGTGCTCACCTCCCTCGTCCAGGTGATCGGCCCGCGCGGCCGGGAACTGGCCGGGTACCTGGCCCGGCACGGCGACGGCGTCGTCGACCTCGCGGTCTCCGTGCCGGACGTCTGTTACGCGTACGACTTCGCCGTCGACCGGGGCGCGGCCTCGCTGGCCGAGCCCTACGAGGTGCGGGACGCGTACGGCACGGTGGTGCTCGCCGCGATCGGTGTGCCCGGCGGAACCCGGCACACCCTGGTCGACCGGTCCCGGTACGCCGGCCCGTACCTGCCCGGCTACGTCCCCTTCGACCGGTGGTGACGGCTGCCGGGGCGCCCGCGGTCAGCGGGTGACGGTGTCGACCACCGGCGGGTGGCCGTTCCAGTAGACGAACACCGAATTGGCCTGGTTGTCCTTGGTGAAGTCCACCCGGATCCACTGCGGGCCGTTCCAGACCTGCATCTTCCACCCCTGGTCCGGCGCGGCGGAGATCAGCGAGGCGTTGTCCGTCTTGAGGTCCAGGGCGACCTTGCCGCCCGGGACGAGATAGCTGCGCACGGAGGACGTGGTGGAGGTGACCGGCGAGGGTCGGTGCGGGGACGGAGCGGCGGCGGAGGGAGCCGCGGGCGTCGCGGGGGGCGACGGCGCCACGGGGGCGGTGGGCCGCGGGGAGCTCGCCGACGCGGTCGGCGGCGCCGCGGGCGACTCCGACCGGGTCGCCGACTGCTGCTGCGTCACCGTGAGCGTCGGCGTGGGTCTCGCCCCGTCGGCCGACGCCGGGGACGGCAACGGCAGCGCGGTGGGCTGTTCGAAGGCGGCGCCGGTCAGCACCGCGTGCACGCCGAACCAGGACAGCGCCACCGCCGCCCCGGTGGCCGCCGCCCAGGCGCCGAGCTGTACCAGTCCGTTCCGCATCGTGCGCACATCCTGCCGTACTCGCGGGCCGGGCAGACGGGCGCCCCGGTACTTAGGCAGGGAACTTGCACAAACCCCCGGCGGCCCGGCCGAACCGGTGCCGACCTGGCCGGCGGTCCCGTCCGGAGCCACCCCGAGGTACAGACCATTCGGGGGCGATGGCGTACCGTGCAGCCCCATGGCAACAGTGCTCGTGGTCGAGGACGACCCCTTCGTGCGATCCGCCCTCATCCGCCACCTGTCCGACACCGGCCACGCGGTTCGTAGCGTGGGCACGGCACTTGAGGCATTGCGCGAGGTCGCCCAGGTCGGCTGTGACCTGGTGATCCTCGATCTCGGACTGCCGGACCTGGACGGCAGCGAGGCCCTCAAGATGATCCGTGGACTGACCAACGTCCCGGTGATCATCTCCACCGCCCGCGACGACGAGGCCGAGATCGTCCGGCTGCTCAACGACGGCGCCGACGACTACCTGGTGAAGCCGTTCTCCGGGGAACACCTCAGCGCCCGGATGGCCGCCGTGCTGCGCCGGCTCGGCGGCGGCGCGGCGCCGGTCAGCCAGGTGCTGCGGGTCGGCGGGCTGGCCATCGACCTCCAGCGCCGGGAGGCCTCGCTGGACGGCAGACCGCTCGACCTGACCCGTCGGGAGTTCGACCTGCTGGCCTTCCTCGCTGCCAGGCCCGGCGTGGTCGTGCCGCGCAAGGAGATCCTGGCCGAGGTGTGGCGGCAGACCTACGGCGGGGACCAGACCATCGACGTGCACCTCTCGTGGCTGCGGCGCAAGCTCGGCGAGACCGCGTCCAGTCCCCGTTACCTGCACACCGTGCGCGGCGTCGGGGTCCGGCTGGAGGCCGCCGGGCACCCCGCCGGGCCCGGGCCCGTCCCCGGGGAGCGCCGGACATGAGGAGGTTCGGACACTCGCTGCGCTGGGCCCTGATCAAGGCCGCCGTGGCCGGGACCACCATGGTCGCGCTGGCCTTCCTCATCCCGCTCGGCCTGATGGTCCAGCAGACCGCCCGGGACCGGGCGTTCACCGCGGCCGAGCGGCAGGCGGCGGCGCTCGGTCCGGCGCTCGCCATCACCACCGACCAGGACGCCATAGCCCGGGCGGTGGCGTCCACCGACGCGGGTGCGCAGGGGCGGATGGCCGTGCACCTGCCGCCGCCCGAGGGGGCGGGGACCAAGGCGTCCACGGGGTCGGGGCCGGGTGCGACCGCCGGTCCGACGGGCGGTCCGTCAGGCGGAGTTCCGGGCCCGGCGTCCGCCGGTGCGGGCAGCGGCGGCCCGGGCGCGGTCGCGAGCGGGTCGGCGGCGAGCGGGGTGGCCGCGGCGCAGGCCGGGCCGGGTCCCGCGCCGGTGGGATCCGGGGCGGCCGGGCCCGGGCCGTCGGCCGGTGCGACCATCGGCGAGGTCCGCGCCCTGGGCGCCGACGTGACCACCGCGGGCGTCCAGGGACGTTCGTTCACCGTCGAGGTCCCGGGCGGGTACGCGCTGCTCCAGCCGGTTGCGGTGGACACCGTCCGGACCGCCGTGGTCGAGGTGTTCGTGGCCGACGGCGACCTCACCCGGGGTGTCTCGACCGCCTGGCAGGTGCTCTCCGGGGTCGCGCTGGCCCTGGTCGCCATCTCGGTCCTGGTCGCCGACCGGATGGGTGCGCGGATCGTCGCCTCCGCCCGCCGGCTGGCCGCCGCCGCCCGCTCGCTGGGCTCCGGGAACCTCACCGTCCGGGTGCCGGTGGAGGGCAAGCAGGCCGCGGGCAGCCCCGAGGAACTGCGCGAGGCCGCCCACGCGTTCAACGCGATGGCCGATCGTGTCGTGCAACTCCTGGCAGCCGAACGCGAGTTGGCCGCAGATCTGTCGCACCGGCTGCGTACCCCGCTGACCGTGCTGCGGCTCAACGCGGCCTCGCTCGGCGAAGGGGACGCGGCGGACGCCACCCGGCACGCCGTCTCCCAGCTGGAGCGCGAGGTCGACCAGATCATCCGGTCGGCCCGGCGGGCGCCGGAGGACGCGCCCGTCGTCCTGGTCGGCTGCGACGCCGCCGAGGTGATCCGGGAGCGGGTCGGCTTCTGGTCCGCACTCGCCGAGGACGAGGGCCGCCGCTGGCAGCTGGCGGGCGCCGAGCGGGAGACGCCCGTCCCGGTCCAGCGCGGGGACCTCGCCGCCGCCGTCGACGCGCTGCTCGGCAACGTCTTCCGGCACACGGCGATCGGCACCGCCTTCTCGGTGGACGTGATGGCCACCGAGAGCTCGGTGATCGTGCTGGTCGGCGACGCCGGTCCCGGTTTCACCGACCCGGCCGCCGCCCTGAAGCGCGGTGAGGGCCACGGTGGCGAGGGCTCCACGGGTCTGGGCCTGGACATCGTCCGCAAGCTCGCCGAGGCCACCGGGGGCGACCTCGCGCTCGGCAGCTCGTCGGTGCTCGGCGGCGCCGAGATCCGGCTCAGGTTGCAGAGCCGGCAGGACGGCATCGTGCCGGCCCGGACCGGGCGGACCAGCCGGCGTCGCAGCCGCGGGGCGCTGTTCTCGCGCTGATCGCCCGCGCGATGACTTGGCGAAAGGTTTCGGCACCGGTGCGGTGAGACGTCCGCTCCTCTTTCTTAAGCGCACCGTAAGAGAGCTCTACCCCTGGCTCAGCAGGCGGGTTTCGGCCATCCGGCGCCGCTAGCGTCGTCCGCGCCGGTCATCCGACCGTGCCGGTCACCCTCGACCGAGCCGGGTCACGCTCGCCCGCGACGGGTCCACGCACCCACGCGTCCGGCGGACACCCGTGACCCCACCCGGTCCCCACCTGCCTGCCGCGGAGGTACGCCCCCATGACGACCCAGCAGCCCGACCGCCGTCCAGGACGCCGCCGTCGCAGCCGCAAGGGAGCGGTCCTCGCCGCCTCGGCGGTCGCCGCGGCCCTGGTCGCCGGGGGCGTCGTCGTCCTCGCCTCCTCGGCCAGCGCCGCCTCGCTCGGCGCCGTCTACAGCCGCACCAGCAGCTGGGACGCCGGCTACACCGGCCAGTACCTGGTCACCAACCCGGACAGCAGCGCCATCGAGGACTGGACGCTCACCTTCGACCTGCCGGCCGGGGCGAAGATCGACTCGCTCTGGAACGCCGCGTTCACGGTCGAGGGCCAGCACGTCACCGTCAAGCCGGAGTCGTGGAGCAAGCGGCTGGATCCGGGCAAGAGCATCGTGATCGGCTTCGTCGCCCAGGGCGCCGGCGCCGCGCAGGGCGAACCGGGCAACTGCCTGATCAACAAGGTCTCCTGCAAGGCCGGTGACGGGACGGCGCCCACTCCGTCGGGGCGCCCGACCTCCACCGCCTCCGCCACGGCGTCGGCCACCGCGTCGGCGTCGGCGTCCGCCTCTGCCTCGGCTTCGGCGAGCGCCTCGGCCACCGCGACCAAGCCCGGCACGCCGAGCCCGACCGCCACCACGACCAGGCCCACCACCCCGGCGCCGACGCCCACCGCGACCGCGACCACGCCGGTCCCGACGCCCACCGCCACCGCGACGGACACCCCCGTCCCGGTCACCGGCGCCGGCTTCGCCCCGTACGTGGACACCTCGCTGTACCCGCCCTACGACCTGGTCGCCACCGCCAAGGCCACCGGCGTCAAGAACTTCAACCTGGCCTTCGTGGTCTCCGGCGGCGGCTGCACCCCGAAGTGGGGCGGCGTCAGCGACCTCGCCGCCGACGCCGTGGCCGCCCAGATCGGCGCCCTGCGCGCCCTCGGCGGCGACGTCCGGGTCTCCTTCGGCGGTGCCAACGGCAGCGAGCTGGCCCTCGCCTGCTCGTCCACGGCCGACCTGACCGCCGTCTACCAGAAGACCGTGGACACCTTCGGCCTCACCAAGGTCGACTTCGACGTCGAGGGCGGCGCGATCGCCAACGCCGCCGCCAACACCCGCCGCGCCCAGGCCATCGCCCAGCTGCAGAAGAACGCCGCCGCCAAGGGCAAGGCCCTGGACGTCTCCTTCACCCTGCCCGCACTCCCCTCCGGCCTGACCCAGGAGGGCGTCAACCTGGTCGCCGACGCCAAGAACAACGGCGTGGCGATCGGCGCGGTCAACATCATGGCGATGGACTTCGGCGACGGCGTCGCCCCGAACCCGCAGGGCCAGATGGGCAAGTACGCCATCGCCGCGGCCACCGCCACCCAGGCCCAGGTCAAGAGCGTGCTCGGCCTCGACGACGCCGCCGCCTGGCGCAAGGTCGCGGTCACCCCGATGATCGGCGTCAACGACGTGGCCAGCGAGATCTTCACCGTCGCCGACGCCAAGCAGCTCGCCGAGTTCGCCAAGTCCAAGCACCTCGCCTGGCTGGCGATGTGGTCCGGCACCCGCGACAAGGCCTGCGAGGGCGGGGCCAAGGCCTACGCCGACGCCAGCTGCAGCTCGATCGTCCAGCAGCCGCTGGACTTCACCCGGGCCCTCGGCGCCTACACCGGCTGACCTCGCCGGGTACCGGTCCGGTACCCGCCCCCCGGCTCCGGCCGGCCGCGCCCCGACCGCAACAGGGCTCGGCCGGCCGGCACCACCGTCACTCCCCGTCACCGTTCGCGGCCGGGTCCGGTCGACGGGCATCGGGTATCGTCGCTGGTTGGCCGAACGGTGGACGGAGCGAACAGTGACAGCGGTGCAAGACGAGCGCAGCGCGGTGCGAACCGTACCGGAGCAGGCGCCCGCCCCCCTGTCGGAGCGGCTGCGGACCGCCCTCGGCGCGCCCGCCCGCGCCCTGCGCGAGGCCCCGCGCCGGCCGCTGCTGGCCGTCTCCGCACTGGCGCTGTTCTCCCTGATGGCCTACGCGGTCGTCCGGCACTTCGCCCACACCTCGATGGTGGACATGATCGTCTACCGGGCCGAGGGCGCGGCCGTCGCCAACGGCGACGACCTCTACGGGCTGCGCGTCACCCAGTGGAACCTGCCGGCCACCTACCCGCCGTTCGCCGCGATGCTCTTCGTGCCGACGACCTGGTTCCCGGTGCCGTTCCTGCGGGTCGCGATCACGCTCGGCAACCTCGGACTGCTCGCCCTGTTCACCCACCTGTCGTTCAAACTGGTGGGCTGGCCGCGCCGCGAGCTGCGCCCGATCGGCGTGATCCTGGTCACCGGCGCCGGCGTCTGGCTCGAACCCGTCTACACCACGCTGCGCTACGGCCAGATCAACCTCGCCCTCGCCTGCCTGATCCTCTGGGACCTCACCCGGCCCGACGGGCGGCGCAGCAAGGGCATCGCCATCGGCATCGCCGCAGGGATCAAGCTCACCCCCGGGCTGTTCGCCGTCTACCTGCTGATCACCGGCCGGGTCCGCGCCGCCTTCGTCGCCGGCGCGACCTTCCTCGGCACCTTCCTGATCGGTGCCCTGTTCCTGCCCGACGCGACCTGGGGCTTCTGGACCAAGTACCTCTACGACTCCTCGCGGGTCGGCAAAACCGAGATCGTCGACAACCAGGCGCTGAGCGGCGCCGTCGCCCGCCTCCTGCACACCGCCGAGCCGGGTGCGGTGGGCACGCTGGCCTCCGCCGCCGTCGCGGTGGCCGGTCTCGGGATCGCCGCCTGGGCCGCGAACAGCACCCGCTGGCTGCCGCGCGCCGAGGCGTGGGGCGTCTGCTGCGCCGCCGTCACCGCGGTACTGATCTCGCCGATCAGCTGGACCCACCACTGGGTCTGGTGCGTGCCGATGATCGTCCTGCTCGGCTGCGAGGCGGCGGTCGAACACGGCCGTCCGGCCGCCGTCCGGAAGGTTCGCTGGCGGGCCGCCTTCTGGGCCACGCTGGTCGCCTTCGTGTCCTTCGCGATGTGGGCCGCCAAACCGCAGGGCGCGCTGGTGCTGGAGCTCTCGCCGCTCCGCCAGATCCCGACCTCGGTCTACCCGCTGGTCGGGATCTGCTTCCTGCTGGCCGCCGCGCTACGCATAAGGGCCCGGCGGCTGGCCGCCGGCGCGCCGCTCGTGGCGCTGCCCGGCCAGCGGGGCGGCGACCGGCCGGATCCCGCGCGCGAACGTCAGCAGGCCCCCGCGGCCAGCTGAGTCGCCGGCTGCCGCCGGTCCGCCGGGGGCGACCGGGCCGCCGCGCGCGGTCGGGCTGTCCGTGGCGGTCGGGGTGCTCGGGACGGTCGAGGTGTTCGGCGCCGTCGGGGTGCTCGGGGTCGTCGCGCTGTTCGGGCCGGGCCCGGACCGGTGCGCCCGGGCCGTGCGGCTCACGCGAGCAGCTCGGCCAGTGAACCGTCCATGTCGAGCGCGGCCATCTCGCTGCCCGGCGGCACCAGCCGGTGCGCCCGCTCCAGCCAGGCGGCCACCGCCGGCAGCGGCGCCTCCAGCAGTGCGTCCCCGGCCGGCGAGCTCAGCGCCATGCAGAGCACGCTGCGCCGGCCCGAGCGGGTCGGCCAGATCCGGACGTCCCCCTGCCCGCAGGGCCGGAAGGTGCCCTCCACCAGCAGCTCCCGCGCGAACACCCAGGTGACCGGCGAGCCGGTGTCCAGGTGGAAGGTGATGTAGACGGCGTACGGGTCGTGGCTGCCGTAGGAAAGCCGGGCCGGGACGGGGACGCTGTGCTCGGGGGAGAGCACCAGGTTGAGTTCCAGTTCGTGCTCGACCACGCTCGTCGGGCGCTCCATGATCGGTTTCCTCTCTGCCTGCGCTTCATGCCCGGTATCGGGCCCTGTGACCTTGGAGAGCGCGGTCCGGGAGCGCTCTTACACGTGTTTTCGAGATTTCTTGACGGGGGCCCTCGGTGAGGGTTCGGAACCGGGACCGGGGTGGGGGGTTCGGGGCGGGCGTCGGGGAGTGGTGAACGCGGAGAGAACGGGCGCGCGCTCCGGCGTTCGCGCCGTCTTCCTTACCGCGGGCGGGCCGGGGCTGTCCGGTGAACGGCCAACTTCACACCCCGGGTCCGCCGAGGCACTACCCTTGGTGACTGTCCGGCGACTGTCCGCCCACCCGCCGACGCCCCCTCGCGCGCGCCGCCACCGCCGCCACCCGGTGCCGCCCGAGCCACCGTCGCGCGCACCCCTCGCCGGGCGAGCCGCATCGGCCCTGCCAGGAAAGAAGACCCCCATGACGGACCGGCCTCTCGCGGGCGGCAGCACGGAGACGGCCGCGGGCCCCGCGCCGGGCTACTACCCCGACCCCTCCGTGCCCGGTTTCGTCCGCTACTGGGGCGGCACCTCCTGGGTGCCCGGCACGACTCGGCCCGCCCCGGCGGCGGGCGAGGTGCTGGAACCGCCCCGGTACGCGACCCGGCGGTCCGGCGCGGCGGCCGGGGTGGGCGCGCGGTACATGCCGCCGCCGACAGCCGTCGAACCGGCCGCCGACCCGGTCGGGGAGGCTGCGGCGGACTCGGTTTCGGTGCCGACGTCGGAGCCGGTACCGACGTCGGAGCCGGTGTTGATTTCGGAGCCGGTGCCGGTCTCGCCCGGGGACACCGGGCCCGTGTACCTGGACGAGACGTCGGGCGGCGCCTCGTTCACCTTCTCGGTACCGGAGGGCGGGCCGGTGTTCCGGACCGTCGTCCGGTCGGCCTACGCAGCGGCGGCAGACGTGGCGCCGGACCCGATGGTGGAGCCGGCCGGCGAGGGCATGCTCGGGGCGGTCCCGGAACCCCGGCCGCACGGGGCGGTGCCCGTCGCGGCGCCCGGTTCCGTCGCGGCGGTGGAACCGCCCGACCGGCAGGCGGCCCCCCGGGCACCGCGCGGCCCGATGGAGCAGGGCGCCGCACCGCGCTGGGTCTCCTGGGGGGTGGTTCCCGGAGTGGAGGCGCCTGCCGGGGCGGCCGTTCCGGCGCCGGTGGAGAAGCCGGTGCCGCTCCGGGCCTCGGCCCCGGCGGTCGCTCCGGTGGCCGCCCAGGTGGCCGCCCCGACGTCCGCCTCGGCGGAGGGGGAGGCGGCGACGGCGGCGGCGTCGGCCGGGCCGGAGGAGGCGCCGCTGACCGGGCCCACACGGTCCGCCCGGCCGGCCGCTCCCGTACCGGCCGCGCCCGATCCCGCTGCTCCCGTGCCCGCCGCCACCCGTCCGCCCGCGTCCCGCTCCGCGGGGAGTGCGTCGGCCCCGCCCCGATCGTCCGCGACCCGGACGGCGGGGGCCCGGGCGGCGGGGACCCGGCGCCGGACGATCAGGCCCGCGCCGCAGCCGGCCGGGCCCGGCCGGCGGCTCGCCGCCCGACTGGTGGACACCGCCGTCCTGGCCGTCGTCGCCACCGCCGCCGGGATCCCGCTCGGCACGTCCGTCGCGGACCACCTCCAGGAGAAGCTCGCCCAGGCGAGGATGGCCAGCCGGCTCACGCGCCGTCAGGTCGACGTCTGGATGCTGGACGGCGTGGTGGTCGGCAAGGTCGCCGTCCTGATCGGCATCCTCCTCTTCGTCGGCCTGCTCTACGAGGTCCTGCCGACCGCCCGTACCGGCCAGACCTTCGGCAAACGGCTGGCCCGGATCCGGGTGATCGACGCCGCCGCGGCCGTCCCTGCCGCCGCTCCGTCAGCCGCCTCGTCCGCCGCCCGCGCCCGGTTGGGCCTCGGCCGGTCGCTGGTGCGATGGCTCGTCAGGCAGGTTTCGACGCTGCTGCTGGTCGGCCTGGTCTGGCCGCTGTTCGACCGCCCCGCCCGGCGCGGCTGGCACGACCGGGCGGCCCGCACCCGCGTGGTCCGGCTCTGACCCGGGTCCGCCCGAGAGCCAGGTCGGACAAAATCGACCAAATATCCCAAGTTCATAGAATGTGTGATGTTCTACTCGGGGGATGAGCACCCACGACCCCTCAGGCCCCGAGCCGGAGGGGGGCGGCCAGCCCTCCTTCGACAAGAAGCCCCCGCAGCAGGGCGGCGGCACGCCGGAAGGTACGCCGTCGGACCCGTACGGCACCCCGCCGCCGTCCGGCACCCCCTCCGACCGCCCCGGCGCGTACGGCGGCACCTACGGCGGCTCGCCGTACGGACAGGGACAGCCCCCGCCCGGCCGGTCGCCCTACGACCAGCCCCCGCCCGGCCACGGTCCCGCCGGCCACGGCACACCCGGCGCCGGCCCCGTCCCGGGGATGCCGCCGCTCGGCAGCTGGCCCAACCGGATCCTCGCCCAGCTGATCGACTACCTGCTGGTGCAGGCCGTGGCCGTCCTGCTGGTGCTGCCCTTCGCCAGCCTCTCCGACAGCTCCGGCTCCGCCGGTGCCTTCTGGGTCGCCTGCGCCATCTACCTCGTCTACGACGGGGTGATGCTCGGCCGGGACGGCCAGACCCTCGGCAAGAAGGCCATGAAGATCCGGGTCGCCATGCTGATCGACGGCAGCCCGCCGACCCAGTCCGCCGCCTGGACCCGGGCCGCGGTCTTCATCCTGCCCGCCGTCCTCTGCTGCGCCTGGCTCTGGTGGCTGATCGACGGCATGTTCGGCGTCTTCGACAAGCCCTACCGCCAGTGCATCCACGACAAGGCCGCCAAGACCGTGGTGGTCTCCACCGTCTGAGCCCCGCACCGTCTGAGCCCCGCCGCGCGACCGCCCGGCCCGCTCGAACCCGCACCTCGCACCCCGGAACACCCGGTACGCCCGGTGGCGCCGCCTCAGCGCTGCCGGGCGTAGCCGTGCCCGGCAACCGCCCGATCCGCACGACCGGCGGCGGCCCGCAGCGACAGCACCGTCACCAACGTGCCGAGGGCGAGCGAGAAGACCACCACCACCGCCACCTCCGGTACCTCCTCGGCACCGGTGGCGGCCAGCAGCGCCACGGTGGCGGCGACGACGGTGAACACACCGAGGACGAACTGGGCCGGGGTCGGGCGGCGCGGCATGGCGGAGTCCTTCGCACGTCGGGGGGAACGAGCGGGTCGCACCGGAAGCCAGAAGGCCCGCCCGGAAAGGGAGTTCGGGAGGACCGGCCGGTCCTCCGGCATTCCGACCAGGCTAACCCGCCCCACCCGGGGCACAGGGGGCGCACGGGCTCACCCCGGGGTCGTCCGCCCCGCTGGATACGGTGGGCCCGTCCCGCTCGCTCCGTGCGACCGACCGATCCGCTCCGTACTCCCAGGGGGGAACCGCCGTGCCCATCCCCGCCGACTGGCCGACCACCGAGGCCCAGGCGCTCGCCGAACAGGAGCGGCTGCGCCCGCTCGTCCAGCCGTACGGCGCCGCCGACGCCCCTGGCCCGGCCGGCGCCGACGACCGGCTCATCGCGGGCGTCGACGTCGCCTACGACGACGAGCGCGACCTCGTCGTCGCAGCCGCCGTCGTCCTCGACCGCACCACCCTCGACGTCGTCGAGGAGACCACCGCCACCGGCCGGATCGCCTTCCCCTACATCCCCGGTCTGCTCGCCTTCCGCGAACTCCCCGCCGTCCTCGACGCCCTCGCCGCCCTCACCCACCGACCCGGCACCGTCGTCTGCGACGGCTACGGCCTCGCGCACCCGCGCCGCCTCGGCCTCGCCAGCCACCTCGGCGTCCTCACCGGCCTGCGCACCCTCGGCGTCGCCAAGACCCCGTTCACCTTCGACCACCGGGACCCCGGCCCCGCCCGCGGCGACTCGACCCCGCTCACCGATCCGGCCACCGGCGAGGAGGTCGGGCGGGCCCTCCGCACCCGCCCCGGCGTCAAACCCGTCTTCGTCTCCGTCGGCCACCGCATCGGCCTCGCCGAAGCCGTCGACACCACCCTCGCGCTGGCCCCCCGCTACCGGCTCCCCGAGACCACCCGCCACGCCGACTCGCTCTGCCGCCGCGCCCTCACCACAAGGCAGCAGGCGCACATCAGTTGACGGACCGCCAGACGCGTCCGGACGTTCCGCCGAGGACCGTTCTGCTCGCCCGGACCGTGTGTTAGACATGACTCACCGGCCGCCACCCCACGGCGCCGCCGCACCAGCACCGCGCACGACACACCGGACGGACGCACGGGGGAGGCGCCGCACGTGGCAACGGGAACCGGAACGGGCACCGGGTCGACAGGCGGGGGCGGACGCGGCTACCGCGTCGAGGTCGAACAGCTGCGCGCCTTCGCCGCCCAGGTGCGGCTGCTGCTGGCCGAGTTCCAGCACCACGCCGACGGCACCACGACACACGGACGCAGCGGCATCGGCCGGAACGCCCTCGGCACCTTCGCCGAGGCCACCGACCTGCACGGCCGCTACCAGACCATGCGGGACGGCCTGCGCGACGTGCTCGACCAGCTCCAGGACGCGGTCGACGAGGCCCAGAAGAAGGCCGAACTCACCGCCACCAACTACGAGGAGCAGGAGCGCCGCACCCGGAACAAGCTGAAGCTCGGCGACGACGGCTGGTCCGTCGCCAACCCCTCCGCCACCAGCGCCGCCGCCTACGCCCGGACCGTGGCCCCCGCCCGGCACGACGACGGAAAGGGCGTCCGGTGAAGTACACGGACTTCAGGCACTACAGCCACGCCGAACTCCGCACGATGGCCCAGGCCCTCAACCCGGGCGAGGTCATGGCCGCCGCCGACCCCTGGCGCCGCGCCGCCGACACCCTCAAAGCCATCCGCACCACCCTCACCCGCGCCAGCACCGAGGCCGCCACCTCCTGGGAAGGCACCACCAGCGACGCCTTCCACACCCGCATGCTCCACCTCGCCGCCACCATCAACAACGCCGCCTCCTACGCCAACGACGCCGCCATCACCCTCAAGGCGGTCTCCGAGGCCATCGCCAAAGCCAAACGCGACATGCCGGAGGAACCCGGCGGCTGGGACCAGCTCACCGACGGCGTCGGCGACACCTTCTCCGCCCTCTTCGGCGCCGACGACGAGGACAGCCGCACCGCCCTCGCCGACCAGCGGAAACTCGAAGCCGCCACCGTCATGCAGACCCTCGCCATGCACTACCGCACAGCCGCCCCGATGCTGAAGCCCCCGCAGCCGATGGGCGCGCCGACGAAGGGCAAGAGTAATGAGCGTGACGACGCCACAGGGATCGTTTCCGATGAATCGAGTGGGTTTGCGGCGCTGGGAGGGGTATTCGGCGGCACCGGGTTGGGTGGTGCGACTATCGGCAGCCGTCCGGTCGGCAGCGCAGAGTTCGGGAATCGCTATGCTCGGGTGAACCCAGGTCAGGGACCGGACCCAGGATCGATGGCGGGTTCGCAGGTGGTCTCTGGGGCAGTAGCAAGACCCCTAACAGGGCCAGAGGTCGTGCCGGCGCCGTCGGATCCTGGAGTCAAGGGTGGAGTGCCACTTCCGCCACCTACCGCTACAGGCTCGCCCAACTTTGGGGCTGGAACCGCTATTGACGGTGTCAGCCTCCCCCAATCGCGGCCAGCCTCGCACTCCAGCGACGCGATGGGGCCATTGAGCACCAGCCAGCCAAACTCTGGCTTTTCTATAGGTGCAGGGAGTGCCGCTTTGCCCGGCGGAGTCGGCAGATCGGTTCATCAGCCCGAAGTTCCGGGGTCGGGTCGCATGTCAGGCCCTATCGGCGACCGGGGCACGCCGATCCGGCCCGAAGAGCACGGAGCCGGCAGCGGGCGTGGTCCCGCCGGTGCTCGCGGTGTCGCCGCCTTCGGTGCTGACGGCTTCCCGGGGGGCGGTGTGGTTTCAGGAGGCCGGGGTTCTTCGGCTCCTGATGCACGAGGGGCCGGGACGGTCGTAGGGGTGGGGGATCGATCCGGTCCTGGATCCGGTAGCAAGAAGGCTCTACCGGAGGGGGGCTCCGGGGTGGGAGTCTCCCTCAACCGGGTTCGGACCGAGCCTGCGGCGGGCGTGTCGATGCCGTCAGGCCCGGTGGTTCCGCTGGGTAGCGCACAACGGCGGAGAAACGAGGCGGCGGGGTCTGGGCGTCCCGCGTACCTGGTCGAAGATGGCGAAACCTGGGCACCGGAGGAATACGTCAACCCGCCCGTGGTGAAGTGACCGTCGACCTTCAGGCTGACTAGTCGACAGTGCTTCTTGTAGCTGGCAGAACCGTGGACAACCGCTGAGAGTGGAGTGACTGGGCTTGAGGACTTGGCGGCTCAGGTGCGGCACGGTTGTGCTGCTGGCAATGGGGCTCCTCGCGGCCTCGAACGGCGGACCGGCCATGGCGGACAACATCAGGGATTCACAGTGGACGCTTGTCGGCTACCAGGCCGATTTAGCGGTCTGGCCGGTCTCGCAGGGTGAGGGCGTAATCGTCGCAGTCATCGACAGCGGTGTGCTGAAAGAGCACGTCGATCTGATCGGGCAGGTTTTGCCTGGGGCCGATTTCTCAGGAGAGAACACCGACGGCACGGTGGACGGCAGTGGCCATGGAACGGGAATGGCAAGCCTCATTGCCGGACATGGCCATGGCAGCAAGGCCGGGGTCATGGGGCTGGCGCCGAAGGCGAAGGTTCTTCCGATTCGACTCAAGTGGGACGAGGGTGACCCGGCCTTGACCCAGGGAGTGGCCAAAGCCATCAGGTTTGCGGTAGACCACGGCGCCAAGGTTGTGAATATGTCGATTGGCGGCTTCGAGGGAGACGATCCGGACACGCGCGCGGCCGTGAAGTATGCCATCGACAAGGACGTGGTTCTGGTGGCGGCCACCGGAAACGGTGGTGATCGGGTTGAGCCGGTTGAATACCCGGCGGCCTTTCCCGGCGTCGTGGCGGTCGGCGCAGTGGACCGCAACGGTCTTCTCTGGGGGAAATCGACGTACGGGCCAGAAACCACGCTGGTTGCACCGGGTGCCGAGGTCCCGCGAGCGAGTGCGACGTCCTCGGCGGGATATGCGATCGCCAATGGCACGTCCGACTCCACCGCCTACGTGTCCGCCACAGCCGCGCTCATTCGCGCGAAGTACCCCAGCCTCTCGGCCGGCCAGGTCATCAACCGGATGATCCGGAGCGCCACTCGGCCGGCGGATGCCTCGAACCTGCCGAACGAGCGCTACGGGTACGGGATATTGGCCCCGAGCAAAGCGCTGGAACCGAATCCGGTCGTGGACGACGGCCCACGGGCCAATCCCCTGGTCGGGCGACCCGAGTCCCAACGGAGCGCTCCTCCCGCGGTTCCTGCTGCGGAGGAACCGTGGGAGGAGCCTGTGGCGGGGCAGGGGGGCGGGGGGAATGCGGGGGTTGCGTACACGGTGACGGGGGCGGCGGGGCTGGTGGTGGCCGGGGGGGCGGTCGGGGCGGTGCTGGTGGTGCGGGGGCGCCGTCGGCGGCTGGGGTAGTGGCCGTCCGGGCTACAGGGTGCGGTGCATGAGGTGGAGGCCGACGGGGCCTTCGGTGGGGTGGTCGAAGGCGGCGGGGACGGTGGCGAGGACGTCGAAGCCGAACGACTGCCAGAGGGCGACGGCGCGGTGGTTGGTCTCGACGACGGCGTTGAACTGCATGGCGCGGTAGCCGTCGGCGCGGGCCCGGTCGAGGACGTGGGCGCAGAGGGCGCGGGCGACGCCGCGGCCGGCGTGGCGGGGGTCGACCATGAAACCGGCGTTGGCGACGTGGGCGCCGGCGCCGGCCTGGTTGGGGTGGATCTCCGCGGTGCCGAGGACGGTCCCGGCCGTGTCCTCGTCGACGGCGACGAGGACGCGGCCGCCGGGCTTGAACCAGGTGGCGCGGGCGAGGTCCTCGGGGGTGTCGCGGTCCCAGCAGTAGGTCTCGCCGGCGGCGACGATGTCGCGCAGGAACGGCCAGATGGCGGGCCAGTCGTCGGGGGTGGCGTCGCGGATGTGCATGGTGTCCAGCATGGACCGGAGTGCCCCGTTCCGACCAGGGGCGATGTCCCGGTGCGAGGTCTCCCCGAGCGGTCCGGACGGCGGCCGGACCGCCCGGGCTACTCGGCGACGGCGATCTGCTCGCGGTGGCGGGCGGCCGGTCCGGTGAGCTGGTCGGCGACGGCGACGGCGAGGTCGGCCTGGGCGATCCGCCGGCCGAGGACCTGCGGGCCGCCGAGCCGGTAGCGGCCGGTGCCGGCGGCGGTGCGGTCGAGGTCCAGGGGCGGGGTGACGGTGACCCAGTCGAGCGTGGCGGGGGAGGCCCGGAGCAGGTCGAGGGCGGCGGCGTGGCCGAGCGAGAAGGCGCGGTGGGCCTCGGGGAAGGCGGGGTCGTCGTGGACGGCCACGCCGGGGGCGGTCTCCAGGGTGGTGGCCACTCCGACGTGGACCAGCCGGCGGACCCCGGCCGCGGGGAGGCCGGCGACGAGGGCGCGGGCGGCGGCGGGGTAGAACTCGGCGGAGGGCACGTCGGGGGTGTAGACGGTGCTCACGGCGGCGGAGTGGCCGCGGGCCGCGCCGGTGACGGCGGCGGGGTCGGTGACGTCGCAGGACACCAGGGTGACGCCGGGGCCGGTGAGGTCGGCGTGGCGTCCGGGGTCGCGGACGGCGGCGGTGACGGTCAGCCCGCGGCGCCTGGCCTCGGCGACCACGGCGCGGCCGACCTGGCCGCCGGCGCCGAAGACGATGACGTCCACGGGTGCTTCGATCGGGCTGTCGGTGCTGCTCATCGCGGTCTCCGTCCGTTCGTCGGGGGCGTCGTCGCCCGCCGTTGCCGTGACGGTAGACCGGGGGGTGCCGGTTACTTCAACGGTACCGGCGGCCGACGGGGCCTGGCCGGCGGACGGGGGCCTGGCCGCGGACGGGGCCGTAACGCGGCCCGGACCGCGCGGGCGCCGGGTCCGTTACCGTCGGGGCATGACGCAGACCGGGGGAACGACGCGGACCGTGCCCGTACCGCTGCCGGCGGACTTCTTCGACCCGGACTGCCCGGTGCAGACGGTCCCGGTGCTGGGCGGCCGCAAGTGGGCGTGGAAGATCATGCGCTGCCTGGAGGGCGGCCCGCGCCGCTTCTCCGAGCTGCGGGTCCCGCTGGCGGGGATCACCGCGAAGGTGCTCGCCGAGTCGCTGCGCGCGATGGAGTACGAGGGCGTGGTCGTCCGGACCGAGTACGACGAGAACCCGCCGCGGGTCGAGTACGCGCTGACGCCGCTCGGGCGGACGCTGCTGGGGCCGATGGACGCGGTCTGCGACTGGAGCCGCGCGAACCTGGCGGAGCTGCTGGCGGCGCGCGAGGCGTACGAGCGGGAGCCCTCCGCGTAGGGGTCCGCCGGAGCGGCGCCCGGTGGCCGCGGGCGGACGGCGTGGCAGCATTTCGGCGACCGCTGGCGCGGACGCCGCTGGTGGGGCGGGTGCGGGCCCGGCCATGCTGGGGGCATGACCACTTCTGAGCAGGCCGAGGCCGCCGCCGACGGGATCGTTCCGGACTCCAAGGACTGGACCTGGGTCCTGGAGCGCCCCTGCCCGGACTGCGGGCTGGATTCCGGGGCGGTGGACCGCGAGGACGTCGCCGGAATGATCCGGGCCAACGCGGAGGGCTGGACGGCCGTGCTGGCGGGGGACCCGGGGGCGCTGCGCCGTCGGCCGCGTCCGGAGATCTGGTCGGACGTCGAGTACGCGTGCCACGTCCGGGACGTGTTCCGGCTGTTCCGCGTGCGGCTGGACCTGATGCTGGACCGGGAGGACCCGCTGTTCCCGAACTGGGACCAGGACGGGACGGCTGTCGCCGAGCGGTACGGGGAGCAGGAGCCGGCGGTGGTGGCGGTGGAGCTGGCGGAGGCCGCGGAGCTGCTGGCGGTGGCCTTCGAGGGAGTGGTGGGCGCGCAGTGGGCGCGGACCGGAAACCGCAGCGACGGGGCGCGTTTCACGGTGGAGTCGTTCTCCCGCTACCTGATCCACGATCCGGTCCACCACCTGTACGACGTGACGGGCGAGCGGGTCTGAACGGGATCCGGCCGGTCCCTCGGACGGGTCCTTCGGGTGGGTCCTTCCGACGGGTCGCTCCGGCCGGGCCGCCGGGCGGTCGGGCCGGTCGGCCGGTGGTTCGGGTCGGGGTGCGGCGGTGACGGGGGGCGCGACGGGCAGGGCGACGCGCCCCGGGTCACCAGCCGGAGGCCTCGCGCAGCATGGTGCGGCGCAGTCGACCGGCCACGCTGGCGGTGTCGGTGCCGATGACGTCGGCGATCTCGGGTGCGGCGAGTCCGACGACGTAGTGCAGGATGGCGAGGTCGTCATCGGCGGCGTGGCCGGGGCGGTCCGGTGGCGGGCCGCTCTGCCGGGTGTGCTCGCCGACGGTGTTGCGCAGGATCTGCCAGGCGCGCGCGGTGGGGTTGGAGCTTCCCAGTAATTCGCGCCAGTGGACGGCGATTTCGGCGAACGCCTGCTGGACGGCGCCGACCGCCTGGGTGTGGTCGGGCAGCCAGACGTGGGCGTAGCTGAGGTACCGCGGTCGGTGGAGTTCGCAGAACGCCGCGAACTCCAGCGGTACGGCGGGAGGTGCGCCGGGCCCCGGGGGTGGCTCGGCGGTGCTGTCCTGACGATTGGTCATCTCGGCTTCTCGGCAAGTGAGATGGGCATCTGACGGTCGATCATCTGTGCTCACTCTACGGTAGGCGCTCGGTGCGCTGGGTTACCAATCGGATGGAATGCCCGGAAGGCGCCGACGCGCGGCCGGTTCCGGCGGTGGCCGGGTGGGGGCCGGCGGGTGGCGCGGCGGTGGTGAGCGGGGGGTGAGCGGTGCGCAGTGATGTCAGAGGCGTTGCTGCTGGTGCGTCGTGGCCGGTCAGCGGGGTGGCGCGGCCGGGGCGGCGGGCCGGTCGGCGCGCCGTCGCGGACGGTGTGATGTGCCACCGTAAGCGGTTCGGCGGCTCTCGTCCACGCCTGCGGCGCGAAGCTGATTCCGCACCACCGTCCGCACCACCGTTCATGCGCTCGGCGGGCCCGGTGGACTGGGGTGCGGGGCCGGGGGCAGTGGCTCCCCGGGTGGGTTGATCGGTGGGCCGGCCCCGTCGCGCGCGTTCCGCGCGCCCGGCCCGTTGTCGGCCTGTAGCCGCGTACCAGAAGGAAATTGACTGAGCGTCAGTAAGGTTGGCGGGTCTCGGCGGCGGCGACCCGGGCGTCCGCCGCGGTGCTCCGTTCGAGTTGGGCGGGGAACGTCTCGACGACCCGTCGGCGGGCCAGTCGGGCGGCGGAGGCCGCGGCGGCCTCGGCGGCGGCCGCAGCGGCGCCGGCGGCCTCCAGCCGGCCGCGGTCGGCGCGGCCGATCGCGTTGCCGTGGCCGCCGTGGCCGCCACTGACGTCGACGGCGCCGGCGGCGGCGTCGTGGGCGGGTCCGGGTGCCTCGCAGACGGCTCCACCGGGTTCGTGGACGGCTTCGTGGTCCGTCCCGTCGGTGCCGCGCCGGCCGCGTCCGTGGACGGCGCGGGCGGCGTGTTCCTCGGCCGCCTGTCTAGCGGCGAGGTAGGCCTGGACGGCGGCCATCCCGTAGACGGGTTGGATCAGCTGGTGGCCCTTGAAGAAGGGTCTGGCGGGGGCGAACCCGGCGGCGACCACCAGATCGCGGATCTCCGCTATCTCCGCCTCGCTGCGGGCGGTGAAGCGGACCTCCCAGCCCTTCTTGTAGGTATGGCCCTGTTCACCGCTGCGGCGGGCCGGGTCTGGCCGGCGGACGTATCCGGGCAGGCGGCCGAGGCGGAGCTGGGCCGCGCGGAGGCCGGCGGTCTCGTCACGTGACATGCACTAAGGGTAGGCAATGCGGAGGGCGGGAGTGACGCCCGGAGGTGACTTCGGCGTATGTGCTTGGTCACGCACGGTCAGACATACTGGTGACTCGTCGACGAGGACCGGTTCTGACAAGCATATGATCACCCATTCCTCCGAATGGGTGAGGGTATGAGGACTTTAGTGCGGGCTGGTCCCGGTTTCGCGACGGTTGGGTAACAGTGCGTCAGGCGGCCGGTCGACGTTCCGGGCGGTTGGGGATGGTGTCGGCATGAGCTACCGGATTCCCACGCCGCCGCCTTCCCTGGAGGAGCTGGCGCGCCGTCAGCAGAACGTCGTCACCGCAGGCCAGCTGCGCGCCCGGGGCGTGCCGAGCCGGGTCGTCAGTGAACACTGCCGCCGCGGCGGTTCCTGGCAGCGGCTGCTGCCCCGGGTCTACCTGCTGCAGTCCGGCGAGCCCTCGCCGGAGCAGCGGATGTGGGCGGCCCTGCTCTACGCCGCGCAGAACGGCCGCGAGGAGGGGCGCCGCGAGGGGGCGGTGATCACCGGCGCCGCCGCGCTGGCGCTGTACGGCTTCACCGCGGTGCCCCGACTGCCCGCCGTCACCGGTGTGGACGTGCTGGTGCCCCGCCAGCGCCGGCTGAAGGACGCGGGCGAGGTCCGGATCCGGCGCACCGAACGGGAGCTGGTGGCCCGCTCGGTGCACGGCCTGGCCTGCGCGCCGGTCGCCCGGGCGGTCGCGGACGCGCTGCGCGAGTGGACGTCCGGTGCGGGCCCGGCCGGTCCGGTGCCGGTCCGGGAGGTGCTGGGCGAGGCCGTCGGCCGCCCCGAGCTCCGCTGCACCGTGCGGGAGTTGACCGCCGAGCTGGTCGAGTCCGGGCTGGTCGACGACCCCCGGGTGCGGGCGGTGCTGGACGGCTTGCTGGCCGCCGAACGGGACGCGGTGCTGGGCCGGGTCGGCGAACTGGTCGACGAGTGGCTGCTGCCTGCCCCGCTGACCGGCCCGGAGCTGCGGATGCGCGGCGGCACCTACATCGCCGTACCCGACCTGTACTGGCCCGCGGCGGGCGTGGCCGTGGAGGTGGACTCCGAACTGCGCTGCGTCAGCGAGGGGGAGGCGGCCTGGGTGCGCGGCGGCCAGCACCGGATGGAGTACCTCGGGGTCCGGGTGGTCTACGTCTCCGGCACGCGCCTGGCGGACGACGCGGACGCCGTCGGCGCCGAGTTGCGCGAGGCGTTCCGGCTGGGCGGCACCGACGTGGTGGAGCTGCTGATCACCGAGCGCTGAACCCGCAGGGCGGGACGCTCAGCCCCCGACCACGGGCGTTCCGATCAGCTCCACCCCGGCCGCCCGCAGCTCCGCCAGCGCGGCGGTGGTGGTCGGCTCGGAGACCCCGGCCGTCAGGTCGAGCAGGACCCTGGTGGTGAACCCGGCCCGCACCGCGTCCAGGGCGGTGGCCTTGACGCAGTGGTCGGTGGCGAGGCCGACCACGTCCACCTCGGTGACCTGCCGTTCGCGCAGCCACTCGGCCGGCCCGCGGTTGTTCTCGTCCACGCCCTCGAAACCGCTGTACGCGGCCGCGTACGCGCCCTTGTCGAAGACCGCCTCGATCGCGCCGGAGGTGACGGACGGGGCGAAGTTGGGGTGGAAGCCCACCCCCTCCGTGCCCGCCACGCAGTGCACCGGCCAGCTGCGCACGTAGTCGGGCCGGTCGGAGAAGTGGTCACCCGGGTCGATGTGGTTGTCGCGGGTGGCGAGGATGTGCCGGTAGCCGGGGGCGGACTCGGCGATGAGGTCGGTGATCGCGGCGGCCACCTCGGCCCCGCCCGTGACGGCCAGACTGCCGCCCTCGCAGAAGTCGTTCTGCACGTCGACGACGATCAGTGCCCGGTGCATGGCTCGCATTCCTCGGTCTGGTGGGGGCGGCGCGCCGGTTCGGGGCGCGTCCGACAGGTTCGGTGGGCTTCGGCCGGGCGCCGGTGGAGCTTCTCCGGTGCGGGGACTCGGCGGTGGTCGGCGGGGACCGGGCGGGGCTCCGTGCGGGCCCGGCGGTGGGGACTTGGGGGGAACTCTACGGTCGACTGTAGGCAGTGGCATCCGGGGGCGGAAGGCCCGGTGCGGGCCCGACCGTCCGCCCCGTGTGCGAACGGTCGTCAGACCTGCAGTTCGGTCGCCAGCACCGGGTCGCCCTTGGAGAGCTGGGTGGCCGACAGCGGCAGCGCGGCCCGGGCCCGGACGTGCCGTTCCCGCGCGGCGGTGAGCGGCTCGCGGCCGACCACCTCGCCGCCCTTGACCAGCGGCACCTGGACGAGGTGCGGCTCCAGTTCGGCCGGGATCCGCCCGGTGCCGACCACCTCGGCCTCGGCGACGCCGTCCGCGTCGGGCCGCCGGGCCGCCCACTTGCGCCCGCCGGTGCTGGTCTTGCCGCCGGCCGCCCGCTTGGCGACCGGGAGCAGGGGGCCGTCCGGTTCGGTGGCCCGGGCGACCAGCTTGTAGACCATCGCGCAGGTCGGGTGGCCGCTGCCGGTGACCAGGCTGGTGCCGACGCCGTAGCCGTCCACCGGGGCGGCGGCCAGCGCGGCGATCGCGTACTCGTCGAGGTCGGAGGTGACGATGATCCGGGTCTCGGTGGCGCCGAGCTCGTCGAGCTGGCGGCGGACCCGGTGGGCGAGCAGCGTGAGGTCGCCGGAGTCGATCCGGACCGCGCCCAGCTCGGGGCCGGCCACCTCGACGGCGGTGCGGACGGCCTCGCGCAGGTCGTAGGTGTCGACCAGCAGGGTGGTGCCCCGGCCCATCGAGGCGATCTGGGCCCGGAAGGCGTCCCGCTCGCTGTCGTGGACGAGGGTGAAGGCGTGCGCGGCCGTTCCGGTGGTCGGGATGCCGTAGGTGAAGCCGGCCTCCAGGTCGGAGGTGGCCGAGAAGCCGGCCACGTACGCGGCGCGGGCGGCGGCGACGGCGGCCTGCTCGTGGGCGCGCCGGGCGCCCATCTCGATCACCGGGCGTCCGCCGGCGGCGGAGGCCATCCGGGAGGCCGCGGCCGCGATGGCCGAGTCGTGGTTGAGGATCGAGAGGATCACCGTCTCCAGGATCACCCCCTCGGCGAAGCTGCCCTCGACGGTGAGCAGCGGCGATCCGGGGAAGTAGACCTCGCCCTCGGGGTAGCCGTGGATGTCCCCGGTGAACCGGTAGTCGGCGAGGAAGCGCAGGGTCTCCTCGTCGACCACGTGCTGGTCCGACAGCCAGTCGAGCTGGGCGGAGGTGAAGCGGAAGTTCTCGACGGCGTCCAGGACCCGGCCGGTGCCGGCCACCACGCCGTAGCGTCGGCCGCCGGGCAGTCGGCGGGTGAACACCTCGAAGACGGAGCGGCGGTGCGCGGCTCCGCTGCGCAGGGCGGCCTGCAGCATGGTGAGCTCGTAGCGGTCGGTGAGCAGCGCGGTCGAGCCGGCCGCGGGCACGGAAGTGGCGTCCATGAGGATGATGCTACTACCCCTTAGCGTCAGATTGACGATTTCTCGTCGGGGGAGATCGTCCGGCGCGTTGCGGGCGCCGGGGCGGAATCGCCCGCCGGTCCCCCGGATGGCAGCATGGGGGCTGAAGGGGCCCGTGGCGGCCCTGTGGGATCAGAGTCGTGAGGAGGGACCCGTCGGTGAGTGTCGCGCCCGTGGAGATCGAGCGCCCGGAGGTCGAAGGCCTGCCGGTGGTGGAACCCGACACCCCCTGGGTCACCATCGTCCACAACGACCCGGTCAACCTGATGAGCTACGTCCAGTACGTCTTCCAGGCCTACTTCGGCTACCCGAAGGACAAGGCCCGGAAGCTGATGATGGAGGTGCACACCAAGGGCCGGACGGTGGTCTCCAGTGGATCCCGCGAGGAGATGGAACGCGACGTGCAGGCGATGCACGGCTACGGCCTGTGGGCCACGCTGCAGCACGACTGACACCGCCCGACCGCAGTACACCACCAGAGACGACGAAGACGGGCTGACCGATACCGATGGCTGGGTTGTTCGAGAGTGCCGGCGGCGGGAGCGCGGCGATCGCGCTGGACGAGCTGGAGGCCTCCATCCTGCGCTCGCTGGAAGTGCAGATGCTGGAGCTGATCGGCCCCGGCCCGGGCGGGGAGAGCGACGACCCGCTGGCCGCCCTGTTCGCCGAGGGGCCGAGCGAGGCGCCCGACGACCCGGCGCTGGCCCGGCTCTTCCCGGACGCCTACGGCGATCCGGCGAAGCCCGCGGACGACGAGTCCCGGGAGGCCGCCGCCGAGTTCCGCCGCTACACCGAGCTGGACCTGCGGGCCCGCAAGCGCGAGGACGCGCTGCACGTCGTCCGGGCTCTGGACGGGCTCGACGGCGAGGGCGGGGTGCTGAAGCTGGCCGCCGCCGAGTGCCTGCGCTGGCTGGGCGCGCTCAACGACCTGCGGCTCACCCTGGGGGTGCGGCTGGAGATCACCGACGAGGACGAGCAGGGACTCTACGACCTGCCGGACAGCGACGAGCGCAAGCCGCTGGTGATGGCCTACCTCTGGCTCGGCGCCCTCCAGGAGTCGTTGCTGGAGTCGATCTCCGACTGATCCGCGCGACGGCCGGGCGCTCCGGTCGTGTACGCCGGCCGGGTGCTCCGGACCGGCCTCCGGGCTGCCCGCGCGCCCATCCGAAAGGCCCCGACCACCCGTCCAGCATGCGGACGACCGGTCGGGGCCTTTCCGGTTAAAACGGGCGAAACCCTATCGGGACATGCTCAAATATCGCTCAGATGGACACCGCTGTCCGGATCCCGCGTGGTACGACTTCTCCCCACCCCACGAGACCACCCATCCAGGACGGTGCCAGCATGGCCGAGCAGGTTTACGACGAAGTCGTCGACGCCAAACCGGACGAGGAGGGCTATCAGCGGGGGCTCGGCAGCCGCCAGATCCAGATGATCGCGATCGGCGGCGCGATCGGCACCGGCCTCTTCCTCGGCGCCGGCACCGCGATCTCCAAGTCCGGCCCCAGCCTGATCCTGTCCTACGCCGTCGCCGGCGTGGTGATCTTCGCGATCATGCGGGCACTCGGCGAACTGCTCACCTACCGCCCGGTGTCCGGGAGTTTCGCCGAGTACGCGCGGGAGTTCCTCGGCCCGTTCGCGGGTTACGTGACCGGCTGGACGTACTGGCTCTTCTGGGTTGTCACGGGCATGGCGGAAACCACCGCCGCCGCCGTCTACGTGAAGTTCTGGGCGCCCGGCATCCCGCAGTGGCTCAGCGCGCTCACGTTCCTGGTCATCCTCTACGGGGCCAACCTGATCTCGGTGAAGCTCTTCGGCGAGATCGAGTTCTGGTTCTCCATGATCAAGGTGACCGCCATCATCGGCATGATCCTGATCGGCATCGGGGTGCTCACCCTCGGCTTCAGCGACGCCGGTGACACCGCGTCGATCACCCACCTCTGGGAGAACGGCGGCTTCTTCCCCAAGGGCATCGGCGCCACCGTGATGACCCTGCAGATCGTCATGTTCGCCTACCTCGGCGTCGAACTCGTCGGCGTCACCGCCGGCGAGAGCGAGAACCCGAAGAAGACCCTGCCGCGCGCCATCAACACCCTGCCGTGGCGTATCGCGCTCTTCTACATCGGCGCCCTGGTGGTCATCCTCTCGCTGGTCCCGTGGACCGAGTTCCAGCCCGGCGTCAGCCCGTTCGTCGCCGCCTTCGGCAAGATCGGCATCCCCGCCGCCGCCGGCATCATCAACTTCGTGGTGCTCACCGCAGCGCTCTCCTCCTGCAACTCCGGCATGTACTCCACGGGCCGGATGCTCCGCGACCTCGCCCTGCGCGGCCAGGCCCCCGGCCGGCTCACCAAGCTCAACTCCAGCCGCACCCCGGCCGCCGCGATCACCCTCTCCTGCCTGCTGATGGGCGCCGGCGTGGTGCTCAACTACCTCGTCCCGGCCAAGGCGTTCGAGTACATCACCTCGGTCGCCACCGTCTGCGGCCTCTGGACCTGGGCGATGATCCTGATCTGCCAGATCCGCTACCGGAAGGCCTGGAGGGGCGGCCACCTGCCGCCGCCGAGCTTCAAGGCCCCCGGCGGCACCTGGACCAGCTGGGCCGCGCTCGCCTTCCTCGTCCTCGTGGTCGTGCTGATCGCCCTGGACGAGAGCAACCGGATCTCGCTGTACGTCTTCCCGGGCTGGGCCGTGCTCCTGGTGATCGGCTACCAGGTGCTCAAGCGCCGCCGCCCGGAGGCCGTCCACGCCGTCGCGCACGACCACCTGCACGCCCGCAACGGCTCCGGGGGCGGGGCCGGCGGCCCGCACTGACCGGCCCGCGAGACCCCGGCGGCCCAGGCCGTGGACACCACGGCCGACGGCCGCCGGGGCGTGGCTATCCTGGCCGCATGTTGACCATCACCCGAGAACTGCGCGACGCGATCCTCGCCCACGCCCGCGCCGACCACCCGGACGAGGCCTGCGGCGTCGTCGCCGGCCCGGAGGGCAGCGACCGCCCCGAGCGGTTCGTCCCGATGCTCAACGCGGCCCGCTCGCCGACCTTCTACGAGTTCGACTCGGGTGACCTGCTGAAGCTCTACCGCGAGATGGACGACCGGGACGAGGTACCCGTGATCGTCTACCACTCGCACACCGCCACCGAGGCCTACCCGTCGCGCACCGACGTGACCTACGCCTCCGAGCCGAACGCCCACTACGTCCTCGTCTCCACCGCCGACGGCAACGGCCCGGAGGACCCTTACCAGTTCCGCTCGTTCCGCATCGTGGACGGTGAGATCACAGAGGAAGACGTCCAGGTCGTCGAGGCCCACCAGCCCTGACCCGCACCCACCTGGGCGAGGCCCGCCGACTGCCCGTGCGTCGTCGGCGGGCCTTTGCCGTTCCCCGGTAGTCTCAGCATGGGAAACGGAAGCATCCGGATCCCGAGACGGGCATGGATGAGCGGGCCCGGGAATCTATACGATGAGCCCATGCGTTCCGTCGATGTGAGCACCCAGGCCCCGGGCACCCGCCTCGTGGCGCGCCTGCACGTCGACCTGTGCCGGCTCGCCAGTGCGATCTGTCCCGGCACGCCGGCGCGCTCGCGCTGAGCCGCCCGCCCAGGCCCGCCGCAGGTTCCACGCTCCGGGCCCACCATGCCCTGCCGCGCCCGCTGCGGCGTCCACCCCACCTCACGACTCGCACAGGAGCGCACCCATGGCCATCGAGGTCCGCATCCCGACCATCCTCCGCACCTACACCGACGGCGCCAAGGCCGTCGAGGGCACCGGCAGCAACCTCGCGGAGCTCTTCAACGACCTCGACGCCCGTCACCCGGGCATCGCCGCCCGCCTGCTGGACGGCGGCGAACTGCGCCGCTTCGTCAACGTCTACCTGAACGACGAGGACGTCCGCTTCCTGGAGGGCATCTCCACCAACGTCGCCGACGGTGACAGCGTCACCATCCTGCCCGCCGTGGCCGGCGGCGCCCGCTGACCTCCCGCTCGCCCCGCTCCGCCCCGCCACCGCGGTCGGCCGGAGCGGGGCGAGCCGCCCGACCCGACCCTCACCGCCGTTGCCGGAGGCACCCCTTGCGTTACGACAGCCCGCTCGAAGCCGTCGGCAACACCCCGCTGGTCCGCCTGCCCCGGTTCTCCGCCGAGATCCCCGGCAACACCGAGGGCCTGGTCACCCTCTGGGCCAAGCTGGAGGACCGCAACCCCACCGGCTCCATCAAGGACCGCCCGGCGCTGCACATGATCGAGCGCGCCGAGGCCGACGGCCGGCTCACCCCGGGCTGCACCGTCCTGGAGCCCACCAGCGGCAACACCGGCATCGCGCTCGCCATGGCCGCCAAGCTCAAGGGCTACCGGATGGTCTGCGTGATGCCCGAGAACACCAGCGAGGAACGGCGCGAACTGCTCCGCATGTGGGGCGCCGAGATCATCCCCTCGCCGGCCGCCGGCGGCTCCAACACCGCGGTGCGCATCGCCAAGGAGATCGCCGCCGAGCACCCCGACTGGGTCATGCTCTACCAGTACGGAAACCCCGACAACGCCGGCGCCCACTACGCCACCACCGGGCCCGAGATCCTCGCCGACCTGCCCGCCGTCACCCACTTCGTGGCCGGCCTCGGCACCACCGGCACCCTGATGGGCGTCGGCCGGTTCCTGCGCGAGAAGGTCCCCGGCGTGCGGATCGTCGCGGCCGAACCGCGCTACGACGACCTGGTCTACGGCCTGCGCAACCTCGACGAGGGCTTCGTCCCCGAGCTGTACGACGCCGAGGTGCTCACCACCCGCTTCTCGGTCGGCTCCGCCGACGCCGTGCAGCGCACCCGCGAACTCCTCCAGCGGGAGGGCATCTTCGCGGGCGTCTCCACCGGTGCGATCCTGCACGCGGCGATCGGCGTCGGCCGCAAGGCCGCCAAGGCCGGCGAGCGCGCCGACATCGTCTTCGTGGTCGCCGACGGCGGCTGGAAGTACCTCTCCACCGGCATCTACACCGCCGAGTCCACCGAGGCGGCCGTCGAGGCGCTGCAGGGTCAGCTCTGGGCCTGAGGCCGCCCGGCCCGGGCGGCCGGCCGGCCGTGGCGCGCGTCCGCGCGGCGCCCGTCCGCGCGGCCGTTCGCCGGACGGACGACCGTTCGTCCCCGTGACGATCGGGGATTTGTCCGTACCGTGCTCCCGGTCTGTCACGGTACGACCACGGTGTCCGTTCTGCGCTAAAGGTGCCGCCGGGCCCGGAAAAGCTGATCACGCACGTCCCCCCACGCACAGCCGGAGGTGACCCGTGAGCCGCAGCACCGACCTGTGGTCGTACGCCGAGATCGCCCGCCACATCAACGTCCAGCCCGAGACCGTCCGCAACTACCGACGGCACGGCCTGATCCCCGAACCGGACGTGACCGACGGCAGCGGCCACCCCCGCTGGTACCCCGAGACCATCCGCGCCTGGGCCCGCAGGCGTCCCGGCCACCGCTGAACCCACCGCCGAACCACCGCTGAACGACCGTCCGACCGCCCGCCGACCGAGGCACGCCCCCGGCTCCCCGGCGTTCTGGTGATTCCAGCCACAGCACGGCACGGAGACGGGGGCAAAGTGCCCCTCCGCCCTTACCCTCGACACACGCGAAGGGCAGCGCTACCGGCCGGTCGACCCGGCCCGCTCTGTCATGACCAGCGGCTGCCAGGACGTGTCGGGGCGGAGGGGCTCGGATGAAACTGACCGTGGTGGGGTGCTCGGGGAGCTTCCCGTCCGCCGACTCGCCGTGCTCCAGCTACCTCGTGGAGGCCGACGGCTACCGCGTCGTGCTCGACCTCGGCAACGGCGCACTCGGCGCCCTGCAGAAGTACGTGTCGATCTACGAGGTCGACGCCGTCCTGCTCAGCCACCTGCACGCCGACCACTGCGTCGACCTCTGCGCCTACTGGGTCGCCCGCAACTACCGCGCCGAGGGCTGTCCGGACCCGATGCCCGTCTACGGCCCGGCCGGCACCGCCGAACGGATGGCCCGCGCCTACGACATGCCCGAGAACCCGGGCATGAAGGAGGTGTTCGAGTTCCGCACCCTCACCCCCGGACGCTTCGACCTCGGCCCGTTCCGCGTCGAGGTCGCCCAGGTCAACCACCCCGTCGACGCCTTCGCCTTCCGGCTGGAACACGACGGTCGCAGCCTCGTCTACTCCGGCGACACCGGCGAGAGCCCCGAACTCGTCGAACTCGCCCGCGACGCCGACCTCTTCCTCTGCGAGGCCGCCTACATCGACGGCCGCGACACCTACCGGGCCGTCCACCTCAACGGCCGGGAGGCCGGCGAGCACGCCACCGCCGCCCGCGCCCGCCGGCTCGTCCTCACCCACATCCCGCCGTGGACCGACGCCGAGCACAACCTCCGGGACGCCACCGCCGCGTTCGCCGGCCCCGTCGAGATCGCCCGGGCCGGCGCGGTCTACCCGATCTGACCCCGGCCCGCGCGCCCCACGCCGGACCCGCGCCCCCGCGCCCCCGCGCGCCCCACACCCCCGCACGCCCCACGCGCCCAGACGCGTAGGCGCCTACGCGCCCACCGGCGTCAGCCAGTGCCGGTACCGCGGATCCGCGCCCGAGACCGCCGCCTCGTACGCCTCCCGCAACCGCACCGTCAGCGGGCCCGGCGCACACGGCAACGCGCGGTCGTCCAGCGAACCCACCGCCACCACCCCCGCCGCCGTACCGCACAGGAACACCTCGTCCGCCGCGTACAGGTCCGACCGCAGCAGCGCCTCCACCCGCACGTCCACCCCCAGGTCCCGGGCCAGCGTCAGCACCGTGTCCTGGGTGATCCCCTCCAGCGCGCCCGCGCTCGCCGGCGGCGTGCGCAGCACCCCGCCGCGCACCGCGAACACGTTCTCGCCGGTGCACTCGCTCACCGTGCCGTCCGGCCCCAGCAGCAGCGCCTCGTCGTACCCCGCGTCGGTCGCCTCCCGGCGCGCCAGCACCGCGTTCAGGTACGGGCCCGTCGCCTTCGCGGCCGGCGGCACCGAGTTCGGATCGGTCCGCCGCCAACTGCTCGTCTTCAGCCTGATCCCCGCAGCGGCGTCCGGGAGCTGCCCGTGCCACTCCCAGCTCGCGATCGCCGTCGTGGTCGGCGAGAACCGCATGTCCAGACCCATCGCGCCGTACCCCAGGAAGGCGAAGTGCCGCAGGTAGCAGGAGCGATGACCGTTGGCCCGCACCAGGTCCACCGTCGCCACGGCCAAGTCGTCCACGCTGAACGGTAGTTCCATCCGCAGCATGCGCGCACTGCGGTCCAGCCGGTGCAGGTGCTCGGACAGCCGGAAGACCGCCGGACCGTCCGCCGTGGCGAACGCCCGGGTGCCCTCCAACACCCCCGTGCCGTAGTGCAGGCCGTGCGTCAGGACGTGCGTCCGCGCCTGCTGCCAGGGCACCAGCGCGCCGTCCAACCAGATCGTCGAAGCTTCGGGAAGAGCTGCCATGCCGCCCATCCTGACCACCCGCCCGCCGCAGGTCAGCCGCTCCGGCACTGCCGGAACCGGCCATGACCGGGAGCGGAAGCGAGCCGTCTCGCCCCTCGGAAACCCCCCGCCCGACCCGCACCCCCTTCACTAGGCTGCGCCGATGGAGAGCCCCACCGGCGGCGACGCCACCCAGCTCTACGCCCGCCTGCTCGCCGAACCCGGCCGCCCGCCCGCCGCCACCGGCCCCGACTGGGACGAACCGCGACTCGCCGCCGCCACCGCCGAACTGCTGGCCCTCGGCCTGCTCCAGCCCACCGCCGCCGGGGATCCCCCCGGCCACGCCGCCGTCTCCGTCGACACCGCCGTCCGCCAACTGCTGATCGACGCCGACGAACAGGTCACCGCCCTGGTCGGCGCGCTCCACCGGGCCCGCGACTCGGTCGACCGCCTGCACACCCGCTACCTCCCCGTCCAGCACCGGCACCGGACCGGCAGCGCCCTCGAACTGGTCAGCGGCGCCGAACGGATCGCCGCCCTGCTGGAGGACGCCGCCCGCGGCGCCCGCACCGAGGCGCTCTCGCTCCGCCCCGGCCAGGACCTCTCCGGGGCCGCCCTCGCCGGCAAGCTCGCCCGCGAGCGGCTCGCCCTCGCCCACGGGGCCGCGCTGCGCACCATCTACCCGGCCGCGGCGCTGCGCCGGCCGGCCGTGCTCGCGCACGTCCGGGAGCTGACCGCGGCCGGGGCGCGGATCAGGACGGCCCACTCGCTGCCGCTCTGGCTGATCGTGGTCGACGCCCGGCTGGCGATCCTGCCCGCCCCGGGCGCCGGGCCGGGCGGGGACGCCCCCGCCGCCGAGGCGGCGGTGGTGGTGCGCGAGCCGGCGCTGGTCGCGCTGGTGGCCGAACTGTTCGAGTACTTCTGGTCGGCGGCCTGCACGCCGGTCGAACTCGTACCCGGTGCGGAGGAGATGACGGATCGGCACGGCGCGGTGCTGCGGCTGCTGGCGGCCGGGCTGACCGACGTGGCGATCGCCCGGAAGCTGGAGGTGTCCGAGCGGACGGTGCGCCGGCTGGTCGCCGAACTGACCGCCGGCCTGGGTGCGGAGAGCCGCTTCCAGGCCGGCGTGTACGCGGCCCGTCTCGGCCGCGTCTGACCGCCCCGGCCCCGGCCGGAGATACGGCCCGAGACGGCCGGGGCGGGCGGGGGCGGTGCGGCCGGGCGGTCGGACGCGGGCCGGGTCAGCGCCGGTTGGGGACCGGCAGGCCGAGGTGGTCGCGCAGCGTCGTCCCGGAGTACTCGGTGCGGAACACCCCGCGTTCCTGGAGCAGCGGCACCACCCGGTCGACGAACCCGTCGAGCCCGCCCGGGGTGAGGTGCGGGACGAGGATGAAGCCGTCCGCCGCGTCGCTCTGCACGTAGGTGTTGACCTGCTCGGCGATCGCCTCCGGGGTGCCGATGAAGGACTGCCGGCCGGTCACCTCGATCACCAGCTCGCGGCTGGTGAGCTTCTTCTCGGCGGCCACCGCGCGCCACTTGGCGGCGATCTCCAGCGGATCGCCGAGCGTGGTCCGGCCCTTGACGATGCCGGAGTCCGGGAGCGGGTCGACGGTGGGCAGCGGGCCGTCCGGGTCGTGGTCGGAGAGGTCGATGCCCCAGACCTGCTCCAGGTAGCCGATCGTGGTCGCCGGGCTGACCTGGGCGCGCCGGATCTCGGCGGCCCGCTCGACGGCGTCCGCCTGGGTGTCGCCCAGGACGTAGGTGACCCCGGGCATGATCTTGAGCTCGTCCGGCTTGCGCCCGTACGCGGCCAGCCGGCGCTTGACGTCGGCGTGGAACGCCTGGCCGGCGGTGAGGGTGTGGTGCCGGCTGAAGATGACGTCGGCCGTGGCGGCGGCGAACTCGCGGCCCTCGTCGGAGTCGCCGGCCTGGATGACGACCGGGTGCCCCTGCGGCGGGCGGGGCACCGAGAGGGTCCCCTCGACGTCGAACTGCGGGCCCTGGTGGCGGACGGTGCCGCCGTCCGTCGCGTCCCAGAACTCCCGGGCCAGCTGGACGAACTCGGCGGCCCGGGTGTACCGGTCGGCGCGGTCGAGGTAGCCGCCGCGGCGGAAGTTCTCGCCGGTGAAGGCGTCCGAGGAGGTCACCACGTTCCAGGCGGCCCGGCCGCCGGACAGGTGGTCCAGCGAGGCGAACCGGCGGGCCAGTTCGTAGGGCTCGTTGAAGGTGGCGTTGACGGTGGCGGCCAGCCCGAGGTGGGTGGTGACGGCGGCGAGCGCGCCCAGCACGGTGATCGACTCGGGGCGGCCGACCACGTCCAGGTCGTGGATGCGGCCCTTGACCTCGCGCAGCCGCAGGCCCTCGGCGAGGAAGAAGAAGTCGAACCGCCCGCGCTCGGCGGTCTCCGCGAGCCGGCGGAAGGAGCTGAAGTCGATCTGGCTGGCGGACGCGGGGTCGGTCCAGACGGTGGTGTTGTTGACGCCGGGGAAGTGCGCGGCGAGGTGGATCTGCTTGAGCGGGCGGTCCGTCATCGGGTCACCTCGGCGGGAGCGGCGGGGGCGGCGGCGTCGTTGCCGGCGGCGGGGGTGTGGGTGATGGTGGCGGCGACGGCGTAGCGGCCGGCCGGGCGGGCCAGGCCGAGGTGGTCGCGCAGGGTGCGGCCGCTGTACGCGGTGCGGAACAGGCCGCGCTCGCGCAGCGCCGGGACGACGCGGTCGGCGACGGCGGCGAGGTCACGGGCCGGGTCGGCGGGCACCAGGTGGAAGCCGTCCACTCCGCCGCCGCCCTCGGTCACCTCGGTGACCAGCGCGGATGCGGCGGCGTCGTCGGTGAGCACGGCCGGGATCCTGGCCAGGATCCGCAGGGACTCGCCGCCGCGCAGCCGAAGTTCGGTGGCGGCGGTCAGCCGGGCGGCCCGGTCGGGGGCGTCCAGGAGGACGACGTCGGCGTACCGGACGGCCGTGTCGACCCGGGCGCGGCCCCCGGCGGTGGCGTCCGGGGCGAGGTCGGAGGCGGAGACCGTGACGGCGACGACCGGCCGGCCCTGCGGCGGACGCGGGGTGATCGAGGGTCCGCGGACCGAGAAGTGCGGCCCCTCGAAGTCGATGTAGTGCAGCTTTTCGCGGTCGATGAACCGGCCGGTGGCGGTGTCGCGGATCTCCGCGTCGTCCTCCCAGCTGTCCCAGAGCCGGGAGGCGACCTCGGCGGCGTCGGCCGCCTCGGCCCAGAGCTCGTCGGCCGGCGCGGTGCCCTTGCGGCCGAAGGCCTTCGCCTCGGCCTCGGTGTCGGAGACGCCGACCAGCCAGCCGGCGCGGCCCTCGCTCACCCAGTCCAGGGTGTTGACGGATATCGAGGTGTGGAACGGCTCGGTGTGGGTGGTGGTGACGGTCGGCACCAGGCCGAGGCCGCCGGTGACCGGGGCGAGCCTGGCGAAGGTGGCGAGCGCGTCGAGCCGGCGCGGCTCGGGGGTGTAGGAGTCGTCGAGGGTGACGAAGTCGAGGGTGGCCCGTTCGGCGAGGTGGGCGAGGGCCGTGAAGTGACCGGCGTCGACGTGGCCCGGACTGTCGAGGGCGGCGGAAAGATGCAGCTGGCGGGGCATGTGTGGCCTTGACTTTCCTCGTACGGAAGCGGTGCGTGCGGAGGCGGTGCGCCGGGCCGCGAGGTGCGCGGACGCGGTGCGTACGGACGCGTGGTGTGCCGTGCGGGCCCGCCGCGCGCGGGTTCGCGCGCGGTGCGGCCGGGCGGACGGCGGCAGCCCCGGGTCACGGGCGGTACGGGAGGGGGTGCGGCCGGGGCGCGGCGGGGACGTCAGCGGCGCGGCGGCGGGGGGAACGCTCGGGTCAGGCGCAACACGCCGCGGACCACACGCGACCGAAGTCGATGTGGCTGCGGGTGACCAGCATGCGAGGGGCGTTCACCGCTTCAGTTGACCAGCGATCTTCCCGGTTCGTCAACCACCGTCTCACCGGGCGGCCTCCGGTACGAGACACGGGCGGTCTCCGGTACGAGACACGGACGGGACCCGGGCGGGGCCGTGAGCGGCGTCAGGTGGTTCCCGGCGTCAGGCCTTGGTGACGTCCTCGATCTCGTCGTCGTCCTCGCGACCGGGGGTCTTGAGGTCGAACTTGACGATCGCGAAGCGGAAGAGGAAGTAGTACAGGGCGGCGAACGCCAGGCCGAGCGGGATGATCATCCACGGGTCGGTGGCCTTGTTCCAGGCGAGCAGGTAGTCGATCAGACCGCCGGAGAAGGTGAAGCCGTCGTGCACCCCGAGCGCCCAGGTGAGGGCCATCGAGACGGCGGTGAGGAGCGCGTGGATGACGTACAGCAGCGGGGCGATGAAGACGAAGGAGAACTCGATCGGCTCGGTGACACCGGTGACGAAGGAGGTCAGCGCCAGGGACAGCATCATGCCGGTGACGGCCTTGCGGCGGTGCGGCTTGGCGGTGTGGGCGATGGCGAAGGCGGCGGCGGGCAGCGCGAACATCATGATCGGGTAGAAGCCCGACATGAACTGTCCGGCGGTGGGGTCGCCGGCGAAGAAGCGGGTCAGGTCGCCGTGCACGACGGTGCCGTCGGGCTTGGTGAAGTCACCGGTCTGGAACCAGGCGAAGGAGTTCACGAACTGGTGCATGCCGACCGGCAGCAGACCACGGTTGACCAGGCCGAAGGCGCCTGCGCCGAGCGCGCCGGCCCCGATCAGGGTGTCGTTCAGGCTCTTGATGGCGTCGCCGATCGGGCCCCAGGTCAGGGCGAAGAGGACACCGACGGCGGTGCCGACGAAGGCCATGATGATCGGGACGAGACGGCGGCCGTTGAAGAAGCCGAGCCAGTCGACCAGCTTGGTGCGGTGGTACTTCTGCCACAGCACGGCGCTGAGCAGACCGATCACGATACCGCCGAGCACACCCGGGTTCTGGTAGGTCGGGGCGACCCACTTGCCGTCCGTGACGTGGCCCTCGGTGATCGGGAACGCGGTGAGCACGTTCTTGTAGACCAGGAAGCCGACCAGGGCGGCGAGGGCGGTCGAGCCGTCGGCCTTCTTGGCGAAGCCGATGGCGATGCCCACCGCGAAGAGCAGCGGCAGGTTGTCGAAGACACCGTTGCCGGCGGTGGCGAACACCGCGGCGACCTTGTCCCAGCCGAGGCCGTCCTTGCCGAAGACGTCGTCCTGGCCGAGGCGCAGGAGCAGACCGGCGGCCGGGAGCACGGCGATGGGCAGCTGCAGGCTGCGGCCGATCTTCTGCAGACCCTGGATCAGGTTCTGGCCGAACTTCTTGGTGGGGCTTGGCGTGGCCGGAGCCGCGGCGGGCGCCGGTGCCTGCGCAGACTGACTCATGGGGGTGGGTTCCTAACGGCAAGGGCGGGTCGGTCGGGGGACAGGCACAGGGGGCCGAACCGCGAACTGGTCTACACCACACGTGGTGTAGACCAGTTTTGTAGCACGGGTGGAGAAGGGGGGGAACCCCCGAAAGCGCTGCTGATGGGAAGCGCTATGAAATCGAAACCTACTTGCGGATCGACGATCATGATTACCCGCGGTGATTGGGATTTTGGCTATTTGCGCAACAAAAAGCCGGGACCCCCGGCAGGCCCGGCCCGCAGGGCCGTCGGAGGCCGGACGGGAGGCCCCCCGGGAGCCCCGGACGGCCCCGGACGCGGGGGAAGGGCGGGCGAGGGTCCGCCGGAGGACGGCGGGGGATGTGGCCGAGGTCGCGGCGGCCGGGGGAGCCGGGCCCGAGCCGGCCCGCCCCGGACGGTCGCGGCCCTGCGGGGCGCCGGTGTCATGTACCCCCCTCGCCGGGCACCCGGTAATCGTCGTCGGGATTGCTCCCCGGTCCGCCGCCGCGATCTCTTCGCGCGGGAAACCGGAGGCGAAACGGCAGGGCGGCGGTGGTGGCGGATTGCCCGGCGGTGGTTCTCGGCGGGTTGTGATCTTCCCCCCACCCGGACCCCCCGGCCGCGGTCCGCGGGCGCCGTGCCCGCCGGGTGTCCCCCTGCGGCCCACCCGTTGCCCTCCTGTGCGGGCCCCGTTGCCCGTCGACGCCCGCCCGCCGTGCCCGCCGGTGCTGTCCGGGTGCCGCCCGGGCGCAGGCCGGGCGCGGTCGGGGTCGTGGTCCTGTCCCCGAATTTCCGGCCCCGGAATTGTCCGGAGTTTCGTGTCGGGACCAAAGGCCCGCCCCGGATAAGCCGAAAGCCCCCGGACCGGTCGTCCGGGGGCTTTATCGGATAGCTCGTGGTGACGCTCGGTTTATGCCTTGGTCACGTCCTCGACCTCGTCGTCGTCCTCGCGTCCGGGCGTTTTCATGTTGAATTTCACGATGATGAACCGGAACAGCACGTAGTACACGACGGCGAAGCAGAGCCCGATCGGGATGATCATCCAGGGCTTGGTGGCCAGGCTCCAGTTGATCGCGTAGTCGATCAGGCCGGCCGAGAAGCTGAACCCGTCGTGTACCCCCAGCCCCCAGGTGACGGCCATCGACGCGCCCGTCAGCAGCGCGTGCACCGCGTACAGCGCCGGGGCGACGTAGGCGAAGGAGTACTCGATCGGCTCGGTCACGCCGGTGACGAAGGAGGTCAGGCCGACCGAGAGCATCAGGCCGTAGATCTCCTTGCGCCGGTGCGGTTTGGCCGCGTGGGCCATCGCCAGGGCGGCGGCGGGCAGCGCGAACATCATGATGGGGAAGAAACCGGAGGTGAACTGGCCCGCCGTGGGGTCGCCGGCCAGGAAGCGCGGGATGTCGCCGTGGACGACGGCGCCGTCCGGTTTCGTGAAGTCGCCGAACTGGAACCAGACGAAGGTGTTCAGCAACTGGTGCATGCCGATCAGCAGCAGTGCGCGGTTGGCGAGACCGAAGATGCCCGCGCCCCACGCGTCCAGGTCGGCGAGGGTCTGGCTGAAGTCGTTGAAGGCCCGGCCGATCGGCGGCCACGCCCAGACCGCGATGACGGCGACCACCATGCCGACCAGGGCGGTGATCATCGGCACCAGGCGGCGCCCGTTGAAGAAGCCCAGCCAGTCCACCAGTCTGGTGCGGTGGAAACGCACCCAGAGCCACGCCGACAGCAGACCGATCAGGATGCCGCCCAGCACGCCCGGGTTCTGGTATGTCGCCGCGGCCGCCTTGGCGGAGGTGAAGTCCACGCACTGGTTGCCGACCAGCACGGTCGGCAGCTTGCAGTCCTCCGGGAAGGCGTGCAGGACCTGGTAGAAGACGAGGAAGCCGACCACGGCCGCCAGCGCGGTCGAGCCGTCCGCCTTCTTCGCCATGCCGATCGCGACGCCGATGCAGAACAGCATCGGCAGACCGAGCGAGGAGTCCAGCAGCGCGCCGCCCGCCGCCGCGAAGACCTTGGCGACGTTGTCCCAGCCCAGGCCGTCCTTGCCGAAGACGTCCGGCTGACCGAGCCGGTTGAGGATGCCGGCGGCCGGGAGCACCGCGACCGGGAGCTGGAGCGAGCGGCCCATCTTCTGGAGGCCGCCGTAGAAGGTGTGCCACCACGCGGTCTGCGGGGCTGTGGCGCCTGCCGAACTCATCCTTCGCCCTCCGAGAGCAGTTGCCGGCCGCGGGCCCCCGGGGGGACCTTCGGGCAGGGCCAGGAACACCCGGGGCTCTTCCTGCGTTCATCGGAGTACACATATATTGGTGTAGACCACTTCGGGACGCAGGCCGCGAGCACCGGGAGCACGAACCCCGCTGATCGTCATCCTCGGACGGCGGTCCGGGGCATGCGCGCCGGAATGGGCCAAAAGTGGACTAACGTGGCATATCGCTCCGGATCGGGTCATGCTGGTCGCGCTGCCGGGCAGCACGACACGGCATGACGCGGTACGACCGTCGGCTGACCTCGCGTCAGCACCGAACCGGACCCATCACCCCCCGACCTCCGGCCGGGGACGGCAGCACAGCGCACGACGGCACCCGGCAGAGCAGCCGACGGGCCGAGACAGAGGGAGAAAGCAATGGCCAGCAAGGCTGAGAAGATCGTCGCCGGTCTCGGCGGCATCGAAAACATCGAAGAGGTCGAAGGCTGCATCACCCGCCTGCGCACCGAGGTCAAGGACGCCTCCCTCGTCGACGAGGCCGCGCTGAAGGCCGCCGGCGCCCACGGCGTCGTCAAGATGGGCACCGCGATCCAGGTCGTCATCGGCACCGACGCCGACCCGATCGCCGCCGACATCGAGGACATGATGTGAGCTGAGCCCACCAGGCTCACCACCCCTCGGCCCGCCCGCCCCCGTGGCCGGCGGGCCGAGGCACGCCCGGACCCGAACGCGGCCCGGATGCACCCCGGGACACCGCCCGGACGCACCCCGGACACGGGCCGGACGGGCACGGCGCCACCGCCCCTCCGGGCGGCCCCCACCACCCGTTCGGACCCCCGCCACCGCCCGCCCCGCCCCCCGGCCACCGCCCGCCCCGGGCGCACCCGGGACTCCACGGGGCGTACCCGGACCACCCGCCGAAACCGGCTACGCTCGGTGCCTATGTCACGCATCGACGGCCGCACCCCCGACCAGCTCCGCCCCGTCACCATCGAACGGGGCTGGAGCAAGCACGCCGAAGGCTCCGTCCTCATCTCCTACGGCGACACCAAGGTGCTGTGCACCGCCAGCGTCACCGAAGGCGTTCCGCGCTGGCGCAAGGGCAGCGGCGAAGGCTGGGTCACCGCCGAGTACTCCATGCTCCCGCGCGCCACCAACACCCGCGGCGACCGGGAGTCCGTCAAGGGGCGGCTCGGCGGACGCACCCACGAGATCAGCCGGCTCATCGGCCGCTCGCTGCGCGCCGTCGTCGACCACCGGGCGCTCGCCGAGAACACCATCGTCCTCGACTGCGACGTCCTCCAGGCCGACGGGGGCACCCGCACCGCCGCGATCACCGGCGCCTACGTCGCCCTCGTCGACGCCGTCGCCTGGGCGCGTGACAAGAAGATCCTCCGCGCCAAGGGCCAGCCGATCACCAGCGGCGTCAGCGCCGTCAGCGTCGGCATCATCGACGGCGTCCCGATGCTCGACCTCCCGTACGAGGAGGACGTCCGCGCCGAGACCGACATGAACATCGTCTGCACCTCAGACGGCCGCTTCGTCGAGGTCCAGGGCACCGCCGAGGGCGCCCCGTTCGACCGCGCACTGCTCGACCGGCTCCTCGACCTCGGCACCCTCGGCTGCGCCGAACTCGACGAGATCCAGCGCAAGGCCCTCGGCTCCCTCGAAGGCTGAGGTCTCGGTTCCGCTTCGGTTCCCCAAAACCCCCGGGCTCCGGCCTCGGTCGCTGTACAGGCCGGGTCCGGAGCCCGTACGGTTCCCGCAGCACCCGGTTGCGGGAACCGTGCACCCTCGGCGCGCGTCCTTCCCTTCCGGAAACCCGCGCACCGAGGAGGACCGGATGCCCCAGAGCATCGCCCGCCCCACCATGCTCGCCGTGGCCGGCCTGATCGCCATCCTCCCGCTCAGCGCCGTGAGTTGCGCGGCCGCCCAGAAGGCGCTCGACTGCGGCAACACCGCGGTCAAGATCACCGGTGACATCACCGAGGTCAGCAACGCCTACAGCAACGCCAGCAACGACGCGGCCGCCGCCGGGCAGGCGCTGCAGAAGCTCAAGAACGACCTCGACCAGCTCGGGAAGAACTCCAAGGACACCGACGTCTCCCAGGCCATCACCGACCTCTCCACCCAGGTCGACAAGGTCCAGCAGGCCGTCAACAACAAGCAGGTGCCGGACCTCAAGCCGCTCGGCGACGCCGCCTCGAACCTCACCAAGGTCTGCACCGGCTGACGTCCGGTTAGGGTGGTTTCATGACCACCCGACTCATCCTCGCCACCCGTAACCAGAACAAGGTCGTGGAGCTCCGCGACATCCTCGGCAGCGCCGGCCTGGACGTCGAACTGGTCGGCGCCGACGCCTACCCGGAGATCCCCGACGTCCGCGAGACCGGCGTCACCTTCGCGGAGAACGCGCTCCTCAAGGCCCACGCCCTCGCGCAGGCCACCGGCCTGCCCGCCGTCGCCGACGACTCCGGCCTCTGCGTCGACGTCCTCAACGGCGCCCCCGGCATCTTCTCCGCCCGCTGGGCGGGCAAGCACGGCGACGACCGCGCCAACCTCGACCTGCTGCTCGCCCAGCTCTCCGACATCGACGCGGTCCACCGCGGCGCCCACTTCTTCTGCGCCGCCGCCCTCGCCCTCCCCGACGGCACCGAGCGGGTCGTCGAGGGCCGCCTCCTCGGCACCCTCCGCACCGAGCCGTCCGGCGACGGCGGCTTCGGCTACGACCCGATCCTCCAGCCGCTCGGCGAGACCCGCACCTGCGCCGAACTGACGCCGGCGGAGAAGAACGCCATCAGCCACCGCGGCCACGCCTTCCGCGCCCTCGCCCCGGTGGTCCGGGACCTGTTGGGCTGAGTACGGCCGGGAGAACGACAATGTCCCGTTGACCTTCGATTCGAAGGTCAACGGGACATTCTGCTCGGTACGCCCGGTGGGACTCGAACCCACGACAATACGGACCTAAACCGTACCTCTCTAGCCAGCTGGAGTACGGGCGCATACCAGAGCTAGCGTACCGGCTCACCGTCCGGTGGGCCGCACCTTTCTGTCCGGCCTTCCGGCCGATCCTTTCGCCGTGCGGCGCCCGCACCCCCCGGAGCGGCCCGCTCCTTGTTCCGCCCGCAGTAGGTCGGCGTGATGGAGTGACAGTTCGGACAGAGCAGCCGGAGGTTCTCCCGCCTGTTGTCGAGCCAGTCGCCGTTGAGGTGGTCGACCTCCAGCGTCATCGGGAGCCCGAGCCAGACCGGGGGCGTGTCGCACATGTCGCAGCGATCCGGGTGCCCGAGGTGGACGAGCATGGCCCGGAGGCGGTCGCCGGGGACCCGGTGGCTTCCCGGTGGACGCTGGACGAGCAGCTCCTCGGCTCTCTTCCGCGGCCCCGTCCGTTGCCCCCTGTTGTGCGCCTGCCCGGTGAAGTGGCCGGTGTCGATTCGGTGGAAGGCGATGCTCTCCCTGACCAGGGTGCGGGAGTTGCCGCCGTCCACCATGCCGAGCGCGAGTATGACGCCGCGGAAGCTCCGGTTGGTCGCGACTGCCTGTGTCAGGACCTCGCGGGGGATCGCTGCGGCCCTGCGGCCGCCGTCGCCCCGGAAGGTGAAGTGCGAGGTGTCGATGCCGAATTCGGCCAGTCGCTTCTTCAGGTACGAGTACAGGCTGTCGTAGGGCGTCACTCCCAGGTGCACCATCATCGCGTTGATGCTGTCACTGTTCGCAGCGGCCTCGGTCAGGGCTTCGCGCGAGTACCGGCGACGCCCGTAGTCCGGGCGGCCCTCGTTGAAGTGCGAGGTGTCGATCCCGTAGTGCCGCAGCCGCTTGCTCAGGTAGCTGTGCGTGCCACCCGCCATCGGTACGCCGAGCCGCCGCATCATGTCGTTGATGCTGGTCGACTCCGCGGCGACCGAGGCCAGCAGCTCGTGGGTGTATCTGGTGACCGGCATGGTGTTCCCCTTCGGGCGTGTGGGCCCGTCCCCCGTGTGGGCGAACGACCGGCCGGTCGTCCGGTCACGGGCTCACCACCAGTACGTGGGGTAGCGGCGGTTGCGGAGGCGGGCGGCGGCGAGGCCGGTGAGGGTGAGGAGGGCGGCGGCGAGGGCCAGGAGCGGGAGGAAGTGGCGGGGGTCCGGGGAGGTGAGGGTGACGATGACGGCGGTCGCGGCGGCGGGGGAGTGCGGGGTGCGGGCGAGGGTCATGACGCCGAGGGCGAGGCCGCCGGCGATGGCGGCCGACCAGTAGGCGGGGGTGGTGAGGGCGAGGACGGCGTAGCCGGTGAGGGCGGAGAGCAGTTGGCCGCCGATGACGCTGCGGGGTTGGGCGAGGGGGAGGTCGGGGGCGCCGGCGATGAGGGCCATGGAGGCGGCGAGGGGTGGGATGAGCAGGGGGTGTTCGGTGAGGGTGCCGAGGGCGGCGAGGAGGAGCAGGGCGGTGACTGCGGTGGCCGTGGAGGCGAGGACGGCGGTGGCGGCGGGGCGGGCGGGGGCTCGGCTGGGGAGGGGCACGGCGGCGGATTCCTAACGCTTGTTATGGGCTTGTAGCGTTAGTTTGCTCGGCTTGGCTAGCGGATGGCAAGCCGCGTTACCGTTAGGTATGGGTATGGGCAGGGATGTGGTGGAGCACGGTGCGGTCGACGGGATGCCGGTCGACGGTGAGCACGTGGCGCTGGACCTGGTGAACAGCACCTTCGTTCGGGGCGGCCTGCGCGGCCACCTGGTGGACGTGCTGGTGGAGCCGGCGGATCTGGCGGCCTGGGTGGAGCGGCATGCGGACGGGCTGGATCCGGCGAGCGCGCCGGCCGGGGAGCTGGGTCCGGCGGAGCTGGCGGCCTTCCGGGAGCTGCGGCGGGCGTTGCGGGCGGTGCTGACCGCGGTGGTGGCGGGCGGGCCGGCGGCGGAGCCGGACGTCGCGGTGGTGAACGAGGCGCTGCGGGCGGCTCCGGGGTGGGCGGAGCTGCCGCCGGGGGCGGTGGGGCGGGCGGTGCCGCGGAGTCTGGCGGGGGAGCGGGGGAGGGTGCTGCTGGCGCGGGTGGCGCAGGCGTCGGTGGAGTTGCTGACGGGGGAGCGGCGGGAGTCGGTGAAGGCGTGTCCGGCGCCGGGCTGCATCCTCTTCTTCCTGCAGCAGCACGCGCGGCGGGCGTGGTGTTCGACGTCCTGCGGGACACGGGTGCGGGTGGCCCGGCACAGCCGCCGACGTGCGGAGGAGTGAGCGCCGCGGCGATCCGGGACGTGGTCCGGAGGGGGGCCTGGCTGACCGTCGACAATCGGCCGTTCGACCGGCGATGTTGGGGAATTGATTACCAATTGGTACAGACCTATTGACCTATGTGGTTCAGACCACATAGCTTCAGCGCCAATCTGCTTTCCCCCACTGTGCGTGCTCCCCCACAGGCACGCGCCGGCACTCTGCCCGGAGGACCGAGTGTTGATCCGATCCACGGCTGAGCGGCGTCCCACCGCTGCTCGCCGTTCCACGAGCCCGGCGGCCCGCGCCGGCCTGGCCTCGCTGGCTGCCGCCGCCATGGCCGGCCTGCTGGTGGCCACGCTGGGCGCGGCGCCCTCCCAGGCGTCCGCCACCGTCGACAACGCGGCCTGTCGTCCGGACGGTCAGTACGCCACGCCCGGCGTCGACGTTCCGTACTGCAGCGTCTACGACACCAACGGCCGCGAGAAGATGGGCGCCGATCACCAGCGCCGCATCATCGGCTACTTCACCGGCTGGCGTACCGGCAAGGACGGCACCCCGCCGTACCTGGTGAGCGACATCCCCTGGGACAAGGTCACCCACCTCAACTACGCCTTCGGCCACGTCGGTTCCGACAACAAGCTGTCGGTCGGCACGGACAACGACAAGAACGAGGCCACCGGGATCTCCTTCCCCGGCGTGCCCGGCGCGGAGCTGGACCCGTCGCTGCCCTACAAGGGTCACTTCAACCTGCTGACGAAGTACAAGAAGCAGTACCCGAACGTCAAGACCATGATCTCGGTCGGTGGTTGGACCGAGACCGGCGGGTACTTCGGGGACGACGGCAAGCGCGTCAACTCCGGCGGCTTCTACTCGATGACCGTCAACCCGGACGGCAGCGTCAACCAGGCGGGCATCGACTCCTTCGCCACCTCGGCCGTCGACTTCATCAAGAAGTACGGCTTCAACGGCGTCGACGTCGACTACGAGTACCCGACCTCGATGAAGGACGCGGGCAACCCGCTGGACTGGCAGCTCGCCAACAGCAAGCGCGGTTCGCTGGCCAAGGGCTACGCCGCCCTGATGAAGACGCTCCGCGAGAAGCTGGACCGGGCGGGCGCCACCGACGGCAAGCACTACCTGCTCTCGGTCGCGGCCCCGTCGTCCGGCTACCTGCTGCGCGGCATGGAGACGTTCCAGATCGCGCAGTACCTGGACTACGTCAACATCATGTCGTACGACCTGCACGGCGCCTGGAACAAGTACGTCGGCCCGAACGCCTCGCTGTTCGACGACGGCAAGGACGGCGAGCTGGCGGCGGCCAACGTCTACGGCACCGGCCAGTACGGCGGCATCGGTTACCTCAACACCGACTGGTCGTACCACTACTTCCGCGGCGCGATGCCCGGCGGCCGGATCAACGTCGGTCTGCCGTACTACACCCGCGGTTTCAAGAACGTGGTCGGCGGCACCAACGGCCTCTGGGGCACCGCCTCGGCGACCACCTGCCCGGTCGGCTCCGGCCTGACCGCGTGCGGTGACGGCGCGGTCGGCATCGACAACATCTGGAACGACAAGGACGACGCGGGCAAGGAGTCCCCGGCCGGGTCGAACCCGATGTGGCACGCCAAGAACCTGGAGAAGGGCATCCTGCCCGACTACCTCTCCAAGTACGGCGTGAAGGACACCGCGCTGACGGGCACCTACGCCCGCAACTACAGCTCCGCCCTGGTGGCGCCGTGGCTGTGGAACGACGCCAAGAAGGTGTTCCTCTCCACCGAGGACGAGCAGTCGGTGGGCGCCAAGGCCGACTACATCGTCAACCAGGGCGCCGGCGGCGCGATGATCTGGGAGCTGGCCGGCGACTACAAGTGGGACGCGGCCGCGAACGGCGGCAAGGGCCAGTACGTCCCGGGCAACACGCTCACCTCGCTGATGTACGACAAGTTCAAGGCGGCCTCGCCGTACGGCGCGATCCGCTCGACGACGGCGCTGCCGCAGCAGACCCTGCCGATCGACGTGTCGTTCACCAACTTCGCGCTGGGTGACTCGAACTACCCGATCAACCCGAAGATCCACATCGTTAACAACTCGACGCTGACCCTGCCGGGCGGCACCGAGTTCCAGTTCGACTACAGCAACTCGGCCCCGGGCAACGCCAAGGACCAGTCCGGCTTCGGTCTGACGGTCATCAAGCAGGACCACACCGGGTCGGGCAACGTGGGCGGCCTCAAGGGCACCTACAACCGCGTGTCGGTCAAGCTGCCGGGCTGGCAGTCGCTGGCGCCGGGTGCGTCGATCGACATGGACTTCACCTACTACCTGCCGGTCTCGACCCCGTCCAACTGGACGGTCAACGTGGGCGGCACGCTGTACGGCCTCAAGGGTGACCTGACCCGCGGTGCGGTGAACGGCGGCACGCCGACCCCGACCGTGACGCCCACCGTGACGCCGACGGTCACCCCGACCGTGACGCCCACCGTGACCCCGACCGTCACCCCCACGGTGACGCCGACCGTCACGCCCACCGTCACGCCGACCGTGACCCCGACCACCGGCACCTGCGCCGCTGCGCCGAGCTGGGACGCGGCCACCACCTACGCGACGCCGACCAAGGTGTCGTGGAAGGGCCACTACTACCAGAACAAGTGGTGGACCAAGGGCGACGACCCCGCCGCCAGCGGCGCGTGGGGAGTCTGGAGCGACCTCGGGGCCTGCTGATGACAGCGGTCTCCTGAGGTGAGAGACGGCGGTGGCGGTGCACCCGGTCGGGGGGTGCGCCGCCACCGCTGCGTCGTGCCCGGGGGCGCCCCGGGACCCGGCCCCGGCCGCTACTTCTCGATGTCGCCGCGCATCCCGGCGAAGAGGGCCGCGGCCTCGGCGGGGGTGCTCTTCGGGAACAGGGCCACGCCCGCCGTGGAGGCGTCGGACCAGCCGCAGAGGACGTCGGTGGTGGGTGCCGCCGGAAGCTGCAGGCACTCCAGCGAGCCGCCGAGCGGGCCGGCCGCGTACGGGACGCCGGAGGTCGGGTCGCCGGTGGAGCCGTGCTGCTGGGCGTAGTCGATCAGACCGCGCCAGAGGTGCTCGCGGCGCTTGGCCGGGTCCTCGGGGACGTTGTCGACGGCGACCAGCAGGATCCGGCGGCCGGAGGTCTGTCCGGCGCGGTCGTAGTTCGCGACCACCAGGTGCATGCCGTCGCGCATCTCGCCCGGGTCGACGGGGACGTCGGAGACGGCGTCCGGGCCGGTGGTCCTGGCCAGTCCGCCGGCCGTCCGGGCCTCGACGACCTGGCGCTTGCCGGTCGGCGCGGTCGGCGCGGTCGGCGAGGTCGGAGCGGTCGGCTTGGCGGAGGCCGGGGACGGCGCGGTGGGCCGAGCGGTGGTCGACGCGGTCGGGGCGGCGGGCTGCCCGGCAGACGGGGTGCTCACGGGCTCGGTGGTCGGCCTGGTGGGCGGCGGCGGCACGGCACTGTCGTCGTTCTCCGGTCCGCAGGCGCTCAGTGCGAGGACGGCGGCGACCGCGCCGACGACGGCGAGGCGGGTGACGGAACCGGATCTGGCGCTCTGCACGGCTCACTCCAGGGGCGTGGCGGGACCCGGGCGGCGGGCCCGGTGAGCAGCACGCTAGGGCCCGCCGCGGACCGCCCGACAGGGCCTTCGCGGAGTGGGGACAGCACCGGGACGAGGCGGTGACGAAGCGGGCCCCGCCGCGTCCCGGTGCGGTGCGCGGTCTCAGGCGGTCTCGACCTTGAGGTCGCGCAGCAGCTTGGCCACGTGGCCGGTCGCCTTGACGTTGTACAGGGCGTGCTCGACCTTGCCGTGCTCGTCGACGATCACGGTGGAGCGGATCACGCCGGTCACGGTCTTGCCGTACAGCTTCTTCTCGCCGAACGCGCCGTACGCCTCCAGGACCTTCTTCTCCGGGTCGGAGAGCAGGGTGACCTTGAGGTCCTCGGCCTCGCGGAACTTGCCGAGCTTCTCCGGCTTGTCCGGCGAGATGCCGATGACGTCGTACCCCGCGCCGGCGAAGACCTCCAGGTTGTCCGTGAAGTCGCACGCCTGCTTGGTGCAGCCGGGGGTGAGCGCGGCGGGGTAGAAGTAGACGATCACCTTGCGGCCGAGGTGGCCGGCGAGGGACACCTCGTTGCCGTCGGCGTCGGACAGGGTGAAGGCGGGCGCGGTGTCGCCGGGCTGGAGACGCTCACTCACGGGGTTTCTCCTGGTGCTGGACGGGCGGTCGTACCACGGCCAACTTACCCCCGTTGGTGGGTGGGGCCGCGCGGGGCCGCCCGTCAACTGACACACTGGGTCAGTCGTAGGAGCAGGACAACATCAGTGAATGGGGTGGCCCGAGTGGGCGAGGCGAGCAGTACGGACAAGTCGGTGCGGACGACCGCTCAGATCGAGGCGGACATCTCCCGGACCCGCACCCAGCTGGCGGAGACCCTGGACGAGCTCGCCATGCGGGTCCACCCGACCACCATCTCCGCCCAGGTGAAGGCGAAGGCCGTGGCCACGGTCGAGGAGAAGGCCGGCCGGGCGTACGTGGCGGCCAGCGGGCTGGTCGAGCAGGCCCGGGCGCAGTTCGTGGACGAGAAGGGCCGGCCGCGCAAGGAGCGGATCGTCCCGGCCGCGCTGGTCGGCGTCGGCCTGGTGCTGCTGGTCGCCTCGGCCCGCAAGCGCCGCAAGGGCTGAGCGGGGCCGGGAGGCCGATCGACGTGGGCCGGGCACGGTTGTGCCCGGCCTCCCGCCTGTCGGGCTGCCGGCTGCCGGGCCGACCTCACACGGCGCGCCCGGGAGCGGTACCTTCGGGATCGTGAGTACGAACGACGAACCGACCCAGCTGTCCCGTTCCGCCGTGAGCGACGTGCCGCGTCACGACCGGCTGGGCGAGAAGCTGCCGATCAAGATGCTGCACGACCGGGTGCTGGTGAAGACCGAGATCGGCGAGGGCGAGCGGCGCTCGACCGGCGGCATCCTCATCCCGGCCACCGCGGAGCTGTCCAAGCGCTGCGCGTGGGCGGAGGCCGTCGCCGTGGGGCAGAGCGTCCGCTCGGTGGAGCCGGGGGACCGGGTGCTGTACGACCCGGAGGACAAGCTGGAGGTCGAGGTGCGCGGCGCGACCTACGTGCTGCTGCGCGAGCGGGACCTGCACGCGGTGGCCGCGATGCGTTTCGGCGACACCGAGGGATCGACCGGGCTGTACCTGTGAACCCCTGACCTGCGAACTTCTGACGCGGAGCCCCTGACACGGGGTCCGCGGCGCGGGGCTCCGGACGCGGGGCTCCGGGCGGGCCGTCACGCCGTGGGCGTGGCGGCCCGCCGTGCTGTTCGGGGCCGGTTCCCGCCGGAGGGGAGTCGGCCGGAGGAGCGGCCCGTCAGGCGGGTGGCCGGTCGGCGGGCGGCGGGGTGTCGGGCTGGGGCCGGCCGGTCGTGGTGGGGGGACGTCCGGTCGCGGGCGGCGCGGTCGTGGCCGGCCCCTGGGTGGGCGGTGTGGTCGGTTTGGGCTGCTCGGTGGGCCGGTCCGTGGTGGGCCGGGCGGTCGGCGAGGACTGTGACGGCTCGGGTTCCCGGGTGGTCGGGGTGATCATGGTCGGCTGGGCGGGTTCGGTGGTGGGCTGCCCGGGTTCCTCCGTCGGCCGGGTGGTGGCGGTGGGCCGCTTGGGAGGGGTGGGCACGGACTGTCCGGGGCCGGTGCCGCCCGCGCCGCCGGTGCCGCCGCTTCCGCCCGTGGTGTCGGCCCCACCGGTCCCACCGGTCCCACCGGTCCGGCCGGGCGCGGTGTCGGCGGAGGGCGACGGCGAGGCCGAGGCGGTGGCGGTGAAGGTGGGGGTCGGGCTGCCGGTGGGCCTGGTGTTGCCGCCGCTGGGCCGGAGGTCGAAGGACTGGACGACGGTGCCGTCCAGGACCTCGCTCATGTAGGCGGTCCAGATCTCGGTGGGGAAGGCGCCGCCGTTGATCCGGGTGTAGCCGGCGGTGCCGGCCAGGGGTTCCTTGGCGTGGGTCTTCGGGTTCTCCCGGAAGAGGCCGACGGTGGTGGCGAGTTCGGGGGTGTACCCGGCGAACCAGGCGGACAGGTTGGAGTCGGTGGTGCCGGTCTTGCCGGCGGCGGGCCGGCCGAGGTCGAGGGCGGCGGCACCGGTGCCGCGCGGGCTGACGACGTCGCGCAGGACGTCGGTGACGGCGTCGGCGGTGCCCCGGTCGACCGCCGTGGTGGGTGCGTGCTCCGGCATCCTGGGGACGTCGACGGAGCCGGAGCCGGCGTTGACGCGTTCGAGGGCGCTCACCGACCAGGGGGTGTACGCCTCGCCGTGGTTGGCGAGGGCGGCGTAGACGCCGGCCAGGTCGAGGGCGCTGGGGGTGGCGGTGCCGAGGGTCATCGAGGTGTTGGCGGGGTCCAGGCCGGGGACGTCGTCGGGGATGCCGAGTCGCAGGGCGGTGTCCCGGACGTGGGCGAGTCCGGCGTCGACGCCTTCCTGCGCGTACACCGAGTTGACGGACTTGACCATGGCCTGGCGCAGGCTGATGGAGCCGTAGTCGATGTCGTCCTCGTTGGGCGGCGCGTACGGGGTGGGGCCGTCGGTGACGGGGCGTTCGCTGGTGCCGTCGTAGTGGGTCTCGGTGGTGATGGGGAGCCCGTCGTCGCTGCTGCGGCCGGAGGTGAGGCCGGCGGCGAGGTCGATGGGCTTGAAGGTGGAGCCGATCTGGTTGTCCTGGCGCAGCGCGTCGTTGTAGGGCTGTTTGGCGTAGTCGGGCCCGCCGTAGGCGGCGACGACGCGGCCGGTCCCGGGTTCGACGGAGGCGCCGGCGACCCGGACGTCGGTGTCGGTGTCGGGTCGGGCGGTGGGGTCGAGCTCGTCGGTGAGCTGTTCCTGGACGGCCCGCGCGAAGGCGTCCTGCTTCTCCTGGTCGAAGGTGGTGGTGATGCGCCAGCCGCCGGCCTTGAGGGTGGGGGTGTCGATGATGCGGTGGGAGATCAGGTAGTTGTCGGCGACGCCGACGAGGTAGCCGGCCTGGCCGCGGAGTCCGCTGGTGGGCTGGGGGTCGACCGGGTCGGGGAAGACGACGGCGGCGCGGTCGACGGCGGTGAGGAAGCCGAGCTGGACCATGCCGTCGAGGGTGTAGTGCCAGCGGGCGACGGCCCTCTCGCGGTTGGCGGGGGTGGCGGTCTTGACGTCGTAGGCGCTGGGTGCCTGGAGCAGGGCGGCGAGGTAGGCGCTCTGGGGGAGGGTGAGCTGGGAGACGTCGACGCCGTAGTAGGCGCGGGCGGCGCTCTGGATGCCGTAGGCGCCGCGGCCGAAGTAGCTGGTGTTGAGGTAGCCGGTGAGGATCTCGTCCTTGTCGCGCTGCTGGTCGACCTTGAGGGCGATGAAGAGTTCGCGGCCCTTGCGTTCGATGGTCTGGGTCTGGGTGAGGTAGTAGTTCTTGACGTACTGCTGGGTGATGGTGGAGCCGCCCTGCATGCCCTTGCCGGTGAGGGTGTTCCAGCCGGCCCGGACCATGCCCTTCAGGTCGATGCCCCGGTTCTGGTAGAAGGTGCGGTCCTCGGCGGAGACGACGGCGTGCCGGGTGTCGACGGGGATCTGTTCGATCGTCACGTCGGTGCGGTTGACGGCTCCGGTGCGGGCGATCTCGGTGACGCCGTCGGCGTAGAGGTAGATGTTGCTCTGGGCGACGGCGTGGGCGTTGGGGTCGGGCACGGGGACGATGACGTAGAGCGCGGCGAAGGCGCCGACGGCGAGCAGCAGGACGGCGGTGAGGGCGCCGAGGATGACCCGCCAGGTGGGCAGGAGCCGCCGCCAGAACGGCAGGGCGCGGCGGGCCTCGCGGCGGGCGGCCCGTCTGGCCTGGCGGCGGGTGCTCAGGGTCATGCCGAGATTATGTGCTATTTGATCGTCGATCAGGTGCTGACCGGGCGTCGGTCGGGTGCCGGAAAAACCGGGTGCGGCGGGTAGTTCGCGGCGGTACGGTGAAAGGTGCAAGCCATATGGCGCACCTGGTTCCGGCGTACGTGTTCCGCGTTCCGGCCCGGTGCGGTTCCGGTCGAGCTCCGCCGCCCGGCCCGGTACCCCCGGGGGACGGTGGTCGGGGCGGGTTCGGCGTGCGCCGGTGCGGTTCGGCACCGCCCTGCGCTCTGATTTGTCGACAAGGAGACAATATGCAGAAGGCTTTTCCCGTGGCGCCCCGCGCCACCCACCCGCCCGATCCCGACGGCACCCCCGCGGGCGGCGCGGCGCGCCTCTACGCGGCGATCGCCCGCGGCGCGTTCCGCCGCTTCTCCACCTACCGCGCCGCCACGCTGGCCGGCGCCTTCACCAACACCGTCTTCGGCTTCATCCTCGCCTACACCTTCCTCGCCCTCTGGCAGGCCCGGCCCGGCCTCGGCGGCTACGACCAGAGCGCCGCCGTCACCTACATCTGGGTCAGCCAGGCGCTGCTGGTCACGGTCGCCGTCTGGGGCGGCGGCTTCCAGGACGACGTCCAGGAGCGGTTCCGCAGCGGCGACATCGCCGTCGACCTGTACCGTCCGGTGGACTTCCAGGGCTGGTGGCTGGCCACGGACCTCGGCCGGGCCGCCTTCCACCTGCTCGCCCGCGGCGTCCCGCCGCTGCTGGCCGGCGCCCTGGTCTTCCACACCCGGATGCCCGAGGCCCCGCTGACCTGGGTGTTCTTCCTGATCTCGGTCCTGCTCGCGGTGGTGGTCAGCTTCGGGCTGAGGTTCCTCGTCTCGCTCACCGGCTTCTGGCTGCACGACTCCGAAGGGGTGCGCGCGGTGATGCTGGTGGTGGCGATGTTCTTCTCCGGGATGCTGCTGCCGATCGGGCTCTTCCCCGGAGTGCTCGGCGAGGTCGCCCCCGTGCTGCCCTGGGCCGCGCTGGTGCAGGTGCCGACCGACGTCTTCCTGGAACGGTCGACCGGTACCGGCCTGCTCGGCGCGTTCGGCTTCCAGCTGGCCTGGGCGCTGGTGCTGCTCGCGGCCGGCCGGCTGTTCCAGCTGCTCGCGACGCGCAAGGTGGTGGTCCAGGGTGGCTGAGCCGACCACGTCCCTCCCGGGCGCCGCGGCCACGGACACCGTGATCCGGGAGGCAGTGACCCGGGGTGCCGACCTCGGCGACGTCACCCGCGACACCCCGGCCGCCCGTACGGCGTGGGCGCTGCGCTCCTGGTGGCTCACCGCCGCCATGTGGACCAAGGCGATCATGTCCTACCGGGCGTCCTTCGTCCTGATGCTCGGCGCCAACGTCGTGGTCACCTTCCTCGACTTCGCCGTGGTGATCCTGATGTTCCGGCACACCGACACGCTCGGCGGCTGGACCCTGGCCGAACTCGGCTTCCTCTACGGCACCTCCACGCTCGCCCTCGGCCTGGCCAACCTGTTCGTCGGCTCCATCGACGCGCTCGGCGAGCGGATCCGGGCCGGCACGCTGGACACCATGCTCGTCCGGCCCGCGCCCGCGCTGGCCCAGCTCTGCGCCGAGCGGTTCTCGCTGCGCCGGCTCGGCCGGCCGCTCCAGGCGGTGGCGGTGCTCGGCTGGGCGGTGGCCGCGCTGGACGTCCACTGGACCTGGGACCGGATCCTGCTGGTGCCCGTCCTGCTGATCTGCGGCACCCTCATCTTCGCGGCCGTCTTCATCGGCTTCGCCAGCCTCCAGTTCTGGTGGGGCGAGGCCAAGGAGCTGCAGAACTCCTTCACCTACGGCGGCGCCACCCTGCTGCACTACCCGCCGACGATCTTCGCCAAGGAGCTCGTCGCCGGTGTCGTCTTCGGCGTGCCGCTGGCGTTCGTCAACTGGCTGCCCGCGTTGCGGATCCTCGACAAGCCCGATCCGCTCGGCCTGCCGACCGCCTTCCAGTTCGCCTCCCCGCTGGCCGCCGCGCTCGGCCTGGCCGCCGCCGGGCTCGCCTGGCGGGCGGGCCTGCGCGCCTACCGCGGCGCCGGCAGCTGAACCAGGCCGCCGGACCGGGCAGTCGATCCCGTCGGCCGAACGCGCCGAACGCGCCGAACGCGCCGTACGCGCCGGGCCCGGCAGCCGAACCCCACCCCCGTTCTGAGGACATCCCATGGCACTGATCGAACTCGACGACGTCCGCCGCACCTTCACCGTCCGCGCCAAGGTCGGCCGGCTCCGGCGGGAGAAGCGCGAGGTGCGCGCCGTCAACGGGCTGAGCTTCACCGTCCGGGCCGGCGAGTGCGTCGGCTACATCGGCCCCAACGGCGCCGGCAAGTCCACCACCATCAAGATGCTCACCGGCATCCTCGTCCCCACCGCCGGGCGGCTGCGCGTCGCCGGCGTCGACCCGGCCCGCGAGCGGGTCGCCCTGGCCCGCCGGATCGGCGTCGTCTTCGGACAGCGCACCACCCTCTGGTGGGACCTCCCGCTGCGCGACTCCTACGAACTCGCCCGCCGGATCTACCGCATCCCCGAGCACCGATATCGGGCCAACCTGGAACGCTGCGTCGAACTGCTCGACCTCGGGGCGCTGCTCGACACCCCCGTCCGGCAGCTCTCGCTCGGCCAGCGGATGCGCGGCGACCTCGCCGCCGCCCTGCTGCACGACCCGCAGGTGCTCTACCTCGACGAGCCCACCATCGGCCTGGACGTGGTCAGCAAGGGCAAGGTCCGCGAGTTCCTCCGCGAGGTCAACCGCGACCGGGGCACCACCGTGCTGCTCACCACCCACGACCTCACCGACATCGAGCAGCTCTGCGACCGGGTCATGGTCATCGACCACGGCCGGGTGGTGTACGACGGCGGGCTGGACGGGCTGCACGCGGCCGGCGAGAGCGAGCGGACCCTGGTGGTCGACCTCGCCGAGGCCCGTCCGCCGATCGAGGTGGCGGGGGCCCGGGTGGTGCGGGTCGAGGGCCCGCGCCAGTGGCTGGCCTTCCCGGCGCAGCAGAGCGCGGCCCCGATCGTCGCCGCCGTGGCCGAGCGGTACCCGCTGGTCGACCTGTCGGTGCGCGAGCCGGCCATCGAGGACGTGATCGCCCGGATGTACGCGGAGGTCGCGATCGGCTGACCGTGACGTGACCGGCCCGTGGGCCTCCCCACGGGCCGGTTCGCGGGGCGGTCACCGGGGGCGGGCGCTCGACCGTACGTTCCGCCGCCCGTGCGCGCGTTCCCCTCCCGTCACCTGTCCGGGTGGCGGTCGTGACTCCGTGCCGCACAGCCGAGTTGACCTTGCATCGCCGGGCGGACCGTGGTCCGCCCGGCGCATGCTCGGCGATTAGCGCACCGGAGGGGCAGCGCCCGATGACCGTACCCGACGTGACCGTGGTGATCGCGGTCTACAACACCATGCCGTACCTGATCGCCTGCCTGGACTCGTTGGTCCGGCAGACCATCGGGCACGTGCGCATGGAGGTGGTCGCGGTCGACGACGGTTCGACGGACGGCGGAGGCGCCGTGCTCGACGACTACGCGGCCCGCCACCCCGGGCTGTTCCAGGTCGTCCACCAGGCCAACTCCGGCGGCCCGGCGGCCCCGACCAACCGGGGTCTGGCGCTGGCCCGCGGCCGGTACGTGCTCTTCCTCGGCGCCGACGACTGGCTCGGCGGCGAGGCGCTGGAGCGGATGGTGGCCGCCGCGGACGACTGGGAGTCGGACGTGCTGATCCCCAAGCAGATCGGGGTCAACGGGCGGCTGGTGCCGCAGGGAATCTTCGGCGGGACCTCCCCCTCGGTCGGCTTCGAGGACTCCGCGCTGGCCTGGGCGCTCGCCGACACCAAGCTCTTCCGGCTGGACCTGATCCGGCGCCACAACCTGGCCCGCAAGGAGGAGCTCAAGGTCTACTCCGACCAGCCCTTCACCCTCGCCGCGTGCCTGCGGGCCCGCCGGATCTCCGTCCTCGCCGACTACGACTACTACTTCCTGGTGCTGCGCGAGGACCGGGGCAACGTCACCCAGCGGGCCGGCGCGCTGGACCGGATCCGCGGCGTCGCGGCGGTGCAGTGGGTGGCGGCCGAGCTCGCTGCCCCCGGCGGCCAGCTGGACGCGATCAAGGCGCGGCACTTCGGCTGGGAGGTTCCGCAGCTGCTGCAGGACGACTTCCTGCGGCTCGACGAGGGGCTGCAGGGCGAGATCTGCGGCGGCGTGGGCGAACTGGTCCGGCAGTTCGGCGCCCGCGAGGTGTACCACCGGATCACCGTCTCCGACCGGCTGCGCCTCGAACTCGCCGCCGCCGGCCGGGTGGACGCGGTCCGCGAGCTGATCGCGTACGAGGCGGAGCACGGCGATCCGCCGGTGGTGGCGGACGGGCGGCAGCGCTACGCCGGGTACCCGGCGTTCCGGGCCGGCGGTCCGGGACTGCCGGACGACCTGTTCCTGCTCGGGGAGGAGTCCGCGCCCGACGAGGCGCCGCAGCTCCGGCTCGTGCAGCAGCTCTGGCGCGGCGCCGTACCGGTCCAGGTGCGCCGCCGTCTTCGCCGCTACCCGGCCTGGCGCCGGTTCGCCGAGTCGGTGGCCGCCCCGGCCGCGGACCGGCCGGAAGGGGGACGGGGATGAGCCCGCTGGACATCCGCCCGACGGCAGGCGTGCCGCTCGACATCTGCGTGGTCGGCCTCGGCAAGCTCGGGCTGCCGCTCGCCGTCCAGTTCGCCGCCATGGGGCACCGGGTGACCGGAGCCGACGTCGCTCCGCCGGTCGTCGAGGCCGTGAACCTGGGCAGGCCCCCGTTCCCCCGCGAGGCGGGGCTGGACGAGGCGCTCAAGCGGGTGGTGGCCGAGGGTCGGCTGTCCGCCACCACCGACACCACCGCCGCGGTCGCCCGGTCGGAGGCCGTCGTCCTGGTGGTCCCGCTGGTCACCACCGCCGAGGGTGAGCCGGACTTCATGCTGCTGGACGCGGCCACGGACGCCGTCGCCGCCGGGCTGCGCCGGGGCACCCTGGTCAGCTACGAGACCACCCTGCCGGTGGGCGTGACCCGGGGCCGCTGGGCGCCGCGCCTGGCCGCCGGATCGGGGCTGGTCCCGGGTCGGGACTTCGCGCTGGTGTTCAGCCCCGAGCGGGTCCGCACCGGCCGGGTCTTCGCGGACCTGCGCCGCTACCCCAAGCTGGTCGGCGGGATCGACCCGGCCGCCACCCGGCGCGGCGCCGAGTTCTACCGGGCGGTGCTGGACTTCGACCCGCGCCCCGACCTGGCCCGGCCCAACGGCGTCTGGGAGCTGGAGTCGGCCGAGGCCGCCGAGTTCGCCAAGCTCGCCGAGACGACCTACCGGGACGTCAACATCGCGCTCGCCAACCAGTTCGCCCGGTACGCGGACCGGGTCGGGGTGGACTTCGCGGCCGTCGCCGACGCCTGCAACTCCCAGCCGTTCAGCCATCTGCACCGGCCGGGTGTCGCGGTCGGCGGGCACTGCATCCCGGTGTACCCGCGGCTCTACCTGTGGAACGACCCCTCGGCGACGGTGGTCCGGGCGGCGCGGGCGGCCAATCTGGAGATGCCGGAGTACGCGGTCGGCGTGCTGGACGGCGCGCTGGCCGCGGGTGGGGGTGCGGGCGCGCGGCCGGGCGGCGGCGCGGCGCCGGGCGTCGGCGGGGTGGCCGGACAGGGGGTGCTGGTGCTCGGCGCGGCGTACCGGGGCGGCGTCAAGGAGACGGCGTACTCGGGGGTGTTCCCGCTGGTCGAGGCGTTGCGGGCGGCCGGCGCCCACCCGTACGTGTCCGATCCGCTGTACCGGGCGGAGGAGCTGGCCGCGCTCGGTCTGCCTCCCCACGAGGGCGAACCGGTGGTGGCGGCGGTGCTCCAGGCCGACCACCCCGAGTACCGCGAGCTGGCGCCCGCCGACCTGCCGGGCGTCCGGGTGCTGCTGGACGGGCGGCGGTGCACCGATCCGGACCGGTGGGCCGTGGGCGGAGTGCGCCGGATCGTCCTCGGGGGCGCGTGACGAGCTCCCGAGCAGGGGGGTCGCACCACGGACCCGGCGCACGTTTACCGGGCACGCCGTCCGCTCGCGCCGGGTAACGGGCAGACTGGCGGGGTGAGCGACGAAGCCTTGAGCGGGACGGGCCCCGGGGTCCGGTTCACCGCGGCCGACGAAGAGAAGACACGCGGCGTCCGCCGGATGAAGACCATCGCGACCGGCCTGCTGGCCTTCGCGACCCTGGTCTTCGCCCTGGCGACCTGGGCGGAGTCGGCCGGCGCCGGCGCCTGGGCCGGGTACGTGGCGGCCGCCGCCGAGGCGGGCATGGTCGGCGCGCTGGCCGACTGGTTCGCCGTGACCGCGCTGTTCCGGCGGCCGTTCGGCCTGCCGATCCCGCACACCGCGATCATCCCGACCAAGAAGGACGCGTTCGGCCGCTCGCTCGGCGACTTCGTCGGAGAGAACTTCCTCTCCGGCCAGGTCGTGCGCGGCCGGCTCGCGGCGCTCGGCATCGCCCGCCGGCTCGGGGAGTGGCTGGCCGCCCCCGGCAGCGCCGAGCGGGTCACCAAGGAGGCCTCGGCGGCGCTGCGCGGCGTGCTCGCGGTGCTCCGCGACGACGACGTGCAGGCGGTCGTCGCCGAGGCGGTGACCAGACGCGCGGCGGCCACCTCGGTCGCCGAGCCCGCCGGCCGGATGCTCGGCAAGGTGGTCGCGGACGGCGGGCACCACGGGGTGGTCGACCTGATCGCGGTCCGGGCGCACGACTGGCTGGCCGAGAACCACGCCGAGGTGGTCGACCGGGTGACCCAGAAGACCCCCGGCTGGACGCCGAAGTTCATCGACCATCAGGTCGGCGAGCGGGTCTACAAGGAGCTGATGCGGTTCGTCACCGACATCCGGGACGACCAGGAGCATCCGGCGCGCGGCGCGATCGACAACTTCCTCGCCGACTTCGCCACCGAGCTGCAGACCGACCCGGAGACCATCGCCCGGGTCGAGCGGGCCAAGGCCGACCTGCTGGCCCGCCCCGAGGTCCAGGACCTGATCGCCTCCACCTGGGCCGCCGTCCGCTCGCTGGTGATGAACGCCGCCGAGGACGAGGAGAGCGAGCTGCGCCGGCGCATCCGCGAGGGCGTGCGGACCTTCGGTGCGCGCCTCGCGACGGACGCGAAGCTCCAGGCCAAGGTGGACGGCTGGCTCCAGGACGCCGCCCAGTACCTGGTCGACACCTACCGGACCGAGATCACGTCGATCATCTCCGAGACGGTGGCGGGCTGGGACGCGGACGACGCCTCCCGCAAGATCGAGGCGAACGTCGGCCGGGACCTCCAGTTCATCCGGATCAACGGCACGGTGGTCGGCGCCCTGGCCGGCCTGGTGATCCACACGGCCGCGGTGGCCCTCGGCGGGTGAGCCGGGCGCGGCGTCCGACGGCGCGCGGGGTGGCGGGGCGGCTCGCCGTCGCCCGGGCGGGCCGGCCGCCGCGCCCCGCCGGGCCCGGCGGGGGAAGCCTGCCGGGCACCCGCCGCGGTGCTCTGCCTATCCTTGCGTGCACCGCTTGATACACGCGTAGAGGAAGAAGGGCACCACCGTGGTCCAGCCGGACGGAAGTCGGATCGGAACCCCCAGCAACACGGGCGGAGGACGCTCGATCGAAGCGTTCATCGCCGGAATGCCCAAGGCGGAGCTGCACGTCCACCACGTCGGGTCGGCCTCGCCGCGCGTGGTCGCCGAGCTGGCCGCCCGCCACCGCGGCCAGGCGAAGGTGCCGACCGACCCCGAGGCCCTCGCCGAGTACTTCACCTTCACCGACTTCGCGCACTTCATCGAGGTCTACCTGAGCGTCGTGGACCTGATCCGCGACGCCGAGGACGTCCGCGCCCTGACCTACGGCGTCGCCGAGGACATGGCCCGGCAGAACATCCGGTACGCCGAGCTGACCGTCACCCCGTACTCCTCGGTCAGCCGGGGCATCCCCGACGTCGCCTTCATGGAGGCCATCGAGGACGCCCGGGTGCGCGCCGAGAAGGACCTCGGCGTGGTGCTCCGCTGGTGCTTCGACATCCCCGGCGAGGCCGGTCTGGCCGCCGCCGAGGAGACCGCCCGGCTCGCCGTCGACCTGGCCCCCGAGGGCCTGGTCAGCTTCGGCCTCGGCGGCCCGGAGATCGGGGTGCCGCGCCCGCAGTTCAAGCCGTACTTCGACCGGGCGCGCGCGGCCGGCCTGCGCAGCGTCCCGCACGCGGGGGAGACCACCGGTCCGGAGACGGTGTGGGACGCGCTGCGGGAGCTCGGCGCCGAGCGGATCGGCCACGGCACCCAGGCGGTCGGGGACCAGGCGCTGCTCGACCACCTCGGCGAGCACCGGATCGCGCTGGAGGTCTGCCCGACCTCCAACATCGCCACCCGGGCGGTGGCGCGGATCGAGGAGCACCCGATCAGGCGGATGGTCGACGCGGGCCTGCTGGTCACCGTCAACAGCGACGACCCGCCGATGTTCGGCACCGACCTGAACACGGAGTACGCGGTGGCGGCCCGGCTGCTCGGACTGGACGAGGGCGGGGTCGCCGGGCTGGCGCGGAACGCGGTGGAGGCCTCCTTCCTGGACCCGGCCGGCAAGGCCCGGCTGACCGGTGAGATCGACTCCTACCTCGCAGGCTGGCGCCGGGGCTGACCCGCGCGCCCCCGCTCTCCGAGGCCCCGCCGGCGACCCGCCGGCGGGGCCTTCCGCGTCGTCACCCTCCCCGGTGGACGGTGAATGGTGCCACGGAGTGGCGCCAAAACACCTCGACATGGCGCCATCGATGTGCCATTCTCGTGCCATGGACCTCACGCCGTACGTCGACGACCTCCGGCGCGAGCTCGCCGCCGCCGCGGGTGCGGGCGGGGACGAAGCCCGGGCTCTGGCCGAGCGCCTGACCCTGCCGCTGGAGTCGGCCGCCCGGCTCACCCTGCTCCACGCCCTCTCCGCCGCCATGGGGGAGGTCACCCGGGAGCTGGCGCCGGGCTCGGTGGACGTCCGGCTGCGCGGACTGGACCCGGAGTTCGTCGTGACGGCGCCGTCGGCGGCGGAGCCCTTCCACGGGCCCGGGCCGGAGGGGCCGCTTCCGCCCGTGCCGCCGGCCGTCGCGGCCGGGGGTCCGTCCGGCGCCGCGGCGCCGGATCCGGCAGACGACGCCGGCACCGCCCGGATCAACTTCCGGCTCCCGGCCCACCTCAAGGCCCGGGTGGAGGAGGCCGCCGGACAGGAGGCCCTCTCGGTCAACGCCTGGCTGGTGCGGGCCGTCGCCGCCGCGCTGGAGCCGGGGCGGCCGGCCCGGCCCGAGGGGCAGAGCCGGCGCGACACCGGCCAGGCCTTCACCGGCTGGGTCCGCTAGCCGCCGGCCGCCAACCGCGGGCCGCCGGCGGTCCGTCACCCACCACCGGTCCACCCGCCGTCACCCGTCACCCGTCACCCACCATCCATCACCCGCCGCCCGCCGCCCGTCACCGGTCCACGCGTCGCCGTCGCCCGGTGCTGCCCGGTGCTGCCCGGTGCCGGCGTCGAGTCGGCCCGCAGCGTCGTCCGGACCGTCGAACCGGTCCGTGACCGGGTCGCCCCGCCGGACCGCCGTGGGCGACCGCACGATCCGACCGTCCCTGACCCGCCGCCACCGTCCCTGATGCGGAGAGAGCGTGACCGCCATGCCCTTAACGTCCACCGAGTCCGCGCCGCCCCCCGCGATCGCCGCGGTCGGCCTGACCAAGGCCTACGGAGGGAGGACCGTCCTCGACGGCATCGACCTGACCGTGCCGGAGGGCACCGTGTTCGCCCTGCTCGGGCCGAACGGCGCCGGCAAGACCACCGTGGTGGAGATCCTCTCCACCCTCGTCCCGGCCGACGCCGGGGCCGTCCGGGTGGCCGGCCACGACCTGGTCCGGGAGTCCGACGGGGTCCGCGCCGCGATCGGTGTCACCGGCCAGTTCTCGGCGGTGGACAACCTGCTCACGGCCGAGGAGAACCTGCTGCTGATGGCCGACCTGCACCACCTCCGCCGTCGGGAGGGGCGGGGGCGGGCGGCCGGGCTGTTGCGGCGCTTCGACCTCACGGAGGTGGCCGGGAAGCCGGTCGCCACCTTCTCCGGCGGCATGCGCCGCAAGCTCGACCTCGCCATGACCCTGGTCGGCGACCCCCGGATCATCTTCCTCGACGAGCCGACCACCGGGCTCGACCCGCGCAGTCGCCGGACCATGTGGGAGCTGATCGAGGGGCTGGTCCAGGAGCAGGGGGTCACCGTCCTCCTGACCACCCAGTACCTGGAGGAGGCCGACCGGCTCGCCGGTCGGATCGCCCTCCTCGACGGCGGTCGGATCGTCGCCGAGGGCACCGCCGAGGAGCTCAAGCGGCGCATCCCCGGCGGCCACCTGCGCCTGCGCTTCGCGGCCCCGTCCGACCTCAGGGCGGCAGCGGCCCTGTTCGACTACGCCAGCCCCGACGCCGAGGCGCTCACGCTCTCGATCCCCGGTGACAACTCGGTCGTCACGGTGAAGGCCGTCCTCGACATCCTGGACAGCGCCTCCGTCCGCGCCGAGTCGCTCACCGTCCACACCCCCGACCTCGACGACGTCTTCCTCACCCTCACCGCGGAGGGCGCCCGATGAGCACGACCTCCTACGCCGTCAGCGACTCCCTGACGATGCTGCGGCGCAACCTCAAGCACGCGCGGCGGTACCCGTCGCTGACCTTCGCGGTCGTGCTGATGCCGGTGATGATGCTGCTGCTCTTCAACTACGCCTACGGCGGTGCGCTGGGCGTCGGCATCGGCGGCGGCGAGTACATCGACTACGTGACGCCCGGCATCGTGCTGATGGCGGCGACGTCCGGGGCGCTGGTGACGGCGGTCGGCGTCTGTGTCGACAAGACCGAGGGCATCGTCAACCGGTTCCGGACGATGGCGATCTCGCGGGCGGCGTTCCTGACCGGGCACGTGGTCGGCAGCCTGATCCAGACCGTGCTGGGCCTGCTGCTCGTCCTCGCCGCCGCCTTCGCGATGGGCTTCCGGCCCGACGCCACCCCGGTGGAGTGGCTGGCCGCGGGCGGACTGCTGGTCTTCGTCATCCTCGCCCTGACCTGGTTGGCGGCCGGGATCGGTCTGGTCGCCAAGACGCCCGAGAGCGCGAGCAACCTGCCGATGCCGCTCCAGTTCCTGCCTTTCGTGGGCAGCGCCATCGTCCCGCCGGAGTCGATGCCCGCGGCCCTGCGGTGGTTCGCCGAGTACCAGCCGTTCACCCCGGTCATCGAGACCCTGAGGGGTCTGCTGATGGGTACCGCCATCGGTGCGAGCGCGCTCGTGGCCCTGGCCTGGTGCGTCGCCCTCACCGGGGTCGGCTACCTCTGGGCGCGCGCCACCTTCCGCCGGCCGCCGAGGCGGTAGCGCGGCCCCGGCGGTGCCCGGCCGGGGCCGGAGCGGCCGGGTCGGGAGCGGCCGGGCCCGGTGCCGCTTCGCCGGCGGGCCGGCCCGGGCGTCAGCGCGGGAGGCGGAGGGCGAGTCCGTCGAGGATGATCTCCAGGCCGTAGTCGAACTTGGCGTCGCGCATCTCGGTGGGGTCCGTGATGGCGGCGGTGGCCGCGGCGGCGGCGTAGGAGTCGGAGAGGAGGTCGTGGCCGGCCACGGCCTTCTGGGCGGTGGGCATCAGCCGGGCGACGAACTCGGCCTCGCTCTCGCCGCTGCGGGCCACCGCGGTCAGCCAGGCGGCCTCGGTGGTGCTCATGCCGATGACGTAGGCGAGGACGGTGTCCAGGCCGCGCGAGGCGTCGGGGAAGCCGGCCGAGGTGAAGAGCTCGGCGAGCCGTTCGGAGACGGCGACCAGGTTGGGGCCGAGGTAGGCGAGTCCGGCCTGGCCCAGGACGGACGCCAGCCAGCGGTGGCGCAGCGTGGCGGACCGGAAGGACCCGCAGGTCTCGATGACGGCGGCCCGCCATTCGGCGGGGTCGGTGGCCGGCACGGTGATCTCGCCGAAGACCTCGTCCACGGCGAGTTCCATCAGCTCGTCCTTGGTGGCGACGTGCCGGTAGAGGGAGGTCGCGCCCGCGTTGAGGCGGGCGCCGAGCTTGCGCATGGAGAGCGCCTCGATGCCGTCGGCGTCCAGCATGGTGATCGCCTCGCGGACGATCACGGCTCGGCTGAGCGCCGGCTGTTCGGGTTCGCGCTGCTGGCGGGCCCATACGGACGGGATCGGATTCGTCTTCGCGGCCATCGGCCGGTCCTCCCTCGGTGGGTCGGCGAGTTGTCCCTGCGTACACCGTGCGCATTCAGCGTACAGGGTTCGAACACTGCACACGGCGTTCGCAATTGCGCACGGCGTTAAAGGGTTGCGCACACCGTTCCATAATGCGTACAGTGTGCGCAACGGCGGAACAATGTACGCACCTCGGAGGGGAACATCCATGGAAGCCCGCAACCCACGTCGCTGGTGGATCCTGATCGTGCTGTGCCTCAGCACGCTCGTCCTGGTGGTCGACAGCATGGCGCTGACGGTGGCGGTGCCGTCGATGACCGAGGACCTGAAGGCCACCGCGCAGGACACGCAGTGGATCCTCGACTCCTACATCCTGGTCTTCGCGGGCCTGCTGCTGACCTCCGGAAGCCTGGGGGACCGGTTCGGCAGGCGGAAGGTGATGATCATCGGACTGCTGCTCTTCGGAGCGGCGTCGCTGGCGGCGACGCTCTGCAGCAACCCGGGTGAGGTCATCGCGAGCCGGGTGGCCATGGGTGTGGGTGGCGCGCTGATCATGCCGTCGACGCTGTCGATCCTGATCACGGTGTTCGAGGAGGACGAGCGCGGCAAGGCGATGGCGGCCTGGGGTTCCGTCTCCATGCTGGGCCTGGTCGGTAGCCCGGTGCTCGGTGGCGTGCTGATCGACCACTTCTCGTGGCACTCGATCTTCTTCATCAACGTGCCCGTCGTCGTGCTCGCCATCACCGCCGCGCTGGTCCTGATGCCGGAGTCCAGGGGCCCGTGGCAGAAGCCGGACCCGCTGGGCGCGGTGCTGTCGGCGGTCGGCATGACCGCGATGATCTGGTGGATCATCGAGATCCCGAAGCACGGCGCGTTCGGCGGCACCTCGCTGGTGACCCTCGCGGTCGCGGTCCTGGCGCTCGGCGGGTTCGTGGTCTGGCAGAACGTGGCGGCGGAGCCGATGGTGCCGCTGATGCTCTTCAAGAAGCGCAACTTCAGTGGTGGTTCGCTCTCCCTGACGCTGGTCCAGATCGGCAACGGCGGTCTGCTGCTGGTCCTCACCCAGTACCTCCAGTTCGTGCTGGACTACTCGCCGGTCAAGGCGGGCCTGGCCTTCGTGCCGATGGCGATCGCGGCCCTGGTCGGCAACGGCCTGGGCGCCGGTCTGGCGGCGAAGATCGGCAACCGGATGCTGGTGCTGGTCGGCATGCTGATGATGGCCGGGGCGTTCGTCCTGTTCAGCACGGTGGACGCGGCGACCGGGTTCGCCGTCCCGGCGACCGCCCTGGGGATCCTGGGATTCGGCGCCGGTCTGGCGATGCCGGCCGCGGTCGGTGCGTTGATGGGCGAGATCCCGGCGGACAAGGCGGGCGTCGGCTCCGCGCTGAACGACACCATCCAGCAGGCGGGTACGGCGCTGGGCATCGCGATCCTCGGGTCGATGCTGGCCAGCGGCTACGCGGACAGGATGCCGAAGGGCTCCTCGGAGCAGGCGAAGCAGTCGATCGTCGGCGCCCTGGCCGAGGCCAAGGGGGACGCGGGCCTGGCGCACGCCGCCCGGGAGGCCTTCACCTCCGCCATGTCGACCACCTTCACGGTGAGCGCGGTGGGCGTGCTGGCGGCGGCCCTGGTGGCGACGATCGTGATGCGGGACAAGAAGACGGCCGAGCAGGCTCCGGCGGAGGACGCGGCCGAGCTGGCGGCCTGACCCCGCAGGAACCCGGGCCCGCAGGAACCCGGGCCCGCAGGAACCCGGAAACGCAGGACGAAGGCCGAGGGCCGGCACCCGGAAGATCGGGTGACCGGCCCTCGGCCTTCTCCGTGCGGTGGTGCCGGGTCAGTTGACCGTGAGGTAGTCGACCCGGTCGTTCCAGCTGCCGCCGTAGGGGTAGCCCTGGGCGGAGAGGTCGTAGCAGCCCCATCCGAGGTAGAGCGACGGGTCCGGCTGGAGGGCGCGGTCGTCGTAGAGGGTCGCGCCGCTCGCGTTGTAGGCGCAGGCGGAGCTGGCCCGGTCCCGGAAACCCCAGTCGGACAGGTACTTGGTGCCGAACTGCGACCAGCGCAGGGCGGCACCCGTGTAGTTGGAGTGCTCCCAGATGCAGACCCAGCCCGAGGAGCAGTCCGCGTCGGTCAGTGAGGCTCCGGCGGCAGGCGCCTTCCGCGAGGTCTGGGCCGAAGCGGGATCGATGGTGGCGAGTGCCTGGTCGGCCTCGGCGATGCTGTCGTGGCAGTAGACGGCACCACCGGTCACCTCGGTGCAGACGCGGGCGCCGCCCCAACCCTGGGAAAGGTCGATCTTCTTGCCTCTATAGGTGGCGATCACGGGCTTGGACGGCCTTGCGTCCGTCGGATCCGCGGACTGCCTGACGTCGGTGGCCTGCGCAGACGCGTCTGCGGGTGCGGCCACGGCCGTCGGAGCCGCCAGCGCGAGTGCGCCGGCGACCGTGGTGACGGCAGCGAGCGTGCGGAATGTACGCACGGTCAACTTCCCCCCTGCTCGGTTGTGTCGGTTCGGTGCTGACACGACCCAACGCGGGATTCGCCGATCACACAATAGCTGCAGCGCAGTCCGGTCAATGGCTGACCGAATCGACTCAGGGGGTTGCTTCCTGGGGTGCTGCCTCACCGGGGGTGTCCACGATGCCCCAGGCGACGAGGGCCGCGGAGTCCACCTCGTCCCCGGATTTGCCCCACGGGCCGTCCTTGATCAGGACCGTGCGGGTACCGAGCAGACGCATCGTCTGGCGGTCGAAGATCCACTCGAAGCGTTCGCCGTTGTGGACGCGGGCCACGGCCACCCCGCGGCGGCCGGCGGCGTCGACGGCGTCGTCGACCGCCACCACACCGGGGATGCGGGCCGCCGCACGGTAGAGGGCGGCGCTCAGTCGCGGCGGCACGACCGTGCTGCGCAGGAGGTCGCCGATCGCGACGAAGGACTCCTGGTCGGGCCCGGTGGTCGAGTCGGAACCGCGTCCGTGATCGCGCACGGCGTCGGCGTGGATCTTCCTGAGCAGCAACTCGGGGTCGGTCGGAAGGGTGGCCAGCAGGCGGTAGGAGGAGGACGTCAGGAGGGAGCCGTCGAGGGCGGAGAGCGGTTCGTCGGCGCCGGCGTGACGGGTCAGCCCGGGCCGGCTGCCGTCGACGGAGGCCCACTTCTCGGTTTCGGTGGTGGTGGTGCCGCGCCGCATCGTGCCGTCGGCGGACTCGCTGAGCGAGGTGGAGTGGCTGACGGTCCTGAGGTAGGTGTACTGGGCGTCCCGGACCGAGGGCTCGGGGCCGGACCAGGCGACCCGGGCGGCCCGGTCGAGAAGTTCGACGGAGGCCGCGGTGGCGGGGGGCGTCCGGTTCGCCGAGGCTCCGGTGCCCTGGGTGAGGGTCACCGCCATGAGGGTGGCGGCGGTGCCGACGGCGGCCACCAGGGCGAGGCCCCGCCAGCGGGAGGTCAGGGCGGCGAAGGGACGTGACCGGTCGAACTCGTCCAGCAGGAACTCGCGGCGGGCGGCCATCTGGTCGAGGGACGGGACCGGATGCGGGGGCGGGGGCAACAGGCGGGCCAGTTCGCGGCGCTCGCCGTGCTCGTCCCACCTGTCGTGGTCGGTGGATGCGGTGTTCATGGCCGGCTCTCCTGGTGGTGCCCCACGGGCTGACGGCTGGCGGCGAGGTGGTGGGCGCGGTCGTGCGGTGGCTCCGGCGGGTCCTCGGTGTCGACGATCCGGCGCAGCTTGTCCCGCACGCGGGAGAGTCGGGAGCGGACGGTGCCCACGGGTATGCCCAGGGCGCGGGCGGCCTCCGCGTAGCCCAGCCCGGACCAGACGACGAGGGTGAACACCTCGCGCTCGGGGGCGCCCAGCTGGTCGAGGGCGCGCACGGCGGCGGCGGCCGTGTTGGCGTCCGTGATCCGGCCGACCACCTCGTCGGCGAAGTCGGGGATCGGGTCGCGGCGGGGGAGGCGGGACATCGCCTCGCGGTGACGGCGCGCGGTGCGGGCCGTGTTGCGCAGGACGTTGGTGGCGATCGCCAGCAGCCAGGCACGGGGGTGCAGGACCTCGTCGCGGAGCTTCTTCCGCAGCCGCCAGGCTTCGAGGAAGGTCAGGGAGACGATGTCGTCCGCGAGGTCGCGGTCCCCGGTGGATCTGTAGGCGTGCGCGAAGACCGTGCGCGCGTGCTGATCGTAGAGCTCGGCGAAGACCTGGCGGTCGCCGGGCTGCGCCTGCTTACTGGACAAGGAGGACTCCACGCAGATCTGGTGTCCGCAGCGGGGGAGTGGTTCCAGGGAATGTTGAGGAGATGTGGACGACCGGTGCCTCCCGGGAGGCACCGGTCGCGCCGAAGCAGCTCAGACGTCGAACTCGCCGTTGCGGATGCCGGCGAGGAGGTCACGCCACTCGGCGAGGGTCAGCTCGGCTATGGAGGAGGGTTGGAGACTGCTCCGGACGTACACGGCCTCGGAGGTCACCGCCACCTCGGGGCAGTTGTTGGCGTTGGCGCACGACGCGGGGCGCATCCAGGAGAGTTCCTCCACGGGTTAGAGCTCCTTCTTGATCTGCGTGATCAGATTGCGAGAGTCATCGACGGAGAGTGACCGCTCGGCCATCACTTCTATGATCCTGCGGTACTTGTCGAGGTGTTCTGTCGTGTGCAGGAAGGTGGGCCCTTCGACGGTGTCGTACTGCAGGGTGTCGAGGCGTGGCACCGGGCCGCTCATGTAGACGAGTGCTTGGCCTGACCCTTTGAAACCGCCTGCTGCGAAGCTGATCACGCGTAGCGTCACATGTGGACGCTCGGACAGCTCAAGCATCCACTCCAACTGCTCTCGCAGCGAATCGCGACCTCCGAACTGCATACGGAGCGCGGCTTCATGCACGACGGCGGTGTAGGGCGGTGCGCCCTCAGCCATCAGGACCTCGGCACGCCGCATACGGTGCTCGATACGCGTTTCCACTGTCCGTGGAGTCAGCGGTGTTTGGGCGTCCCGGAAGATTGCCCTGCTGTACCGCTCGTTCTGCATAGGGCCTGGTGGGTGACAGATCTGATAGGACTGCGTCGCCCTCGCGTAGTACTCATGCTCGGCGAGGTCGAGAAACCCGATCGGCACTGCTCCTCGATACTCTTCCCACCACCCCTTGGAGCGGTCGCCTGCCATCGTCGCAAGGGCAGTGACGAACTCGCTGTTGGTTTCGCCGTATTTGTGGGCGAGAGCCACCACTCTCTCCGGCGTCACCGCGTAGAGCGCCTGCTCGATGAGTGTGATCTTCGTGCGGTCCACGCCGAGGATCGTCGCGGCCTCGGCGGTTGTCGTGCCGGCGGCATCTCGCATCTTTCGTAGCTCGATGCCAACCCGCTGCCTTCGTGCGCTGGGGGTAGGTGGCATGTGACCAAGCATCCACCGGGACCGTTGTGCGAGTCCAGCCGCATCTGACGGTACAAGTATCGGATCAGCTGGTACATGTACCGCCGAATGCTCTACAGTCTGTGATGCACCGCTCACCGGACGGATTGTCATCAACGTCCCGGATCAGGGCAGTTGGTACCTGCTGCCCGGGCACCGAAGAGCACTCGTGCGCGGCGTCGCCATCGCCGCCGCGACCTTGCTCACGGCGACGCACCCCGTTTCGGTGTGCCCCACCTGCACCGCTGGGAGACTCCCCATGTGTAACCTCAACTCCCCTTCCCTCGCCATCGCCCGAGCCGCGCTCCGGGACGCCATGGTCCGCAGCGGGTTCCACCCCGAGGCCATCGCCGACGCCGAGCTCGCCCTCGCCGAACTGATCGTCAACGCCTGGCGGCACGGCCGGACCACGTCGCCCGTCGTCCTCGTCCTCGTTCTCGACCGGACGCTCCGCGTCTCGGTCGGCGACGACTCCTCCGACTTCCCCGAACGGCGAACGCCCGCCGGCCTCGCCGAGTGCGGCCGGGGACTCCAGCTCGTCGACGGCCTCACCCACCGCTGGGGGACCGAACCGCAGAAGCGCGGCAAGATCGTCTGGTTCGAACTGGATGCCGCCGCGTGAACCTCCCCACCGTTCGCGAGGGTTGGCCGCCGTGCTCGGGCTGCTGATCCTCGTCATCGCGGCAGCCGTCGTCGGCGCCGTCTGCCAGGTCCGCACCCAGGCCCTCCGTGATCGCCACCACGACCAGGACGCCTCCGCCCCCGAGCGGACCCGCATACCCGACTGACCTGCCGACCCGCCACGTCCTGCGGCGCGTCCGGTTCACGCGCCCCCGCCGTCGGGCGGGGGCGCGAACGGCGGCTGCGGCCTGGCGGATCGCGGCAGTCGCTTGATCGGGTGGAAACCCGGGTGCGGCGAAGTGCAGCCCCATCGCATGGCCGTGCATGCGCGGCCGTCACCGCCGGTTCTGCCGGACAGGCCCGTTGGTACCGTTCCGGTATGACGCGACCTGCCAAGTTCGGTGCGCTCCTCCTCGCGGCGGTGACCGTGACGGCGGCCCTTGGCGCCTACCTCGTGGTCCGGTACCTGGACGCCACCGGACCGCCGCCGAGCCCGGTCGGGCGCTGGTCCGGCGACAGCATCAGCCTGGTCTTCGACGAGAGCGGACGGCTCGGCCCGTCCGTGGTGCCTGCCGAGGCATGCCCCACACACAACCCCTTGGCGGCGGACGGCCCGTTGGAGGTTTCCTCCGGCACCTGGGCGGAGACGTCCGACGCGGACGCCGGCTACCTGGTGAGGGTGCAGTTCACCCAGCCCGAGGAGTGTCTGCTTGTCCTGACCAGTCGGGGAGGGAAGCGCGAGAGGCCCACCCTGTGGTGGAGTTCCGGCGAGCGTTCCTGGATTCTGACCAGAACGTGAGGCCCGACCGCCGGCGACCGGGACCGGTGTTCTCGTAGGTCCGCGCTGATGACCCCCGAATTGGTGAAACTCATTCAGCCGGGATCGAGCCCCCATGCTGCAGCGTTCCACGTTGTCGGGGGCTGTCCGGCGCTGGACGTCGTCTTGGCGTCGATCAGTAGTCGTGCGCACTGGGATGATTGCGCAACGGCTCTGGCTCGGCCGATCCCGGAGGCGCGTCTCAGGAGGGTTCTCGATGTCCTTTCAACCGGATGACGCAGCCCGCCGCAGTCTGGAGGGTGCACACGCCAGGGCTGCCGCCTTCCTCGGCCTCGCTTGTACCGGTCCATCCGTCTTCGGCACCTCCGGGTCGACCGTCGGCCGCCGCGCAGGGCAGCTCTGGCTCCGCGTTTCCAGCAGCCGGCGCCGGTTCGCCCCCCGGCCGTCCGGTCAAGGGCCCCTTGGAGCCGAGCAGTGCATTCCGGAGTCTGTCCCGCGTCCACGGCTGCACGACACCATGGACTGGACGGACGACGACCGGTTCTACCAGGCCGACGTGTTCGACCTCACCGGTCCGGCGGTTTCCTCGACACCCGACCTCCGGGAGGACCCGGTACTGGAGGACGGATGGTGGAGCGGTCTGAGGACCGCGTTGGCCGGGATCGCCAAGTCCTCCGGCACGAAGATCACCTTGCGCCAGGAATGGATCGAGGAGGTCTTCCCGAAGTACCCCGGTATCCCGGCCCCCTCGACGGTCGAGCGCACCACCGGGCACGGAGACTTGCAGTGGGCCAACCTGACCGGCCGGCCGCTCGCCATTCTGGACTGGGAGCGCTGGGGACTCGTGCCCGTGGGCTACGATCCCGCGGTCCTGTGGGTCAGCAGTCTCCGGGTGCCCCCGGTCGCGGTCCGTGTCCGGGCAGAGTTCTCCGATGTCCTCGACTCCCCGGCGGGCCGCGTGGGCCAGTTGATCGCCCTCGCGGAAATGCTCCAAGCCGTTGACCGCGGGCACTATCCCGAACTGGCGCCGCTCGTCGCCGCAGCAGCAGCCGACCTCACCGGTGTCCGGCCCGGTTGCTGACCGCGGATGCCCGGGCGTGGTGCGGATTGTGCCGGGAACGACCGGCGCGCCCCCGCCGTCGGGCGGGGGCGCGTCGGTCGTTCAGCGGTGGCCGCCGGGTTCGGCGTCCGGGTGTGCCGTCGGATCAGGGGGTCGTGCAGACGGCGTACGCCCTGATGGACTCGTCGACGTTGTTGGTGTTGGTCCCACGGACGATCCAGGCGCTGCCGCTCGGGTAGGAGTCGGTGAGGAAGATCCTGAAGGCGCTGGTCGTGCCGCCCCCACCGGTGGGCACCTGGCCGGACGGACAGAGCACGGCCGCCGACAGGTTCTGCCCCGGGTGCACGACGACCGAGTCGCCGGTGACCTGCGTGTGCGCGGACAGTAGGGACGCGTCGGCGGCGGCCTGGTTCCCGGGGACGACGACGGTCGGCTTCTCCTTCGGGCGGGCGGCCCCGCGGTCGTCGGCGGTGGCGATCGCGGCGCCTCCGACCAGGATTCCGACGGCGCCGAGCGCAGTCAGGGCGAGGGGGATCGTGCGGGCCATTCCGGCCTCCTGAGGTGTGGGCTTCGACCTGTGCCGACGAGGGCGGTGGCACCCTGCGCCGACTGCGATCAGTACCCGACCCGCTCCCGCCGCCGCCGTCGGGCGCGGCGACCGGCTACCCGAGCGGAGGAACACCGCCCCTCGGCCGGTCTAAGAACTCCTCACACAAGGAGCCACCGGACATGACTGCCCGCCATGTCGCGCTCGCCTCGGCATCGGCGAGGTGTGGGGGCGTGCGACTGCCCCCGAGGTGGTGCGGCGCGAGCTGTGGGAGGTCGAGGACGGGTGTGGGCGCGGATTCGAACCGCCGCCCTTCGAGGTCACGCAATGCCGGCTTTGCGTTCCGTCAGTTCGTAGAGCTCACGGTCCGGAGCCCGAAAGTGCAGGTACCGCTCACGTTCGTTCTCGCCGATCGGCCCTACCTCGACGCCCGCTTCGCGCAGATCCGCCGCCGCAGCGTCGAGATCGTCCACGAGGAAGCCGACGGACCGGGGCGCCCCCATCCCGCCGGGCGAGGCCACGGCGAAGGTCGACCCGTCGGGAAGTTCGAACAAGTCGGCCTCAACGCCGCCCACCTCAACACGGGGCAGGCCCAAGGTGTCGCCGAGGAAGTCGGCCATCTGAGAGCGGTGGGGTGTGGACGTGCCCGCGAAGACGAGGCCGAGGATGCGCATGCCGTCATACTCTCCCAACTCAACTACCCCAACGAATCATTTGGTTGAGCCCTCACAGCCGCCTCGCCGTGGCGGAGGGCTTCGGGCCCACCGCCACGGGCGTCGAACGGCGTCGGCACGTGGAGGCGGGCGGCCGACGGTCCGGCGACACCTGCGCCGCGCGCTTCAGCTCTCCTCCAGCACCGCCCGGATCACGTGCCGGGCGTTGGCCGCCATCAGCGGGTTGGTCTCCCGGTAGTACGGCAGCGCCCCCAGTGCCTGCGCGAGTGTCCGCCCCCTGCCGCGCCGCCAGGTCGCGTCGTCCACGTCGAGCGCCTTGCGGAAGACCTCCCGCCCCTCGGCGGGCAGCAGGTTCCAGGCCGGGAACATGTCGCAGGCCGGATCGCCGACGCCCGCGCACCCGAAGTCGATCACCGCCGTGAGCCGGCCCCCGGCGTCCACCAGCAGGTTGCCCGGCATCAGGTCCGAGTGCAGCCACACCGGCGGCCCGTCCCACACCGGAGCCCGCAGCGCGTCCTCCCAGACGGCGGCCGCGGCGTCGCAGTCGACGCCCTCCTCGGGGAGGCCGCGTAGTTCCTCGATCGCCTCCCGGGTCGACTCGTCGAGCAGCCGGACCGGCCCGCCCCGGTAGGCGGCGGGCCCGCCCGGGAGGGTGATGCTCCGCATCGCCGACACGAACCCGGCCAGGTCCTCGGCCAGCGGGACCGGCGCGGTCAGCGCGCCGGCCTCCGGGTTCCTCCCGTCCAGCCAGCGGTACACCGACCACGCCCACGGATACCCCTCGGCGGGCCCGCCGAGGGCGATCGCCGCCGGGATGGCCGTGGGCAGGAGCGGTGCCAGGCGCGGCAGCCACTCCTGCTCCGTGGCGACGTCCACCTCGCCCCAGTCGACGAGCGGCAGCCGGACCACCATGTCGTCGCCCAGCCGGTACATGGCGTTGACAGTGCCGCCGGACGGGAAGCCCCGCACCGGCAGCCCCGCCCACTGCGGGAACCGACCGGCGACCAGTCGCCGTACGAGGTCCTCGTCGATGGCGTGCTGACCGGGGTGCAACTGCCCTGTGCTCATGGGACACCATCCGACCGGCGGGCGGCGACGGGCGTCAACCGCTTTTCCCCCCGCCCCGTCCGGTTCCGCCCCCGCTCGGTTCCGGGGGCCGGTCAGCGGGTGGCCGGGCCGAGCTCCACGCGAAGCTCCGGCCCGGTGCCCGGGATCGCTCCCACGAGCGGGGGAACCCCGGCGCCCGGGGCCACACCGGCGCCGACACCGGCGCCCGCGACCGGGCCGCACAGCGTCTTGGCCAGGAGCGAGCCGATCGCCTCGCCGCTCGCCGAACTGTCCGTGCCCAGGTACGGGTTGTGCGACAACGCCAGCTGCCGCCGCCCGTCCCCGGTGCCGACCAGCAGGGTGCTCCACCCGGGAAGGCCGCCGTCGTGGCCCCAGGCCGCCTCGCACCCCGGGCCCAGATCGATCCGGAACACACCGAGGCCGTAGCGCAACTCCGGCGTCGAGGTTTCCACCGTGTCCGTCAGCGCGGCCAGTTGGGCCGGCCGCAGCAGCTTCCCGCCGAACAGGGCGGCGTGGAACCGGTTGAGGTCGGCGGTGGTGGAGATGCCGTTGCCGGCCGCGTCCACGACGGTCGTGTTGTACCGGGTGACGTCGGCCGGTCCGGCCGGCATCGCGGCGTAGGCGTGGGCGTGCGGGCCGCCGAGGCCGGTCTCGGATCCCGGGAAGGAGGTGTCCTCCAGGTGCAGGGGCCGGACGATCCGCCGTTCGACCTCGCGCTGCCAGGTGTGGCCGGTGACCTTCCTGATGATCATCCCGGCGAGGACGTAGTTGGTGTTGGAGTAGTGCCAGCCCTGGCCGGGCGCGAAGTACGGCGGGTGCTCGGCGGAGACCGCGGCCAGCTGCTGCGGCCGGTAGTTCCGGTAACGCCACGTCCCGTACACGAAGTCCTGCAGTTCGGCCTCGGTCTTGACCAGGAACCGGTCGTCCTCCGTGAAGTTGAACAGGCCGCTGGTGTGGTTCAGCAGCTGTCGGACGGTGATCGCGCCGCCGTTCGGGACGACGCCCGGAAGGTGGCGCTCGACCGGGTCGTCCAGCCGGATCCGGCCCTCCCCGACGAGCTGGAGCACGACCGTCGACACGAACGACTTGGTCACGCTGCCGATGCGGAACCGGCCGTCCGACCTGGCCGGCTGCCCGTCGGCCAGGTCGGCGGTCCCGGCGGCGCCCCGCCACAGGGGGCGGCCGGCGTCGCGGATCTCCGCGAGCGCGGCGGTCATCCCGCCGTGCTCCACGAGGTGCCGCAGTTCCTGCTGTCCGTCGACGCGGGGCCGACGTTCCTGCGCGGACCCGGTCGCGGATCCTGATGCCCCCGCCGCCGCCACCGCTGCGGTAGGAGCGAGCGTGACGACGGTGGCCCCGGCCAGGGCGACGGCTGCGAGCCGCAGCCCCGCCCGGCGTCGCCGGTACGGAGATCGAGCCTGAACGATGGTCATGGTGCCCCGCCCCTTCCGGCCCGGCCCCGGGCCGTCCGCACCACGATCGCACCGAACGGAACACCGGCGCGTCGTCCTGAGGGGGTCATCGACCGTGCGTCCCGAGGACCGGACGCCCGGCCGAAGGGAGGGTGTGACGCACGGTCAAATCATCGTCAAGGCGCTTGACTTGTCGAGGCCTGCCGTATCAGCGCAGCGTCTTGAAGGTCGTCGACGGCGGGCCGCCGTCCGCTCCCTTCGCCGCGGGGGTCCCCGGGGCCGCCGCCGTGTCCGGGCCGCAGGCGGCCCTCAGGATGAACGTGTTCAGCGTGGTCTCGGTCTCCTCGGTCTCGGTGCCCTCCAGCAGGTTGAACGAGAGGGCGAACTGCCGCGAGCCGTCCCGCACCCCCAGCAGCACCGAGTTGAACCCCGGGATGCCCCCGGTGTGGCCCCAGACCTCGCCGCACGGCAGGTCGTAGCGGATCAGGCCCAGCCCGTAGTGCGCGCCGATCATCGGCGCCGGGACGGCCGTGGTCATCTCGGCCAGCCGGGCGGCCGACAGCAACTTGCCGCCGAACAGGGCGGCGTGGAAGCGGTCGAGGTCGCTGGTGGTGGAGATGCCGTTGCCGGCCGCGTCCCCGACGGTCGGGTTGATCAGGGTGACGTCCGCCGGACCCTCCGGCAGCTTGACGTACCCGTGGGCGTGCGGGCCGGGGATCCCGGGCCACGAGCCCGGGAAGGAGGTGTTGTCGAGGTTCAGCGGCTCGACGATCCGCTTCTCGACCTCGCGCTGCCAGGTGTGGCCGGTGACCTTCTTGATGATCATCCCGGTGAGGATGTAGTTGGTGTTGGAGTAGTGCCAGCCCTGGCCGGGCGCGAAGTACGGCGCGTGCTGCACGCCGACCGTGACCAGCTGCTCCGGGCGGTAGTTCGTCCAGCGCCCCTGGGCGAGGAACGCGCGCAGGCTCGCCTCGTCGTGGAAGAGGAACTGCGGGTCCTCCAGGTAGTCGTACAGACCGCTGGTGTGGTTCAGCACCTGCCGCAGCGTGATCGCGCCGCCGTTCGGCACGACCCCCGGCAGGTAGCGGTCGACCGGGTCGTCCAGCCGGAGCCGGCCCTCGTCGGCCAGCTGCAGCACCACGGTGGAGACGAAGGTCTTGGTGATGCTGCCGATCCGGAACCGGCCGTCGGCGCGCGCCGGACGCCCGGAGTCCAGGTCGGTGACGCCGGCCGCGTCGCGCCAGGTCCGGCGGCCGTTCTCGCGCGTCTCGCCGAGCGCGGCGGTCGAGGAGCCCCGCGAGACGATGTCCCGCAGCTCCGGGCCCAGGTCGACGGACGGGCGGTGTCGGTCGGACGAGGCCGAGGAGTCGGCGGAGTCGGTGGCGGTGCCGGCCCCCGCCGCCACCGCCGTCGGGGCCAGCGAGACGACGGTCGCCCCGGCCAGCGCGGCGGCGGCGAACCGCAGGGCGAGCCTGCTGCGGCGGCGCGGCCGAACGAAGTGGTTGGCGTGCATGGTGATCCCTCCCGGGCCCGACCTCCGGGCCCCGGCCACCACGTTCGCATCCGCACCGCGCCGCCCGCGTCGTCCTGCGGAGGGTGCCGCGGTGCGTCCTGCGGGTACCCCTCCGGAGCCGAACGGCGGGGGACGTTCGTCGTCAAATACTCTGCGGGTGGCTTGACTTGATGTCCGGGATGGGCGCATCGGGGCCCGCCGTGCCACCGCTGCTGCCGGTGGGGCGGACCGTGCTGTCGGTGAGGTTGGTGGAGCCGCTCAGCGCAGGCGGGAGGACGAGAGGATCGACGCCAGGTGGGCGACGACCATCCCCCAGGTGATCACCGCGATCGCCGCGACCGTCCCCTGCGTCGGATCGGTGGAACCCACCACCGCGTCCGCGACCGCCGCGGCCAGCAGCACCAGCGACGCCTCGATGCCGTTGGTCACCCGGTGGATCTTGAGGATCGAGCCCAGCCGCCGCGCCGTCGCGATGCCCTGCGACCGCGGCTGCGTCGACTCCTCGTCCGCCGGGGCCAGCCCGCTGCGCGCCCGCGCCACGTCGACCAGGTCCGTGGACGCCTTCAGCAGCACCACGCCCAGCGCGGCCGCCAGCCCCACCGACACCCACAGCTCCGACCCGCCCCGGGCCGCCCGGACGCCCGCACCGATCATCAGTGCGGCGTCCGCCAGGTAGGCGCCGAGCCGGTCCACGTACACCCCGGCCGTGCTGAACCGGCGCGTCCAGCGCGCCACCTCGCCGTCCACGCAGTCGAAGAACAGGAACCCCTGGAACAGCACCGCCGCCAGCGCGGCCCCCGCCAACCCCGGGATCAACAGCGCCGCCCCGGCCCCGACCCCGCACACCACCATCAGCCAGGTGAGGGTGTTCGGCGAGACCGACGTCCGCACCAGGTGCCGGGTCGCCCGCAGGGAGAGCCGCCGCATGTAGAGCCGGCCCGCCCAGTGCTCCCCGTTGCGGCTCGCCAGCTTCGCCTGCGGCTGGCAGACCTCCCGCAACTCGGCCAACGCCGGAGCAGCGACCACCATGACGACATCCCTCCACCTGTCCGTCGGCCGGGGACCCGTGTGGTCGGCGGACGACGAAAACGATCAGCTCAGGCTAGAGCAGCGCCACCCGCCGGTCGGCTCCCGGTCAGGGGCGGGGGACGGGTGGTCGGCACGGGGCCGGGGCGGCTCACCGGGGCGGCTCACCGGGGCGGCGGCCGGGCGGCGCGCCGCCCCGGTCGGCCGCCGTCAGACCAGCGCCACGCCCGCGCCCACCGGCACCGGCGCGTTACGGTGCAACCACGCCCGCTCGGCGGCCGACCACGCGGTGGTCGTCAGCAGGTAGACCCCGGCGGCCAGCGGCACCAGTGCGGCGAACAGCACCGTGCCGAACGACAGGTACGGCAACAGCGCGAGCGCCGGCTGCGGCAACGCGGTCTCGGCCGCCGGACCGCCCTTCGCCCCGCCCTTCGCCCGGCCGCCCCGAGCCTTCCTCGCCTGCTCCGCCTGCAACGCCTGCTGCTCCTTCTGCGCGGCCTGCGCCCGACGGGCCCGCCGGAAGCCGACGTACGCCACCGCCGCCAACCCGGCGTACAGCGCGCCGAACACCACCCACTGCGCCACGCCCTGCGCGCTCCCCGCGTGCAGGCCCAGCGGGACGCCGAACAGGGTGTGGCCGAGCAGGTCGTTCGGCGTCGTGAACAGCCGGTACATCACCGAGAAGAACGGAATCTGCACCAGCATCGGCAGACATCCGGCGAGCGGCGAGGACTTCTCCTGCGCGTACAGCGCGGCAAGGGCCTCCCGGAGCTTCTCCGGCCGGTCCTTGTGCCTCCGGTTCAGCTCGGCGACCTGCGGCGCCAACCGGGTCCGGGTCTGCTCGCCCCGCGCCGCGGCCCGCGCCAGCGGGTGCAGCGCCAACCGGACGCAGACGGTGAACAGGACGATCGCGAGCGCCGTCGGCACGACCTGGGCCAGCGCGGCGACGACGTCGTGGGCCAGGCCGACGGCCGGGTCGAGAAATGCGAAAACGGACATGGTGGAGCGAGCCCTCCGGGGGTCTCGGCGCGCTGCGGCAAGCGGCATGCGGCGCGTACGACACGGCGTACGGGGCATGCGCGGCGGAAGGCCGGCGGCGCGCGGAAATGAGTGGTCGGCGGAGGACGGCCGCGTCAACGGCCCAGCAGTCGTGCGGGGGGTTACGCGGCCGCCGGGGCCGCCCCCGGCGCCCTGGGGCGTCGCCGGCCCCGGGCATCCGGATCACGCTGCGGAAGGAACGCCGTCCTGAACGCGCGTCTGCGCAACACCCCGGCCCTGACGGCGGCGGGAGCCCGCGCCCCCAACAGCCGCGAGACGACCAGCGCCCCCGCGACCGCTCCGGTCACCAGCACCACGGCCGCTGCGGCCGCCACCGAGGCCAGCGACCCGCCACCCTCGACGAGCCACTCCCCACTCAGCACCCGGAACACCCCGAGCAGCATCGCGACCAGCGCCACGGCGTGCTCCTTCCTGTGCTCCGGACCAGTGCTCCAGCCCAGGATACGGCCGGGCTGCCACAGAGGTTCCCGACTCGGTTCAGGGAACGTTCATCGCGTACACCCACACCTGGACGGGGTCGATCCCGGTCCGGCTTCCCAGCCAGACCTGGCTCTCCACCCGTTTGGTGTGTCCGGGCTGGTGCGATACGAAGATGCCGCGCCGCAGCGTGAGCACGCCGGAAGGATCGGGTGCCCCGATGTGCCGGAGGTCCCGCAGGGCGCTGTTCCTGGGAGCAGGGGCGGCGTCCTTCCACTGCGCACCGCCGAGTCCGGCCGCGAAGCTGTCCACCGCGTCGGCCGACAGCCGGAACGCCATGACGGCCGTGTCGTCCTGGAAGCCCTCGACATACCCCCACCGGACGTCGCTCGCTCCGGCCGGGATCGGCACCTGGGCGAAGTCGGAGATCTCGGCGGACGTCATCGTCGTCACCCAGGAGCCCGGCCGCCCGCTGTCCGCCGTCGGGTTCCGATCCTGCTCGACCAGCCAGTACAGGCCCCCGGCGGCGCCTGCGGGGAGAACCACCAGGAGGAGGACCAACGCCGCGATCAGCCATCGGCGCCGACGCGGAGCGGAGGCCGTTCGGTGTTCGTTCGTCGCCACTACCGTGTCTCTCGGCCCATGTCGCCGGGCCCGCCTTCGCGGTCGTCTCCTGCCACCTTGCCGGTTCCGGGCGGCGGGGTGGCAGTGTTCCCGTCGAGGACCACGGTGGTGGGAGTGCTATTGCCCGTGATGTCGAACTCCTGGGCCAGGCCGGTCTGGTGCAGCGTCGCCAGGTCGCTGTCGCTGACCGACGTCCCGGCAATCGGAGTGGATTTCCCGGGGTCCCAGTTGTAGCGGTCCCAGAGGTTGACCTGGTACTCGACGGTGACCACGGGCCGGCCGTCCGGACCGGGCCTCGCCGTCGCCACGCCTGATGCCGAGTAGGCGTGGCTTCCGATGGCCAGGTACCAGTTCTCGGTACTCGGCCTGTCGATCGTCCGGTGGAGGCCGGGAGTCTCGATCGGGACGGCCACCGGTGCGCCGCCCGACTTCTGGTAGGCGTCGAGTGCCGTCTGTCGCCACTGTTCCCCGCTGGACGACACCGCCTCGGCGACGTCGTCGCGGAACGTCGGGTCGTCGCGGAGCAACCGGTCGACATCGACGGCGAGTGGCTTTCCGGATCCCTCCAGGAAGTGCTGCATGTGACGACCGGCGTCCGTTTTGCCCTCCAGGCTGCCCAGACCGACCATGCCCTCGGTCTGCCACCAGCTCGTCAGCTCGGCCATGCTCGGGTTCCGGGCGGCGAACGGTCCGGCCCCATCGTCGGGCTGCTCCCACTCGTAGACGGTCGGCCCGAGAAGCCCGGCGTTCACCAGCGCGGCCCGTTCGGAGGAGAGGAGACCGGCCCGGACCGCAGGGTCGAGCGCGGCCCACCACGCTGTGCGGGCCTTCGGATCGCTCGGCATCCCCGCAGCCCGTGCGAGGTCGTCACGCGCGTCCTGAACGGCGCCCGGGCGGGTTGCCGGGTCGACCTGGGTGGGGTCGAGGGCGCGCAGGGCCGCGGCGGCCGTGGTGTCGGCCTCGGTGGCCGTGGTCACGGCCTTGCGCATGGCCTCGATGTGCTGCTGTACCTCGTCCCACTTCCGCTTCTGGTAGGCGATCGAGTCCGGGTCGTTGCGCTCCTCGGCGGGGAGGGGCGGCAGGGTGACGGTGCCGTCGTCCGAGACGGTCGCGCCGAGCCCCTCGGCGTCGCCGACGGCGCGCAGCAGGTCCTGCCTGGCCCGGGCGAACGCGGACTCGGCCCGGCGCAGGGCGGCCGTGACGGCGAGTGCCTCGTAGCGGAACGCGGTCAGCTCGTCGGCCAGCAGGCCGATCTCCCGGGCGGCCTCGTCGGCCGCGAGGCCGGTCCACGCGCGGCTCCCCGGGGCCGAGAACGCGTGCGGTCCGACTCCGGTCAGCGGTTGCAGGACGCCCGACCGCAGCCGGCCGGCGATCTGTTCGACGTGTCCGGAGACGCCGTTCCAGGTGTCTCCGGCCTTGCCCAGCGGTTCGAAGGAGCTGTGGCGGAGCTGCGCGAAGGTCACCACGGCTCACGGCGCCTTGAACGTGGAGGCGGAGGACCCGTCGGTCGACCGGTAGGCGCCGGCGGTGGCTTCCAGCCGGTCGGCGGTCAGGCCGAGGCGGTTGTCCATGCTGGTCCAGCGGGCCTTCCACCAGGTGAGGACCTGGGAGAGCGCGGCCCCCGTGCTCCAGCAGTCGGCGGACAGCGCCCGGGCCGCCGCGCCGGTGTCCGGCTCGATGTGGAGGACCGAGTTCCTCAGCTCGCCCTGGAGGCGTCGGGACACCCCGGCCGCCTGCCGGAGGGCGGCCGGTTCGACGTGGACCGGGGCGCTCCCGGAGGTGCCGGTGGCCCACGGGCCCGGGCCGGTGGCCTGGGCGGGGATGCCGGCCGGTGGGCCGTCCTGGCCGTAGAGCCAGGGGTTGTGTTGTGCCTCGGTGGTGTCGGTCATGGCCAGAGCCCCCTCTGTCCGCCGTGCGCTGCGTCGACGGTCGGACGTTAGCGCACCGACGGTCCGGGTGTGGGGCGTTTCCGGAGGGCGGTGCAGGGGTGTAGCCGCCGGTGCTACACGGGGCTACCTTGGAAAGCATGAAGACGATTACCCAGCGGGAGTTCCGGAACAACTCCGCAGCGGTGATGGACGCGGTGGAGGCGGGGGAGACCTTCCACATCACGAGGAACGGGGTCGAGGTCGCGGAGCTGCGGCCGGTGTCGGGCCGGCGGCGGCTCACGGCGGAGGAACTGGTGGCGCGGCACGTGAAGCTGCCGCGGGTCGACTACCAGCAGATGCGCAAGGAGGCCGAGGAGTACTTCGGTCCCGAGGAACTGGTGGGCGACGAGGACGGCGACCCGTTCGAGCGGCGGCGTGGCTGAGCGGCGGAGAGCACCCCGTCGCCGGCGGCCGGCCGGGGTGCTGGACACCTGCGTCTACATCGACCTCGCGCTGCTCGGCGCGGCCGACCTGCCCGCGGTGCCGGAGCTGACCGCGATCACCTTCGCCGAACTCCAGCAGGGCGTCTCGATGGCCCGCGACCCGGTCAGCCGGGCGGCGCGGCTGGAGGTGCTGGGCGCGGCGATGGCCGACTTCGAGCCGCTGCCGTTCGACGCGGCGGCGGCGGCCCGGTACGGGACGCTGGTCACCCTGACGATCGCCGCCGGCCGCCAGCCGCGCCCGCGCCGGATCGACCTGATGATCGCCGCGATCGCCTCCGCCCACGGCCTGCCGCTGTACACGCGCAACCTGGCGGACTTCAAGGGGCTGGGTCCGGCGGTCGAGGTCATCGGGATCTGAGGGTCGCCCCTCTCCTCCCCCTCCCCGCTCCGGTCCTCCGTTCGCCTGAGGAAGCCTGAGGAAGCCGGAGGGGGCGGGGGAGGCGTGGTGCCGTGGGGCTCCGGGGTTCAGCCGAGCCGGACGGCGGTGCCGGTGGCGGCGGAGGCGCGGGCGGCCTCCAGGACGGCGAGGGTGGCGACGGCGTCGCGGGGGTCGACCGGGGGCGGGGTGCCGGGGTCGGCGAGGGCGGCGGCGACGCCCGCGTAGAAGGCCGGGTAGTCGCCCGGGTCGGTCGGCAGCGGGGCGGCGGTCTCGTCGGTGCCGAGGGTGCCGTAGGACGCGGGGTCGTCGGCGCCCCACGGGGCGGTGCCGTCGGGGCGGCGGCCGGCCCGGAGGTCGGCCTCCTGCGGGTCCATGCCCGACTTGACGTAGCCGGCCCTGTCGCCGAGCACCCGTAGGCGGGGGCCGACGAGCGGGGTGACGGCGCTGGTCCACAGGTGCGAGCGGGTGCCGTCGGCGTGGGTGAGGGCGAGGAAGGCGTCGTCGTCGACGACCGCGCCGTCCCGGCGGACGTCGATCTCCGCGTACACCGTCTCGACCGGCCCGAACAGGGCGAGCGCCTGGTCGACCAGGTGGCTGCCCAGGTCGTACAGGGTGCCGCCGACCTCGGCGGGGTCGGCCAGCTCGCGCCAGCCCGGCTTCGGCTTGGGCCGGAACCGTTCGAAGCGGGACTCGAACCGGTGGACCCGCCCGAGTGCGCCCTCGCGGACCAGACGGGCGGCGGTGAGGAAGTCGCCGTCCCAGCGACGGTTCTGGAAGACGGTGAGCAGGGTGCCGTGCGACTCGGCCAGCTCGCAGAGCTCCAGCGCCTCGGCGGCGGTGGCGGCGAGCGGCTTGTCGACCACGGTGGCCAGACCGGCTTCCAGGGCGGCCCGGGCGAGCGGGACGTGGGTGCGGTTGGGGGAGGCGATGACGACCAGGTCGAGTGCGTCCGGGTCGGCGAGCAGCTGCTCGGGGGTGTCGACGGCGCGGGCGTCGGGGTGCTCCCGGTGCAGCTGGGCGCGGCGGTCGGGGTTGGCGGTGACCACCGCGTCCAGTCGGAGCCCGGGGGTGGTGGCGATCAGCGGGGCGTGGAACGCGGAGCCGGCCAGGCCGTAGCCGATCAGGCCCACGCGGAACGGGCGGGCCGGGTCGGCGTTCCGGGAGACGGGGCGCGTGGAGGGGGTCATGGGCCCTACTCAACCACGGGGTGTCCGGTCTGCCCCGGTTCCTGCGTCACGGGGACCCTCCGGGGCGCCCGGGGAGGGGGGCGCGCCCCGGAGGGCTGTCTGCGGCGGTAGCTGTCGCCGCCGCGGTGGGGGTCGCGGCGGCAGCAGCTACCGCAGCGCCGAGGGGGTCCGTCCGGGCCCCTGGTCGGCGTGCCGTTCACGCTAACCGTGCCGGGCGGTTCTGCTGAGGGGTCATCACTGCGGTTAGGGGTGGGTTAAGGACTCGTTGAGACGGGGCGGGGCGGGGGAGCGGTGCGGAGGGACGGTCCTGCGGTGATCCTTCTCCGGCCCGTCCCGCACTCGTCCCGTACTCGACCTGTGCCCGTTCCCCGCGCGTCCCGTGCCCGTCCCGCTGGGCGGGACATGCTGCCGTCGGCCTGGTGTGCGGATTAGGCTGTGCCCCGTTGGGGCAGCCAGCAGTACCCCCGGCGGTCCGGTGTCCCGAGGAGGGTCCGGCCGGTGGGAGGCGCAACGGTGACGACGGTGCGCCGCAGTTTCGTATGACCATCGCACTACATGGCAAGACTTCGGGAGACACGCACGTGGCAGACCGCAAGCCCATCGAGTCCTGGCTGACCGACATGGACGGCGTCCTCATCCACGAGGGCACGCCGATCCCCGGCGCGGAGGAGTTCCTTCGTCGGCTGCGGGAGTCCGGCAAGCCGTTCCTGGTCCTCACCAACAACTCCATCTACACCCCGCGCGACCTCAGCGCCCGCCTGGCCGGCATGGGCCTGGAGGTGCCGGAGGAGTGCATCTGGACCTCGGCCCTGGCCACCGCCAGCTTCCTGAAGGGCCAGCGTCCGAACGGCACCGCCTACGTGATCGGCGAGGCCGGCCTGACCACCGCGCTCTACCAGGCCGGCTACGTGCTGACCGACAACCACCCGGACTACGTCGTCCTCGGTGAGACCCGCACCTACAGCTTCGAGGCGCTCACCAAGGCGATCCGCCTGATCAACCAGGGCGCCCGGTTCATCTGCACCAACCCGGACGAGACCGGCCCCTCCACCGAGGGCGTGCTGCCGGCCACCGGCTCGGTCGCCGCGCTGATCACCAAGGCGACCGGCGTCGAGCCGTACTTCGTCGGCAAGCCCAACCCGCTGATGATGCGCGAGGCGCTCAACACGGCCGGCGCCCACTCGGAGACCGCCGTCATGATCGGCGACCGGATGGACACCGACATCGTGGCCGGCATGGAGGCGGGCATGGAGACCATCCTGGTGCTCACCGGCCTCACCGCCGCCGCCGACGTGGAGCGTTTCCCGTACCGGCCGACCCGCGTGTTCAACTCCATCGCGGACCTCGTCGAGCTGGTCTAGCCTCGGCACTGCTGTTGCGGGCTCCGCCGCCCCGGCCGACGGTCGGGCGGCGGGGCCCGTTCGCTGTGCGCCGAGGAGGGGCGGATGGGTACTACGGGGGAATCACCGGTGGCGGTCGAGGAGAAACGGGTCACCTGGGCGGAGCTCTACTTCGACCTGGTCTTCGTCTTCGCCATCACCCAGGTCTCCGGTCTGCTGCACCACCACCACGACTGGGCCGGCGTCGGCCGGGCCCTGGTGGTGTTCGTGCCGGTCTACTGGTGCTGGGTCGGCACCACGGTCCAGGCCAACATCCGGGACGTGGACAACCCGCGCGACCGGCTCGGCATCCTCGCCGTCGGGCTGACCGGCCTGGTCATGGCGCTGGCCGTGCCCGGCGCGTACGGGGGCCGGGGCGTCCTGCTCGGCGCCGGGTACTGGGCGGCCCGGGTGGTCCTGCTGCTGCTGGTCGTCCGCGTCCCGGGCGTGTGGCGCGGACCGTACGGGGTCGGTGTGCTGGTCAGCGGACCGCTGCTGTTCGCCGGCGGGCTGCTGCCGGAGGGGCCGCGGACGGTGCTCTGGGCGCTGGCGGCGCTCTGCGACCTGTCCGCGCCGGTGCTCCTGCGCCGCCGGCTCGCCGCGGTGGCCTACCACCCCGTGCACATGCCGGAACGGTTCGCGCTCTTCCTGCTGGTCGCGCTGGGCGAGTCCATCGTCGGGATCGGCGCCACCGCGGCGGGGGTGCCCCTCGACGCGGCCGAACTCGTCGCCGTCACCGCCGCGTTCACCATCTCGGCGGGGCTCTGGTGGCAGTACTTCGTCCACGCGGCCGACGCCATGCGGCACGCGGTCACGGTCGCCGAGTCGCGCCGGGACGTCATCCGGCGCGTCTTCCAGTACGGGCACCTGGCGCTGGTGGCCGGGGTGATCGCGGTGGCGGTCGGCTTCGGCGAGACGGTGGCCGACCCGCGCCGGGCGCTCGGCGCGGGCACGGTGGCCCTGCTCTACGGGGGCTGCGGGCTGTACCTGCTCGCCTTCGGCTACACCCGGTGGATGATGTTCCGGAGGGTGGCGACCACCCGGATCGTGGCGGCGGCGGTGGTGCTGGCCCTGGCCCCGGCGATGGTGCGGTGGCCGGCGATCACGGCGCTGGTGGCGCTGGCGGTGGTGCTGGTGGTGCTGAACGTGGTCGAGCACCTCCGCGTGGCGCGGGCGGGGACCGCGGCGCCCGGCGGGGCGGCCCCCGGCGAACCGGTGGCCGCGGGTGCCGTCGTGGGCCCTGCGGCCCCGGTTGCCCCGGTGGCACCCGTGGCACCGGTGGCACCTGCGGCACCTGCGGCACCTGCGGCTCCGGCGGAGTGAACTGTCAGTGGGCCTGTGTAGCGTTCGGTGTGGAAAGAGGGCGTGCGGCGCAAGGGCCGCAGGGCGTCCGAGGGTCGGGGCGGTGCGGCGGTGAGCGGCCGTCCGGTGGGAGGTTGATGTCGTGACGGACACGGTCGAGGCGGGCGTGACGGAGCCGGGTACGCCGGAGGCGGGCGCCGGGCTGGAACTGCCCGAGTCCTGGCACACGGTGCTGGGCGCCGAGACGGAGAAGCCGTACTTCGCCGAGCTGGCGGCCTTCGTGGCGTCCGAGCGCGCGGAGCAGCAGGTCTTCCCGCCGAGCGGGCAGGAGTTCTCCGCGCTGGAGGCCACGCCGTACGACAAGGTCCGGGTGCTCGTCCTCGGCCAGGACCCGTACCACGACGACGGCCAGGCCCACGGCATGAGTTTCTCTGTGCTGCCCGGTACGAAGACGCCGCCGTCGCTGCGCAACATCTTCAAGGAGCTGGACGCCGACCTCGGCATCCCGGCGCCCGACAACGGCTACCTGATGCACTGGGCCGAGCAGGGCGTGCTGCTGCTCAACGCGGTGCTCACGGTCCGTGCGCACGAGGCCAACTCGCACAAGGCCAAGGGCTGGGAGAAGTTCACCGACGCGGTGATCAAGGCGGTGAGCGCGCGCGAGGAGCCGGTGGTCTTCGTGCTCTGGGGCAACTACGCCAAGAAGAAGCTGCCGCTGATCGACACCGAGAAGCACGTGGTGGTCCAGGGCGCCCACCCGTCGCCGCTCTCCGCCAAGCTGTTCTTCGGCAGCCGGCCGTTCTCCCAGATCAACACGGCGCTGGAGGGCTTCGGCGTCGACCCGATCGACTGGCGGGTGCCGGACCTCAAGCAGGGCTGATCCGCCGGCGGCCGCCGGGGCGCCCGGCCGTCCGCCCGGAAGGCCCTCCGGGGCATCTGACGTGCAGTCCACTCGGCGTCGGCCGCCCGCTGTTCACCGGCTGGTGAACAGCGGGCGGCACCCGGTATGCGAAGCTGGGGACCGACCGGTCGCCCGACCGGGTCTGGGAGGGGCGGTACGTGCGCCGAGCAGGGCGAAGAGTGGGTTTCCGGCTGGCCGCGGGGGCGGCGATGCTGGGGCTGGTGACGGGCGTCGCGGGGTGCGCCGGAGGCAGCGCCGGGGCGGTCAAGGGGCCTTCCGGCGGCGGGAGTTCGAACAGCACCGCGTCGACGGGCGCCTCGGCGGTCCCCGCACCGCCCGGCGGTGCACCCGCCGGGGGAGCGGGCGTGCTGCCGCAGCTTCCCGGTCAGGCCTTCTACGTCTCCGACCAGACCTCCGCCGCCCGTCAACTGTCCGCCCTGCGCGGCCAGGGCCGCACGGCCGAGGCCGACACCCTGCTCCGGATCGCCGCCCAGCCCTCCTCGCAGTGGCTCGGCGACCAGGCGGCCCGGGGCATCGCCGAACAGGTGAGCCGGCGGGCCGCGGCAGCGGACCGCACGCCGGTCTTCGTCGCCTACAACATCCCGCACCGGGACTGCGGCCTGTACTCGGCGGGCGGTGCGCCCGACGCCGCCGCGTACCGGTCCTGGATCACCGGCCTGGCCGAGGCGCTGGGTGACCGCCGGGCCTGGGTGGTCCTGGAGCCGGACGCGGTGGCGCACACCCTGGACACCTGCGGGGTCAAGGGCGACGCGGCGGCCGAGCGGTACGGCCTGCTCGCCTTCGCCGTCCAGGAGTTGAAGAAGCGCCCGCAGGTGCGGGTCTACCTGGACGCGGGAAATCCCGGTTGGGTGCAGGACCCCTCCGCGCTGGCCGAGGCGCTGCGCAAGTCCGGTGTCGCCTCGGCGGACGGTTTCGCGGTGAACGTCTCCAACTTCTCGACCACGGACCGGAACGCCACGTACGGTGCCCAGCTCTCCGCCCTGCTGGACGGCAAGCACTTCGTCATCGACACCAGTCGCAACGGCAACGGCCCGCTGAGCGGCGAGGCGTGGTGCAACCCGCCCGGCCGCGCGCTCGGGGCGCCGCCCACCGCCGACACCGGGCGGCCGGGCGTCGACGCCTACCTCTGGATCAAGAACCCCGGCGAGTCCGACGGCGAGTGCGGGCGCGGCGAGCCCCGGGCGGGCGAGTTCTGGCTGCCGTACGCACTCGGGCTGGCCCAGGCCGCCGGCTAGCCCGGGCCCGGCCCGGCTCTGCCCCACACCGGCCCGGCCCTGTCCGGGCCGGCTCCGCTCGGCGCTGCCCGGGCCGGACCGGGTGTCTGTCCCCGGTCCCGCCCGCTCGCCCGTCCGCCCGTCCGCCCGTCCGTCGGAAGAAGGGGGGCGCCGCAGCGGGACGTCAGCCGGCCGTGCCGAGGAAGGACTCCCAGCCGCCGGCCGGCGCCTGGCCGACACCGAGGGTGCGGAGCTTGCGGAGGGTGGACTGGTCCTGCGCCTCCAACCACTCGACCAGCTGCTTGAAGGAGACCAGCCGGACCTCGGGCCTGCCCGCCACGGCCTTGATCGTCTGCTCCACGGCGTCCATGTAGATCCCGCCGTTCCACTGCTCGAAGTGGTTGCCGATGAAGAACGGCGCGCGGTTGCCGTTGTAGGCGCGGTCGAACCCCGCGACGTAGGAGTCGCGGGCCTGCGCGCGCCACTCGTCGTACTTCGCCGGGTCGCCCTTGGTGCTGCCGGCCGACTGGTTGGCCAGGATGTTGTAGTCCATGGAGAGCACCTGGAACGAGTGCCCGGGGAACGGGATGCTCTGCAGCGGGAAGTCCCAGACCTTGCCGTCCTGCACCTTCTGCGGCCAGATCTGCTGGCCGCCGGGGGAGCTGGCGTCGTACTTCCACCCCAGCTTGGCGGCGGTCGGCAGCAGGGCCTTCTGCCCCTCCAAGCACGGGGTGCGGCCGCCGATGAGCTCCTTGCGGTAGTCGAAGGGGAGCGGGTCGACGTCGGTGAAGCCGGTGTTGGTCCGCCACTGGGTCACGAAGCCGACGGCCTGGGATATCTCGCTCTCCCAGTCCTCGGGGGTCCACTTGTTGACGCCGTTGCCGTCCGAGCGGCTCGCGCAGAAGTGGCCGTTGAAGTGGGTGCCTATCTCGTGACCGGCCAGCCAGGCCTGGCTGATGATCTTGATCGTGTTCTTCACCCCGGCGTCCGAGAGGTACGGGATGTCGGAGGCGCCGACCGAGTGCTTCGGCGGCTGGTACTGGTTCGCCTTGCCCTTCGGCAGGGTGTAGATGCCGGAGAGGAAGAAGGTCATCGAGGCCTTGTGCTCCTCGGCGAGCTTGAGGAAGCGGGGGAACTGGCCGTCCTCGGTCGCGCCGGCGCCGTCCCAGGAGAGGACCACGAACTGCGGCGGGCGCTCGCCGGGCTTGAGCTTCTCCGCCTTCGGCTGGTTCGGCTGCGGGCCGGTGTCGGAGGTGGAGCCGTCCCCGATCGGGGTGCCCTTGGGGCCGTTCGTGGTGGGGGCGCCGCTCGTCGGTCCGTTGCTTCCGCTGCTCCCGGTGGGGGCCGGGGCGGAGCCCGATGTCGGGCCGGACGTCGAGCCCGAGCCCGACCCGCTGCCGGAACAGGCGGTCACCGCACCGAGGGCCGCGGTGGCGGCGCCGGCTGCGAGCACGGTCCTGCGAGAGATGATGCTCATGGTCTCCCCTGGTGCCCCGGGCCGGGGGTCGCGGCCGTGGCCGTGGCCGCTCCGGCCAAATCGGACAATTGATCGATTTTCGTCTTCAGCATGGCATACGGACGCGGGGGCACCCAAGGTGCCGGGGTCCGTCGACACTGAACACGCATGGCACAGGTGTGCGGGATGCGCGCAGGTGTCGTCTGTTGCCGTCCTGTGACGATTCGCCCGTTTCGACGGATTGGTCGCGTCGATGCCCGATGCCCGATGCGTGGCACTCGATGCCCGGTACTCGATGCCCGGTACTCGGGGCTCGGTGCCGGTGCCCGGCGGTGGTCGCGGCGTCGCGGTGCCGGGGCGTCAGCCGAGGGAGAGGCGGCGGTTGCGCCGCACGACCCGTGCGATGGCCGTGCTGATCGCGGTGGCCGCCGTGCAGGAGACCGCGAGGCTCAGCCAGGCGGTGTCGAACCAGTGGCTGTTGAGCCAGCCCAGGGTCACGATGTAGGTCGCCCAGATCATCGCGGCCAGCGCCGACCACCGGAGGAACCGGTGAGGGTGCGCGGGAGAGTGGCCGATGGCCAGGTCGAGCACGGTCCGCCCGGCCGGTACGAACCGGGCGATCACCACCATCGCGGCGGCGGCCCGGGTGGTCCGCCCGTCCAGTGCCTGCTGGACCCGTTCCACGCTGGCGGCCAGCTGCGGCCGGTGTTCGAGGCGCCGCCGGACCATGGGTGCCCCGCTCCGGGCGACCCGGAGCAGCAGGAGGTCGCCGAGGAAGGAGGCCATCGCCACCCCGAGCCCGAGCATCAGCGGCGCGCCGTCTATCTGTGCCGTCTTGAGCACGGCCAGGATGACGAGTGTCCCGCTGGGGATGAAGGGGAGGAACGCGTCGCCGAGGACGGCGCAGAGCGCCAGGGCGCAGATCCACGAGGATCCGACCAGCGTCGCGATGTCCATATCCGAAATCTCCCTCCAGACCGCCCGGGGGAGCAGGTGGCTGCAGAGGACAACGCTAGCGCCTCGACTTTTCATGCCATGAAGCACCCCGGCGTGCTGCGGGTCACAGGGCCCACCATGGCGCGAGCCCCCGGAGCGGGGTGCCGCTCCGGGGGCTCGCGGGGATCGATCGGCGCTGGTCCAGCCCGACGATCTTGCTGGTGAGTGCGGATCCGGTTGGGTGATCCGCTCCTGGCCCATAGCCTGCCGGACGCCGACCGCCGACCGCGAGCCCTGGGGCTGGCGACTTCCCGCGCTGGCGTGAAGTCGCCACGGGTGTTCGGCTGCTGGCGGAGCGTCAGCCGCGCGCCCGCCGGTCCGGCGCGGGTCCCCGGATGCGGCGCAGGCGGGGCCGGGACCGGGCGGGGAACAGCGGACCCCGCCGCGTGGTTGACCATCCTCGGCACCGGCGACGGCACTGACCGCCGAGACCGGTGAGCGACACCGGTGGACACCACCGGCGCACGGCAGCGACCACGGCCAGGAGGACGGACGGCATGACCACCGAGGACCGGCACGAGAACCAGCGGGACCACCGGACGGACCCACGCGTCGACGAGGTGGTCCGCGGTACGGCCCGGGGCACGGCGCCGGCGCCGCTGTCGATCCTCGACCTGGCCACCGTCGGCGTCGGCTACACGCCCGCGCAGGCCCTGTCCGCGACCACCACCCTGGCCCGCAGCGCCGAGGAGTGGGGCTACCACCGCTTCTGGGTGGCCGAGCACCACGGCATGCCCGGTGTCGCCAGCTCCACGCCCGCGGTCCTGCTGGCCCACCTCGGCGCCCACACCAGCACCCTGCGGCTCGGCTCGGGCGGGGTCATGCTGCCCAACCACGCCCCGCTGGCGATCGCCGAGCAGTTCGGCCTGCTGGAGGCCCTGCACCCCGGGCGGATCGACCTCGGCCTCGGGCGCGCCCCCGGCACCGACCCCGCCACCGCCCGCGCGCTGCGCCGCGGCCTGGCGGAGGGCGCCGACGACTTCCCCCGGCAGCTCGCCGAGCTGACCCACTTCCTGGACGGCACCTTCCCGCCCGACCACGCGTACGCGCGGCTGACCGCCGTGCCCAAGGGGGAGGGACGGCCGCCGGTCTGGCTGCTCGGTTCCTCGGGCTTCAGCGCCCAGCTGGCCGGCAGCCTCGGCCTGCCGTTCGCGTTCGCGCACCACTTCAGCAGCGTGAACACCGTCCCGGCCCTCGACCTCTACCGCGCCGCGTTCCGCCCCTCGGCGGTCCTCGACGAGCCGTACGCGCTGATCGGGGTGAGCGCGGTCGCGGCGGACGACGAGGCCACCGCCCGCCGGCTCGCCCGGTCCGCGGCGCTCGGCATGCTCCGGCTGCGCCGGGGCAACCCGGGCCCGATCCCCACGCCCGAGGAGGCGGAGTCCTACCCGTACAGCCCGGTGGAGGCGGACTTCATCGACGAATGGCTGGGCAACGTCGTCCTGGGTTCGCCGGGCGAGGTGGCCGACGGCCTGGAGGCGCTCCGCAAGCGGACCGGGGTGGACGAGCTGATGGTCACCTCGCACATCCACGGCCACGAGGCGCGGTACCGCTCCTACGGGCTGATCGCCGAGGCGTACGGCCTGACCGGGGCGAAGTCCGCCGACGCCTGAGAACCCCCTCGGGGGCGGCCGCCGGCAGGACGGCCGTCCTCGGGCCTCCTACTCGACGGGGCCGACGGCGCCGCCCGGGCCGACCGCGCTGCCCGGGCCGACCGGTCCTCCCTGGGCGTCGCGACCGTCGCGGCCGTCACGGAGTATCGCCGCGACGAGTTCCGCGTCGCCGGGGCGGGCGAAGTACCACCCCTGGGCGGTGTCGCAGCCGGTCAGCCGGAGCCGTTCGGCCTGGGCCGCGCTCTCGATGCCCTCGGCGGTGACGGTCAGGCCGAGGGTGTGGGCCAGCTGCACCATCGCGCCGACGATCTGCTCGTCGGCGTCGCTCCGGCGCGCGTCCCGGCCGGCGAGCCCGGTGCGGGTGCCCGTCGGGGCCGGGTCGCGGAACCCCTCGATGAAGGTGCCGTCCAGCTTCAGTACATGCACCGGCAGGCGGGAGAGGTAGGCCAGGTTCGAGTAGCCGGTCCCGAAGTCGTCGATCGCGATCCGGACGCCCATGTCGGCGAGTGCCTGGAGCGCCTGCAGCGGGCGTCCGCCGGGGCCGAGCAGCGCGCTCTCGGTGATCTCCAGCTGCAGCAGCCGGGCCGGCAGGCCGGTGCTCTCGAGCGCCTGGGCGACGTCGGCGACCACGTCGGAGTCCCAGATCTGGCGGGCGGCCAGGTTCACGCTCACGAAGGTCTCGGTCTCGGGGAACTCGGTGAGCCAGCGCCGGGCCTGGCGGCAGGACTCCTCCAGGACCCACTTGCCGAGCGGCACGATGGCGCCGGACTCCTCGGCGAGCGGGATGAAACGGTCCGGCGAGAGCGTCCCGTAGCGGGGGTGGCGCCAGCGCACCAGCGCCTCGGCCCCGTGCACCGTGCCGTCGGCCAGGCCGACCAGTGGCTGGTACTCGATGGTGAACTCGCCGCGCTCCAGCGCCGGGCGCAGTGCGGTGGAGAGCAGTTGGCGGGTCAGCTGGTGGGCGCCCCGGTCGGGGTCGTAGAGGGTCCAGCGGGCCCGGCCGTCGGCCTTGGACCAGTAGAGCGTGGAGTCGGCGTCCTTGACCAGGTCGGTGGGGGTGGTCTCGTGGACGGACCGTTCGACGACGCCGACGCTGGCGGTCACCGCCAGCCGGTGACCGGCCACGTCGAAGGGGCGTTCCAGGGCTTCGAGGATCCGGGCGGCCAGGTCGGTCAGCTGGTGGCTGCCCTTGCTGTCGGTCACCAGGACGGCGAACTCGTCGCCGCCCATCCGGGCCACCAGCTGGGTCTCGCGTGCGGAGAAGCCGCGCCGCAGGCGGGTCGCGACGGCGATCAGCAGCTGGTCGCCGATGTGGTGGCCGAGGGTCTCGTTGATCGCGGCGAATCCGTCGAGGTCCAGGTAGCAGACGCCGACCCGGCGTTCGTCCGTCGTCGCCGAGCCGGCCGCCGGGCCCGCCGGGCCCACCCAGGCCGTCCCCGTCCCGGTGACGGTCCGGGCCGGTGACCCGGCGGTCGACCCCGTGGCCGACCCGGCCGGGCGGGCGGTCGTCCGGTCGGGGGTGAGGCAGGCGGCGTCGAGGCGCTCGAAGAAGAAGGTCCGGTTGGGCAGCCGGGTCAGCGGGTCGTGCAGGGCCTGGTACTCCAGGCGGTCGCCGAGCCTCCGCTGTTCGGTGATGTCCTCGACCAGGGCGAGCGTGTAGAGGGGGCTGCCCGCGCCGTCCCGGATGAGGGAGATGGTCACCTTGCTCCAGACCGTGCGTCCCTCACGGTGCTTGAGCTGCTTCTCCACCCGGAGCCGGTCGCGCTCGCCGTGGACGAGGGCGGGGAACAGGCGGTGCGGCATGCCCTCGGGGTCGAGGATCTCGTGGATGTGGGTCCGGGCCAGCTCGCCGACCGTGCGGCCGGTCAGGGCGGCGAAGGCGGGGTTGACCTCGATGATCCGGTCCTCGGGGTCGATCAGTGCCATGCCGATGCCGGCGTCGCAGAAGGCGGCCCGGAAGCGGGACTCGCTCGCCCGGAGCGCGGCCGAGAGCCGTTCCGCCTCCAGGGGTGACGCTTCGGCGGCCCCGTCCTCGGCCGGCCGGTGGGCCCCGTCGCCGAGCGGTGCCGAACAGGTCGGGCAGCGGTGGGGGCCGCCGTCGGCGGCGGGGGCGCGGGGGTCGGTCAGAACGGCGTGGGCGGCCCCGTTGGGGGCTTCGCCCTCGAGTGCGGTGCCGTTGAGCGCGACGCCGTTGGCCGGGCGGACGCCGGGTGGCGGGGGGAGAGGGTGTCGGTGCCGTGGCTCCTCGTGCCGCACGCCCGGGTAGTGTGCGTCGGCCCCCTCGTTCTGGCCCGGCACGGCATGCTCCCGTCCGCTGCTGCAGCTTGACGCTTGACGCTGGTCCGGCCGGTCACCCGACTGGCGGCGGCCGACTCCGCACTCTTCCGGGGCCCTCGGGGCCGGGGTCCGGTGCGGAACGCTCGGGGTGGAGCGGCCGTGCGGAAGCCCGCGTGAGGAACCGTGAGGAACAGGGCGCTGCGGCCGATCATAGGACGCGTCGGCAACGCGCGGTGACCGCCGCCAGGGTGATTCGTCGGCTTTGGGGGCAAGTGCGGCGATACATGCGGACGCCCCCGGTACACATCACATGACGTGTACCGGGGGCGTGTGCTCCGGTAGTGCGCTCTCGGGCGCCGGTCGAGCGCGGTGCGTGCGCCCGCCGGGCCCGAGGACCGCAGGTCGGAGCGTCAGCCCGCCAGCGTGGCGGTGAGGGTGATGGTGGTGCCGGTCAGGGCCTGGCTCACCGGGCAGTTCGCCTTGGCGTCCTCGGCGGCCTTCGCGAAGCCGTCCGCGTCCAGGCCGGGAACCTCGCCGACGACGGTGAGGTGGATCCCGGTGATGCCGGTACCCGGCTGGAAGGTGACGTCGGCCTGGGTGTCGAGCTTGGTCGGCGGGTTGCCCGCGCCGGCCAGGCCGTGCGAGAGGGCCATCGAGAAGCACGCGGAGTGCGCGGCCGCGATGAGCTCCTCCGGGCTGGTCTTGCCGTTCGCCGCCTCGGCCCGGGCCGGCCAGGACACCGGGTACTCGCCGATGCCGGACGACGCGAAGGTCACCTGGCCCTTGCCGTCGAGCAGGTTGCCTTCCCACGCGGTGCGGGCGGTGCGGGTGGTTGCCACGATCGGTACCTCCAGTAATGAGGAACTGCTGAGTCGTCACGTCCGGTCATGCCGCGCTTAGCCTACGTGCAGGTCGGGGGCCTGCCACAAGTAGCGCATCGGGCACGTGCGTCCGAAAACGCCTCGGCCGTCCGGGTGACGGTGCCGGTGAGGGGGCGTGCCCCGCCAGCTCGGAGCCCCGCCGGGGGATCACTCCGTGTGCCGTCCATATCGTGGACGGATAGGCCAAATGGTGCGGGCCCGTGCGGGGTGCCCTGTTAGATTGACCCGGGCCCGAGCCCGGCCGGTGCACGACCGGTGCACGACCGGGTGCCCATTGCGAGAGAGCCGCGGAGCCGCCCCGATGACGGACCACCCCACGACCCCCGACGCCGGACTGCACGAGGGGATCGACGACACCGTGCGGGCCGAGCTGACCAGCCTGCGCGAGAGCATCGACAACATCGACGCCGCGGTGGTCCACATGCTGGCCGAGCGCTTCAAGGCGACCCAGCGGGTCGGGCGGCTCAAGGCCGAGCACAAGCTCCCGCCGGCCGACCCGGCGCGCGAGCGCACCCAGATCAAGCGCCTGCGCGAGCTGGCCGCCGGTGCGCACCTGGACCCGGTGTTCGCCGAGAAGTTCCTCACCTTCATCATCGCCGAGGTCATCCGCCACCACGAGGCCATCGCCAGTGATGCCGTGACCGGCGGGAACGATTCCGTCTGACCCCGGGCCCGGCCCGACCCGCGGGCCGGGCGGGGGATTCCGGGAGAGCACCCGGAGGTCCGTTCCCGGGAGGACGGGTGCCCCGGCCCCCTCCGGCGGTGTCGGGCGGGGGTAAACGCCCGATTTCGCCAGGCTCCCCGGGTGGCGTAGCGTGCAGGTTCCCCCGCAGCCGGAGAGTGGAGCAGCGACGATGGCGGTGAACCTGCCCGGTACGCACGGCGACGCCGGGGCCGCTCCCTCCGGGGCCGTCGGTTCCGGCGGCGGTGCGTACGGCGCCCCCGGTACTCCCGGGGCCGGCGGTGGTCCCGGTGCGCCGGGGTACCCCGGCAGGCCGGAAACTTCCGAGACCCCCGCCGTGCCGTCCGGCGGCCGGGCCGAGGCCCGGCGGGCCCGGCGCGCTGCCGAGGGACGCCGGACTCCGAAGCCCCGCCGGCAGCGTCCGTGGTGGATCGAGATCCCCGCGATGGCGGCGGTCGGCCTGGTGGTCGCGCTGCTGATCAAGACCTGCCTGTTCCAGGTGTTCACCATCCCCTCCGGGTCGATGGAGAACACGCTGCGGATCGGCGACCGGGTCGGGGTGAACAAGCTGGCCCCGCTGACCGGCTGGGAGCCCGAGGCCGGTCAGCCGGTGGTGTTCAAGGACCCGGGGGACTGGCTGCCTCCGCAGCCGACCGGCGGGAACCCGGTCGCCAACGCGCTGGGCTCCGCGCTCGGCTTCGTCGGGCTGATTCCGCCCAAGGACGACAACTACCTGGTCAAGCGGGTCATCGCAACGGGCGGGCAGACCGTCCAGTGTGCGGGTACCACGCTGACCGTCAACGGCACGAAGGTGGACGAGCCCTACCTCCACCCCGGGGACGACTCCTGCGCGGGGCTGGACTTCGGCCCGGTGACGGTGCCCCAGGGCTACGTCTGGGTCGAGGGCGACCACCGCAGTGACTCGGCGGACTCGCGCTACCACCAGCGCGGCCCCGGTGGCGGGGCCGTGCCGGTGGACAACGTGGTCGGCCCGGTGTCGGCCGTCGTGTGGCCGCTCAATCACCTCGACTGGTTCGGCTGGGTCGGTCGCTGACCCCGGCCCGGTCGGCCGTCGCGTCGGCCTCGGCCGCCGCCCCGGCCAGCCGCTCGCCGAGTGCCGTCGCTCCCGCCGGCACCGCGTCCGGACCTCGCGTCACCCGGTCCGTTCCCGGCGGAGCGTTCTCCCGCCCCACCGAGGCCGCAGCCCCAGTCCCGGCCCCAGCCGCAGTCCCAGCCTGAGCCGCAGTCGTAGTCCCAGCCCGAGCCGCAGTCGTGGCCGTCTCCGGCGCGGTACCGGGCTTGCTCGCCTGGGCGGCGAAGGCGCCGGCCAGCACCAGCAGACCGCCGGTCACCTGCGGCAGCCCGAGGTGCTCGCCGAGCAGGACCCAGGCCAGCACGGTGGCGACGACCGCCTCCAGGTTGGCCACCACCCCGGCGATCGGGGGCGACAGGTGCCGCACGGCGATCACGCCGGTCAGGTACGCGAGCACGGTCGCGATCAGGACCATCCACGCGGCCGGGAGCAGCGCGGGAACGGTGCGCCCGTTCATCACCACGTCCCCGCCGAGCAGGCTCCAGTCGGCCTCCCAGGGGCGGGTGAGGGCGGTGAGCACGATCGCGCCGATCAGCAGTCCGTACGCGCTGACCGCGATCGGGTCGACCGGCCGGTCGCCCCGGCTGCCGGCGTCGGCCAGCACGAAGTAGCCCACCTGGCAGCAGGCCGCCCCGAGGGCGAACAGGACGCCGAGCGCGTCGAAGCTCAGGCCGTTCCAGATCTCGACCACGCAGGCCAGACCGGCGACGGCCACCCCGGCGCCGACCGCCGCGCCCCGGCTGATCGGGCGTCGCTGGACGAACCGCACGTAGCCGATGAGCAGCGGCGGACCGAGGTACTCGATCAGCAGCGCCACGCCGACCGGGATCCGGGAGATCGCGGCGAAGTAGCAGGCCTGGACGCCGGCCACGGCGAGCAGGCCGAAGCCGATGAGCAGGCCGGGCCGCCGCAGGACGGCGGCGCGGTGGCGGTAGGCGAGCGGCAGGAGGACGACGGCGGCGCCGGTGACCCGGAGCCAGACCACGTGCAGCGGTGAGAGCCCGGCGGCGATCAGCGGCTTGGCGGCGGTGCCGGAGCCGCCGAAGGCGATGGCGGAGACGAGCGCGAGGGTGAGACCGAGGGTCCGGGCGGAGGAACCGCCGAGCAGGTGTTTTGAGCTGTGCACCGACGAATTGTGACAGTCGTACCGGCACTTCGGTAAGGGGTCATTCCGCTATTCGGTCCTGCCGGGGGCCGTGTGCGGCGACGGGCCCACCGCTCCGTGCGGTGGACCCGGCTGTTCCGGGCCGGCGCTACTGTGCCGCGCCGGCGCCCGCCAGGGCGTTCGCGCCCGCGTCCGCCCCGGAGCCGGTGGCGCCGCCGGTGTTCGCACCGCCCGCACCGCCCGTACCACCGCTGCCGCCGGATCCCGACCCGCCGGTGCCGCCGGTGGGCTGCGGGCTGGGCGTCGGTGCGGTGGTCGGACCCGTCGTCGGGGCGGTGGTCGGCGCCGGCGTCCTGGTCGGCCGGCCGGTCGGCGAGGACGTCGCCGGCTGGCTGGGAGCCGTGGTCGCGCCGCCGGATCCGGCACCGCCGGTGCCGCCGCCCGTGGGCTGCGGTGCGGTGGTCGGACCGCCGGTGGGCGCGGTGCCCGGCGTCGTGGCCGAGCCGTCCGAGGCCCCCGACCCGCCGCCGCCGGTGGTCGCCGGCGAGGACGGTGCGCCGGACGGCGTGGCCGACCCGTCCGGCCCGCCCGAGGGCGAGGCGGAGGAGCTCGGGGAGTTCGCGGAACCGCTGCGCGAGGAGGAGTCCTCGGCGCCCGACGGGGCGGGGAAGTCGGCGACCGGCTGCCCCTTCAGCGCGCTCTTCATGTAGGTGGTCCAGATCTGCGCCGGGTACTGGCCGCCCGCCGCGCCCTCGATCCCGCCGGTGCCGCTCAGGCTGACCTGCGCGCCGGTGGCCGGGTCCTGCCCGAACAGCGCCACCGAGGTGACCAGCTCCGGGGTGTAGCCGATGAACCAGACCGACTTCTGGTCGTCGGTGGTGCCGGTCTTGCCCGCGGCGGGGCGGCCGAGCGCCTTGGCGCGCCAGCCGGTGCCGCCCTGGTCGCTCACCACGCCCTCCAGCATCGAGGTGACCTCGCGCGCGGTCTGCTCGCTGACCGCCTGCGTGGTCTTGTGGGCCGGCAGCGGGAGCGCCTCGCCCTCGTGGTCGACCGACTGCACCAGCCAGGGGGTGATCTGCCGGCCGTCGTTGTCCAGCGTGGCGTACACCCCGGCCAGGTCGAGCACGCTCGGGGTGGCGGTGCCGAGCGGGATGGACGCCACCGGGTCGAGCCCGGGGGTGGTGCCGGGCAGGCCGAGCGCGATCGCGGTGTCCCGGACCTTCGACAGCCCGGTGTCCTGGGCGAGCTGGGCGAACGCCGAGTTCACCGACCAGTCGGTGGCCTGCTGGAGGGTGATCTGGCCGTAGCTCTTGTCGCCCTCGTTCGGCGGCGCGTACGGGGTGCCCTTCCCGCCGCGGACCTTGCGGCCACTGGTGCCGTCGTAGACGGTGCGCGGGGTGACGGTCTGGCCGGACTGGGTCCTGGCGTCGTTCTCCAGCGCCGCGGCCAGGCCGATGGCCTTGAAGGTGGAGCCCGCCTGGTAGTCCCGCCGGGTCGCGTTGTCGATGTAGTGCCTGGTGTAGTCGACGCCGCCGTACAGGGCGACCACGGCACCGGACTTCGGGTCGACCGAGACGGCGCCGGGCTGGACGTTGGCGTCCTTCTTCCGCTTGTCCGGGTCGAGGGTGTCGTGCAGCTGGACCTGGACCGCGTCCTGGAGGGCCTGCTGGCGCGCCGGGTCGACGGTCAGCTTGATGGTGTAGCCGCCCTTGGCCAGCTCGGACTCGGTGATGATCTGGTTGGTGGTGAGGTACTCGGTCGCGGCGTTGACCAGGTAGCCGGCCTGACCGGAGAGGCCGAGCTGCGACTGCGGGTTCCTGACCTCGGGGAAGGCGGTGGCGGCGCGCTCCTCGGCGGAGAGCCAGCCCTCCTTCACCATGCCGTCCAGCACGTAGTTCCAGCGGTTCACGGCGTTCTGCCTGCCCGCCGGGGTGGCGGTGGCGACGTCGTAGGCGCTCGGGGCGTTCAGCAGGGCGGCCAGGTAGGCGCCCTGGGCGGCGTCGAGCGCGGCGGCGTCGACGCCGAAGTACTGCTGGGCGGCGGCCTGGATGCCGTACGCGCCGCGCCCGTAGTACGAGGTGTTGAGGTAGCTGGAGAGGATCTCGTCCTTGCTCTCGGTGGCGTCCACCTTGATGGCGATGAAGAGTTCCTTCACCTTGCGGGTGATCGACTGCTTCTGGCTCAGGTACGTGTTCTTCACGTACTGCTGGGTGATGGTGGAGCCGCCCTGGGTGCCCTCGCCCTGGGCGGTCTTGACGGCGGCGCGGACCAGGCCGGGTATGTTGACGGCGCCCTCGTGGTAGAAGTTCCGGTCCTCGGCGGCCAGGGTGGCGTGCTGCGCGGCGGGGGAGACCTTGTCGAGGGCGACGTTCTGCCGGTTGGTCTGGCCGGTCCGGGCGATCACCGAGCCGTCCTGGTAGAGCCAGGTGTTGCTCTGCGCGGTCGCGGCGGCGTGCGCGTCCGGCACCTTCACCAGGGTGATGCCGAGGGCGAACAGGCCGACGCCGAGCACCAGGGCCGCGGCGAAGCCGGTCAGCGTCATCCGCCAGGTGGGCACCAGCCGGCGCCAGCCGGTGCGCCGGGGGCGGCGGGACTTCCTGCCGCCCCGCCCGGTACCCGGCCCGGTGTTCTGTTTCGCGGTGCGCTGGATGCCGCTCTGGGCGTCTCGGGACAAAGCGGCGGCCTTTCCTGCGGGCGGGCGTCCGGGCGGGGCAGGCCGTGCGGGCCTGCTCGGACGGGATCGTCGGCGATAGGGGACCTTTGTCCCTTTTCCGGTGTACAGCCCAAAACGCGTCCAACGGGCCGGTTGGATCCACTGGGAGGACAAGCGAGACCGACATCACACACAAATCGGACGTCGATGGGCAGCAAAAAGCCGGAGAGCCCCTCGCGATGGCGAGAGGCTCCCCGATGTCGGTGCGCCGCCAGGGACTCGAACCCCGGACCCGCTGATTAAGAGTCAGCTGCTCTAACCAACTGAGCTAGCGGCGCCTGCTGACGTGGAAAACAATACACGGTCCCGGCGAGTGCCTCGAACCGCTTGCGGCGGCACCCGCTCCGGCCTGCCCGTTTCCGCCCGGTTGGGGTGGAGTTTGCCGCCGGTTAGGGTGGAATCGTGCCCAGCTCCCACCCCGGCCGCCGGAAGACTCGGCTCACCGCCGCGCTGCTGCTCAGTGCGGTGGCCTGCACCGCCTGGGTCCTGGAGGTCGTGCTCAGCACCCGACACGACCCGGTCCGGGCCCGCGTCGGCGAGCTCGCCGCCGAGGACCTGCCGCTGGGCGGCCTCTCCCGGGCCGCCGGGGCGGCGGGCGCGGACCCGTCCCGGGAGAGCGGGCCGGGATGACCGGCCCCGGGCAGGGCGCCTCCCCGCACCGCCGGGCCGCCGGGGACACCGCGGCCTTCCTGCGCGTCGACGGCGTCCCCCTGCACGTCCGCGTCGAGGGCGACGGTCCGCTCTGCCTGCTCACCGGCGGGCTCGGCAGCAGCTGGTTCGACTGGGACCTGGTCGTCCCCTTCCTCACCCCGTACCGGACGGTGGTCCGCTTCGACCGCCCCGGCTACGGGCTGAGCGCGCCCGAGCCCGCGACCCGGGCGCTCCCGACGGCCGCACGTGAGGCCCACCGGATCCGTGCGGTGCTGGAGGCGCTGGGCCGGGAGGAGCCGTGCACCGTGGCCGGTCACTCGCTCGCCGGCTTCCACGTCGAGACCTTCGCCCGGCTGTACCCGGACCGGACCGCCGGGCTGGTGCTGCTGGACGGCAGCGCCGAGGCGGACCCGCGTCCGCGTCCGGCCCCGGAGCTGCGGGACCTGACGGCCCGCGCGGCTGCCGGGGCGGCCACCGCGGTCGCGGTGCCGTACCTGCTCGGGCCCACCGCGCGCCGGTGGGTGGCCCGCGCCTCGACGGTCCGCCGTGAGGACCTCGCCCCCGTGTCGCTGGTCCGGCACTGCTACCGGACCGGCCGCTCACTGCGCGCGCTGCTCCGGGAGAACACCCACTACCTGGACATGGCCGCCGAGCTCGCCGCACTGCGCCGCACCACGCCACTGCCGGACGGCCTGCCGGTCACCGTGCTCGCCGCCGACGACGGCCTCCGCAGCCGCCGGACCGAGGAGTGGCTGGCCGTCCAGCGCGAGCTGGCCGCGCTGCTCGGCGCCGAGTTCCGGACCACCGCCCCGGCCGGGCACCTGCTGATGTTCGACCGTCCGGACGCCGTGGCCTCGGCGATCCTGGAGACCCGCTGACCCCGCCCGAGGCGTCCGGACGGCGCCGGCCTCAGCCGCCGCTGGCGTTGTCCGCGTCGACGAGGCGGCGCACGGCCCGGGCCACCGGCAGTTCCTTGACGAGCCGCCGTGCGGCCTTGCGGACCTCGGTGTTCTCCGGGCCGGGGAAGATCCGCCGGTCCAGTCGGGCCGCCCCGATCAGCCCCGCCAGTTGCAGGTCGGGCCCGTCCGGTCCGCAGGCCCCGACGGGGGAGGCGCCCGTGAGCGCCCGGTAGAAGGCCGCGGCCGGGACGGGCATCCGGCCGTGGACCGGATCGGTGCAGAGCAGCACCAGTTCCTCGGGCATCGGGCGCCGGCCGTGCGGTCCGGAGTCGGGCGGAGCCATGGCGACAGCACCTCCGGTGGGGCCGTGCGAGCGCGCGTCGCGCGCGGTGGGGGCAGCGCCCCCAAGCTATCCGGCACGACGCTGCGGGCGTGCCGGAACCGGGAACGAAGGTGCCCGGACGGGCCGGGCAGGGGTGTGCGGGGAACGCCGAAGGGCCCCTCGCTCTCGCGAGGGGCCCTTCGGCTGTCGGTGCGCCGCCAGGGACTCGAACCCCGGACCCGCTGATTAAGAGTCAGCTGCTCTAACCAACTGAGCTAGCGGCGCCTGCTGACCTGGAAGACATTACACGCAGTCGGCCCGATCCGCCGAATCGCCACCGGCCGGACACGCACCGTGGCGACCGGCACAACCGCCGGAGGCGCTACCCCTCCGGGAAGTGGCACGCCGCCCGGTGGTCGGTGTCCGGCGCGGGCCCGGTCGGCAGCGGGGCCTCGGTCTCGCAGCGGGTGCGCGCGGCCGGGCCGCCGAGCCGCGCGTAGACGGGGCAGCGGGTGCGGAACGCGCAGCCGGTGCGCCGGGCGGTGGGGGAGGGCGGGTCGCCGGCGAGCAGGATGCGGGCCCGGGCCCGTTCGGCGGCCGGGTCCGGCAGCGGGACGGCGGACAGCAGTGCGCGGGTGTAGGGGTGGCGCGGACGGTCGAAGACGGCGGAGACCTCGCCCTCCTCGACCGTCCGTCCCAGGTACATGACGCTGACCCGGTCGGCGAGGTGGCGGATGACCGAGAGGTCGTGCGAGACGAAGAGGTAGGAGAGGCCCAGCTCCGCCTTGAGGGCCTGGAGCAGGTTGAGCACGCCGGCCTGGATGGAGACGTCGAGTGCGGAGACCGGTTCGTCGAGCACCAGCAGCTTCGGCCGGACGGCCAGCGCACGGGCGATCGAGATCCGCTGGCGCTGCCCGCCGGAGAACTGGTGCGGGTAGCGGACGGCGTGGGCCGGGTCGAGGCCCACCTGCCGGAGCAGCTCGGGGACCCTGCCGGCGATCTCGCCCCCGGAGGCCCGCTGGGCGCGCAGCGGTTCGGCCACGATGTCGCCGACCGGCATCCGGGGATCGAGGCTGGCCATCGGGTCCTGGAAGACGATCTGCAGCCGGGCCCGCATCCGGTGGGCCTCGGCGCGGGAGAGCCCTGCGGCGTCCCGGCCGAGCAGCTCGATCCGGCCGGACTCGGGGGCGGCGAGGCGCAGCAGTTCGAACAGGGTGGTGGACTTGCCGGAGCCGGACTCGCCGACCAGGCCGAGCGTCTCGCCCTCCCGGATCGACAGGTCGACGCCGTCCACCGCGTACACCGAGCCGATCCGGCGCTTGAACACGGTGCCCTTGAGGAGGGGGAAGGTCTTGGTGAGCCCGGTGACGTCGAGGACCGGGGTGCGCTCCTCCCTCGGGACGGGGCCCGCCGCGGGCGGGGGGAGGGCGGGTACCGGGTAGACCTCGGCGGGCGCGGGCCGCCGTTCGGCCAGCTCGCCCGCGCGGACGCAGGCGGCGAGATGCCCCTCGACCGGCGCCGGCCCGTCCGCCTCCCCGGCGGCCCCGTCGACGCCGGTCCCGTCCGCGGCCCCGGCCGTCCGGCCCGCCACCGCCGTGGCCGGTCCGCCCGTCCCCGCGAGCGGCGGCTCCGTGCTCCGGCAGCGGTCCTCGGCCAGCGGGCAGCGCGCCGCGAACGGGCACCCGGCCGGCAGCTCGGCCATCGGCGCGGGCACGCCGGGGATCGGCACCAGCGGCCCGCCGCGTCCGTCCAGCCGGGGCACCGCGCCGATCAGCCCGAGCGTGTACGGGTGCCGGGGGGCGGCGAACAGTTCGTCGACGCCGGTCGTCTCGACCACCCGGCCCGCGTACATGACCGCGACCCGGTCGGCCATCCCGGCGATCACGCCGAGGTCGTGGCTGACCAGGACGAGCGCGGCGCCGGTCTCGCGCCGGGCGGTGCGCAGCACGTCGAGGACCTGGGCCTGGATGGTGACGTCGAGGGCGGTGGTGGGTTCGTCGGCGAGCAGGACGTCGGGGTCGTTGGCGACGGCCATGGCGATCATGGCGCGCTGCCGCATGCCGCCGGAGAACTCGTGCGGGAAGCTGTCGAGGGCGCGGTCGGGTGCGGGGATGCCGACGAGGTCGAGGAGTTCGGCGGCCCGTTTGCGGGCGGCGGCCCGGTCGAGGGGCTGGTGGATGCGGAGCGCCTCGACGATCTGGTCGCCGATCCGGTAGACGGGGGTGAAGGCGGAGAGCGGGTCCTGGAAGACCATGGCGATCCGCCGGCCGCGGACGGCGGCGAGCTCGCGCCCGGGCAGGCCGACGAGTTCGCGCCCGTCCAGTCGGACCGAGCCCCGGACGCGGGCGGTGCCGGGCAGCAGGCCGAGCACGGCCAGGGCGGTGACCGACTTGCCGGAGCCGGACTCGCCGACGATGCCGAGGGTCTCGCCGCGCCGCAGGGTGAGGTCGACGCCGCGGACGGCGGGGACGGGGGCGCTGCCGCGCGGTCCGGTGAAGTCGACGTGGAGGTCCCGGACGGTCAGCAGCGGGTCGGCGGGTGGGGGTGCGGGCGCGCCGGGCGGCGGGGTCTCGACGGTGGTGGTCACGTGCGGGCCTTCTTCCTGCGGGCGGAGCGACGGGGGCGCCGGGCGGCCTCGGAGGTCGGGTCGAGGGCGTCGCGCAGTCCGTCCCCGATCAGGTTGACGGCGAGGACGAAGAGGACCAGCAGCCCGGCCGCGAAGTAGAACAGCCAGGGGAAGACGGGCGCCTCGCTGGTGCCGGCGGCGAGCAGGGTGCCGAGCGAGACGTCGGGCGCCTTGACGCCGAAGCCGAAGTAGGAGAGCGCCGTCTCGCTCATCACGGCGCCGCCGACGGCGATGGTGGCGTCGATGATGAGGAAGGAGGCGACGTTCGGGAGGATGTGCCGGGTGATGATCCGCAGCGGGTGGACGCCCATGAACCGGGCGGCGCGGACGAACTCCCGCTCGCGCAGGGAGACGGTCATCGAGCGGACCACCCGGGCGGTGATCATCCAGTTGAACAGGGCGAGCAGCAGGACGAAGGCGAGCCAGCCGGCGCCCCTGAGGCGCGGCGAGATGATCGTGACGACCAGGAACGCCGGGAAGACCAGCATCAGGTCGACCAGGAACATCAGGATCCGGTCCGTCCAGCCGCCGAAGTAGCCGGCGCAGGCGCCGACCAGGGAGGCCAGCACGGTCGAGAAGAGGGCGACCAGCAGGCCGATGACGAGTGACTTCTGCAGGCCGCGGACGGTCTGGGCGAAGACGTCCTGGCCGACCCCGTTGGTGCCGAACCAGTGGGTCGCGGACGGGGGTTGACGCAGCGCCGTGTAGTCGGGGGCGGCGTAGTCCCAGGGGGTGAGGAGCTGGCCGCCGAAGGCGAGGGCGAACAGCAGCACGACGACGACGGCGCCGGCCACCGCCCAGCGGGCGGCGAGCAGGCGGGCGAGGACGAGCCGGCCCCGGCCGGTCACCCCGGGAGCGGCTGCGGTGGTGGCGCCGGCGGCCGGGGCGGGCTCCACGGGCCCGGCGGGCTCGACGATCACAGTGGTCACGGGGCTCTCCTCCGGTCAGGTCCGCACGCGCGGGTCGAGGGCGGCGTGCAGGGTGTCGGCGAGGAAGCCGGAGGCGAGGACCACGACGGCGGCGAACAGGTTGACCGCGACGACCGCGTTGACGTCCTGCTGGTTGATGGACTGGATGAACCATTCGCCCATGCCGTGCCAGCCGAAGATGGTCTCGGTGAAGGCGGCGCCGGTGAAGATGCCGAGGAAGCTGTAGGCGAACATCGTCGACATCGGGATCACCGCGGTCCGCAGTCCGTGCCTGAGCAGGGCGCGGCCGCGGGTGAGGCCCTTGGCCTCGGCGGTGCGCAGGTAGTCGGAGCCGAGCACGTCGAGCATCGTGCCGCGCTGGTAGCGGCTGTAGGTGGCGAGGCCGCCGAGCGCCAGCGAGAGGGTGGGCAGCAGCAGGTGCAGCGCCCAGTCGGCGAGGTGGGTGCCGAGCCCGCCGGTGAGCCCGGGGGTCTCGTAGCCGGTGAACGGCACGACCTCGTGGCCGACGGCCTCCTTGGCGGCGATGGCGCCGTTCTTCAGGAAGAGGGCGACCAGGAAGACCGGGGTGGAGAGCAGGACGAAGGAGACGAGGGTGAGCAGCCGGTCGGAGATCCGGTACTGGCGGACCGCGCTCCAGGCCCCGGCGGCGACGCCGAGCACCATGCCGAGCAGGCTGCCGATCAGCAGCAGCCGCAGCGAGACCCAGACCCGGCGGCGGAAGTCGTCGATCACCGGGGTGTCGTGGATGGTGCGGCCGAGGTCGCCGTGGAGCACCAGGTCGCCGGCCCACCGGCCGAACCGCTCGACGACCGGGGTGTGGTCGTTCAGGTTCAGGTCGGTGAGCTGCCGCTCGACCGAGGCGGCGGCGGGGCGCGGCACCTTGGCCTCGAAGTAGGTGCGCGGCTGGAGGGCGGCGGCGGAGAGCGCGTACGCCAGGAAGACGGCGGCGGCGAGCAGGACCGCGTAGTAGGCCAGCCGCTTCGTCAGGTAGCGGAGCATCAACGGCTGCCCGGGGTGGGGGCGGGGCCGACGCGTCGGGTGGGCATCGGGTGGGTGGCCTTCGGTCGGTGGGCCCGGTAGCGGCCCGGTGAGGGGGTGGGTGGGGGAGGTCGGGGCGCGGGATCCCGGGGGTGGTCGGGAAACCGCAGGTCAGAGTGTTGCACCGGCGGGCGGCCGGGGTGTTGCGGCGGTGTTGCGCCGTGTTTCGGTTGGGTCAGGTGTGAACCAGGCCCCCTGGTACTGGTTCTGATCGACTGTTACCTTCGCTCCGCCGGCACCGACTTGGCTGCCCACGCTCAAGCCTCGCCACACCTCGCGACGCTCAACTCTCACCACTCGCCGGACATCACGGGGGGAACCCTCATGGACGCTCTCGCCACGCCCGCACGCCGCCGACTCGGCCGTGCCGCCGTGCTCGCCCTCGCCGTCACCCTCGCCGCCGCGGCGTGCACCTCGGGCGGCGGCGGCTCCGCCGACACCGCGGTCAGGAGCGGGGCGCCGGCCCAGGGCGCCATCGACATCAACGCCAAGGCGGCGGACCTGGTCCGCGACGGCGGTGAGGTCCGGTTCCCGCTCTACCAGTGGATCACCCAGTGGAACCCGTTCCAGGTGGACGGCCGGTACGGTGACGCGGTCGAGATCATGCGGGCCCTGGAGCCGAACCTCTTCACGACCGACGAGGCCGGCGCGTTCAAGCCCTCCCCCGACTACCTGGTGGACGCCAAGGTCACCTCGACCTCCCCGCAGGTGGTCACCTACAAGCTCAACCCGAAGGCCAAGTGGTCCGACGGCAAGCCGCTGAGCTACCTGGACTTCAAGGCCGACTGGGAGGCCAGCAACGGCAAGAAGGACGGCTACAACATCGCCGACTCCTCCGGCTACGAGCTGATCTCCGCGGTCGAGCAGGGGGCCGACCCGGCCGAGGTCAAGGTGACCTTCGCGGACACGTACGCGGACTGGCAGAACCTCTTCCGCCCGCTGATCCCGGCCGCCGGGATCGCCACCGCGGACGACTTCAACAAGGGCTGGGTCGAGAAGATCCCGATCACGGCCGGCGCGCTGAAGATCGGGACGGCGGACAAGACCGCGCAGACCATCACGCTGGTCCCGGACCCGGCCTGGTGGGGCGCCAAGCCCAAGGCGGAGAAGATCACCTTCCGGGTGATGTCGCAGTCGGCGACCACCCAGTCCTTCCTCAACAACGAGATCGACTCCGCGACGGCGGGTACCGCCACCGCGTACGGGCAGCTCAAGGACGCCAAGGACACGGTGATCCGGTCGGCCAGCCCGTGGGACGAGGTGCACATCTCCTTCGGCGGCGGCGGTCCGCTGGAGGACCTGAAGGTCCGCCAGGCGCTCGGCAAGGCGCTGGACCGCAACTCGCTGATCAAGATCGCCAACAACGGCGTCCCGGTCGAGTTCAAGCCGCTCGGCAACCACATCTTCATGCCCAACCAGACCGGCTACCAGGACAACTCGGGCGAGTGGGCCAGGTTCGACGTGCCCGCGGCGAAGAAGCTGCTCGACGAGGCGGGGTGGAAGGAGTCCGGCAGCGGCCAGCCGCGCACCAGGGACGGCAAGCCGCTGACCCTGCACTGGGTGGTCAACGAGGCCACCACGCAGGCCCAGCTCGACCTCGCCACCGCCGCCCAGGCGATGTGGCTGGCGGCGGGCGTCAAGGTGGAGCTGGACAAGGTCCCGTCGAACGACTTCTTCACCAAGTACGTCAACCCGGGCAAGTTCGACATCGCCAGCTGGCGCAACACCGACTCGTTCCCGCTCTCCACCAGCCTGCTGAACTTCCGGCTGCCGCAGGGGGACAACGTCTTCGGGAACTACTCCAAGCTCGGCACCGAGGAGATCGACGGGCTGCTGAAGAAGGCGGCCGGCACCATCGACCCGGTGGAGGCCGCGAAGTTCTACAACCAGGCGGACGCCAAGATCTGGGAGCTCGGCCACACCGTCGAGCTGTACCAGCGGCCGACCGTGCTGGCGACCCGCAAGGGCCTCGCCAACTACGGTGCCTTCGGCCTGGCGAGCCTGGACTACGCCAAGGTCGGCTGGGAGAAGTAGCCGCCGGGGCCGGTGCGACCGTACGGCGGGCGCGGACGAGTGCGCGGGCGCCGAGACGGGCGCCGAGACGGGTGCGGAGGCGACGTGCGATGCGGAGGTCGTGAGCCGCACGGCAGGCGCTAACGAGCAGCGCGGTGATCACGAGGCCGGTGGTGGGGACACGGGAGGAACGGCTCTGCCGCCCCCGCTGTCCTGCCACCGGCCTTGACCTTCCGCGATGCCCGCAGGCCGCCCGTGTCGTGGGTCCGCCCGGACCCGCCCGCTTCCAACCGGGGAAGAATCTAGCGGGGTGTTCGGGGCCGCCGTGCCGTACGGCGCTGGCGCGCCCGGAAACCCGCCGTGCTGTCACCCGGTTCGCGCACCGCAGCGTCAACTCTGGCTGACGACACGGCACATCGGACCGTCCGGTGCCGTCCCGGGCCCTGCGCGCCGGGCGCCAGGGCGGGACGCCGGCCGTACGGCGGTGTCGCCGACCGCCGTACGGCGCCGCGCCGGTGCGTGCGTGCCGACCGGGCCGCTGCCAGGATGCGACGGGTACCTGCCAGCCCGCCCGTCCGGAGCCCGGAGACCGCCGATGACCAGCGATTCCGCCGCATCACCCCACCCGCACCACACCGACCCGCGCGCGGTGCGCCGGATGGTCCCGCGCAGCCGGGACGAGCCGCACCGGGTGGCCACCCCGCTGGAGCTCTTCTTCGACCTCTGCTTCGTGGTCGCGGTCGGCCAGGCGGGTCGGGAGCTCGCCCACGACCTCGCCGCCGGCCACTGGGGCGACGGCCGTGCGACACGAAGTTGCACGAATTTGAGTGGGCTGACCGAATGGAGAGGCGGCTGATGGTGGGGCCGTAGGTGCAGTCACGGGTCCGTGTCCGT
>NZ_JBHXDN010000012.1:112545-186598 GCF_042726075.1 Kitasatospora sp. NPDC127035 | reverse complement strand
ACCCCCCCCCGGCCCCCCCGGCGGTGATGCGGGGGCCCGCGGGTGGTCCCCCCCGCAGGCGGGGGGGGCCGCACCGGCGAGACTCGTGCGGGTATATAGATATCTGTATAGTCACTTGGGTGGGCAACCCGTGGCAGATCGAGATCGAGCCAGAGGTCAGGCAGTGGCTGGAGCTCCTCCCGGATGCCCACTACGACAAAGCCGAACGTGCGGTCGATATGCTCGCAGACGGGCCGACGACTCTGGCTGAGCCCTACTCGCGCCACCTGGGTGGCAGAGTGCGTGAGCTGCGCTTCAGCGTGGACGGCAGCGCTGTGCGGATCACCTACTGGCTCGCGCCTGCTCGCCGCATCGTGCTGCTGACGGTCTTCCGCAAGACGCGGCAGCGGGAGGCGGCCGAGGTCGAGCGCGCTCAGCAGGCGCAGAAGGAGTGCGAGGCGGACCACGGTCCCGCTGCGCACGTCTACGACCGGACCACGGAGGAGAGCTCGTGAACCACGCACAGTGGAAGACCCGCCGAACCCGGAAGATCCTGGGCGAGCCGGTGCACGAGTCCCAGGCCTATGTGGAGGCCGGTTACGCCTTCGCACTGGGGCAGGCCGTCTATGACCGGCGGACGGAGCTGGGGATCTCTCAGGCGGAAGTGGCGCGGCGGGCCGGTATGACGCAACCGCAGATCTCCCTCGTCGAGGGTGGCGATTCCCTGCCGACCCTCCCGCTGCTCACCCGGCTGGCGAAGGCACTGGATGCCGCGCTGAGCATCGACCTGGACGGTGACGCCGCCGTGTTCGTCTTCTCGGCGCACGGTGGCAGCCCGTCCGGAGGCGCGGGCGGCGGAACCTCGACGGGCGGAACCTCGGCGGGCGGGAGCGCGGCGGCCTGAGTTCTACCGTGCCTCCGAACGGCCGCACGCTCACCGATGACGTGACCTCGGCGCGTCTGGCGATGGTGTCGGGGGGCAAGGTCACCTCGGACCACGTCCCGCCGCACACCGACCTGCTCCCCGCCTTCCCCCACCTCGGCCACCCCCACCCGGCCGCCCCGGCCGGGTAGCGCGGGGCCGGCCCGGTGCGGCGGTCAGGCGGCCGACGAGGTCCCGAGGAGGACGTCCCCGGCGCGTACGTCGACGCCGTCCGGGCCGGTGGGCGCCCCGGCGCCGGCGCCGGCGAGGAGGAGACGGGCGCCGTGCGGCGGCTCCAGTTCGTCGACCGTGAGCGTGGGGTTCCGCCGGATCTCCACCAGGGCGAGTTCGACCGCGTTCCCCCGCCGGTCGGTGCAGTGGAAGCGCGTGCCGAGGCGCGTGTGCGCCAGGCAGCGCACGACGAGGGCGAGGTGGTCGGCGTCCACCGGGTCCACGTCGATGACCTGGACCTGCGGCGGCCGGTGCGCCCGGCCGTGGGTGAGCGCGCTCATCCCGCGCTCACCGGCTTCGCCAGGACGAGCTCGCGCCGGACGCCGTCCGCCAGGAGGTCGCCCTCCTCGCCGGTCCTGGTGAAGCCGGCGCGCTCGTACAGGGCGATCGCCCGCTCGTTGTCGGGCATCACGGCGAGCTTCAGGGCGGCGCACCCCCGTGTCGCCGCCCAGAGCTCGATCTCGCCGATCAGCCGCTCGCCGACTCCCCGGCCGCGTGCCGCCGGGCCGACCCACATCGAGATCAGCTCGGTGCTCGCCCGGTCCGGCTTGCCCTCCGCGTCCTCGCCCGGGACGCCGCTCGCCATCCCGGCGGGCTCGCCGTCGACGAACGCCACCAGATCGACGGCGCCGGGGATCTCCAGGCGTGAGCGCCAGCGCTCCTCTCGGTCGCCCTCGCCCTGCCAGTCGGCCAGGGTGGAGCCGAAGGCGTAGGGCGCTTCGCCCAGGGCGGCGAGGCGCAGTCCGCGCCAGAGCCGCCAGTCGTCGGAGGTCAGTGCACGCAGTTCGATCATGTCGGCGACTCTGCCGTGCCCGCAGCCGTTGCCGCAATCGGTTTTGAGGATGCCCCGTCACCCCGCCAGGGGCGGGTTCAGGCGGGCGAAGCCCTCCTGGCGGCGGTACGGGAAGTAGGGGTACGGGGCGGTGCGGCCGCTGGTCGCGTCCAGGCGGGCGATCTGCTCGACCGTCAGCTCCCAGCCGACGGCGCCGAGGTTCTGCCGCAGCTGCTCCTCGTTGCGGGCCCCGATGATGACCGAGGAGACGGTCGGGCGGCGCAGCAGCCAGTTGATCGCCACCTGGGGGACGGTGCGGCCGGTCTCCTTCGCGACGGAGTCGAGCGCGTCGACGACGTCGTGGAGCAGCTCGTCCTCCACCGGCGGGCCGTAGTCGGCGGTGTCGTGCAGGCGGCTGCCGGCCGGGATCGGGGTGCCCCGGCGGATCTTCCCGGTGAGCCGGCCCCAGCCGAGCGGGCTCCACACCAGGGCGCCGACGCCCTGGTCGTGGCCGAGCGGCATCAGCTCCCACTCGTAGTCGCGACCGACCAGCGAGTAGTAGACCTGGTGGGCGGCGTAGCGGGGGCGGCCGTGCGCGTCGGCGGCGGCGAGCGACTTCATCAGCTGCCAGCCGGAGAAGTTGGAGACGCCGGTGTAGCGGATCTTCCCGGCGCGGACCAGGTCGTCCAGGGTGGCGAGCACCTCCTCGACCGGGGTGGCGGCGTCGAAGGCGTGCAGCTGGAAGAGGTCGAGGTAGTCGGTGCCGAGGCGGCGCAGGGCGGCGTCGACGGAGGTGATCAGGCGGGCGCGCGAGGTGCCGGCGTCGTTGGGGCCGTCGCCGGTGGGCAGGCCGGCCTTGGTGGAGATCAGCACCTGGTCGCGACGGCCCTTGACCGCCTGGCCGAGCACCTCCTCCGAGGCGCCGTCCGAGTAGACGTCGGCGGTGTCGAACAGGGTGACGCCGGCGTCGATCGCGATGTCTAGCAGGCGGCGGGCCTCCTGGACGTCGGTGGTGCCCCAGGCGCCGAACAGCGGGCCGCTGCCGCCGAAGGTGCCGGTGCCGAGCGAGAGTGCGGGGACCTTGAGGCCGGACGCTCCGAGCTGGCGGTACTCCATGACTGTGCTCCCTCCCCGTCCCGGTGGGCGACTGCACTGCACGCCCTCCGTTAACGGGACTCTTGTTCCGTTAAGATGTCCTGACCCTAGCACCGTGTCCACCACTAACGGAACAGGAATCCCGTTAATGACTCCGGAGAACGCCACTCCCGAAGCCCCCGCCCCCGACGCCCCCGCCCCCGACGCCCCCGGCGCCCAGCGCCCCGGCGGTCGCACCGCCCGCGTCCGGGCCGCCGTCCTGCGGGCCGCCGAGGACGCCCTCGTCGAGGTCGGCTTCGCCGGACTCGACCTCGGCGACCTCGCCCGCCGGGCCGAGGTCGGCCGGACCACGGTCTACCGCCGCTGGGGCTCCACCGGCGCACTGATGGCCGACCTGCTCGCGGACATGGCCGAGCAGTCCCTGCCCCGCGCGCGCACCGGCTCGCTCCGCAACGACCTCCGCGCCAACGCCCGGCTCGTCGCGCGCACCCTCGCCGACCCGCGCCAGGGCGCGCTGTTCCGCGCCGTCCTGGTGGCGGCGACCTGTGACGAGGCGGCGGCCGAGGCCCTGCACCGCTTCTACCTGGTCCGGGTCGCCGAGTGGGCGCCGTGCGTGGCCGACGCGGTCGAGCGCGGCGAACTGCCGCCCGACACCGACCCGTTCGAGGTGGTCCGGGCCGTCTCCGCCCCGCTCTACTACCGGATGCTGACCACCGGCGACCCGCTGGACGAGGCCGCCGCCGACCGCGCCGCCGACGCCGCCGAGGCCGCCGCCCGCGCGGGCGCCTACCGCCGGGCGTAGCGCCCGTCGGCCGCCCCGCGCCCCTCCGGACGGGCGGTACCCGGGCGGTCCGACCCGCGGGAGGCGGTGACCGACCGCGCCCGTAGGCTGACGTGCAGGTCAGGAGCAAGGAGCGGGACTGTGCGGATAGAGCGTCACCAGGTGGGCGAGGCGTTGCTTTCGACGACACGTGAGGACTTCACCAACCGGATCGGAGGGGAGGTCCGCTCCATGTCGCGGGCCGGCCGGATGGCCTCCCGGGAATGGACGTACCTCGCGGACGAGTTCGTCGAGTACCTGGGCGCCCTCTCGGCCGAGCGGCCCGCCCTGGACACCCCGGAGGCCAGGGCCGTCCTGAAGGACGCCACCGAGTCCGCCGCCGGAGCCGTCGCGTTCGCCGCGTACTTCCCGCACGTCGACTTCCAGGTCTTCCTCGACTACGTGAACTTCGGGATCAGCTACGAACCCGGCGAGGACGACGACGGTGCGAGCGGGGTCGCCCCGTACGAGTGGCTCGACGCGTTCTGCCTCGCGATCCTCTCGGACCGGGCCCACCACCACGGGGAGGCGTTCTGCTTCGCCCGGCGGAAGTTCGACGCGGGCTCGGCCGGTGACCCCGTCGTCGAGCTCGCCACCGGACTCCTGGCCCAGGCCATCGGCGTCCTGGACGACGAGGACGCGTCCTACCCGCCGAGCCCGCAGGAGCGGCTCGCCGCCGTCGACGCGGCGCTGGAACGCGTCCGCGGGCGCGGGGAGGCGAGCGGCGAGGACCTGCTCGACCGGCCGCACGCCGCCGGCCTGGTCACGCTGCGCGCCCTGGTCGCCGGGGACCGGGCGGCGTTCGACGCCGGGTTGACCGGGCTGCTGCTCCGGCAGAGCCGGACGAACCCCGTCCACGCCCGGCCGGGCAGCCTCCTCCCGCTGGTACCGCTCGCCCTGGCCGCGCTCGCGTACCGGGGCCCGGGCTGGTGGCCGGCGGTCGACACCGACTACCTCCCGCGCACCCTGGTCACCGGGTTCGAGACGCCCGGCCCGCGGGTCGGGCCCTTCGGCCGGGACCGCCGCCCGGACGCGGTCGCCGCCCTGGCCGCCGGGCCGGTGCGGGTCGAGCGGCCGGGGGAGCCGCAGGCCGTCCACCCGGACGGCGCGGCGTTCCTCGCCCGGGAGGCCGAGGAGGCGTTCACCCCGGTCGACGGGAAGCCGCTCGCCGTCTGGCGGCTGGCGGGCGTGGCCCGCTACGAGGAGATGTTCTTCAAGGCCCGCGCCTCGCAGGCCGACGACGTCGGGGAAGGCGAGATCGCCAGGCTGCGCCGGGCCTCCCGCATGGCGGCGACGGTGTTCCGGACCGCCCTCGCCGCGCCGGGCACCGAGGTGGAGGTGGCGATCGACGGCCGGACGCTGCGCTACCCCGCCACCCTGGACAGGGACGAGGCGGGCCCCTGGGGCTGGTGCAAGGCCGTCTCCCTCGCCCTGGTCTCCGGCGCGCGCGAGGATCTCGCCCCGCTGGTCCACGCCGGTCCCGCCGTCGCACTCCGGGACGGTGCGCCCCGGTCGGCGTTCGCCTCCTACCCGGAGGCCCTGCACGACTACCTCCGGGGCGAGGACCCCGTACCGGCGACGGAACGGGCCCTGGCGGAGGTCGAGCAGGGGAAGGACTGGGGCTTCTTCCCTCCGCCCGTCGTCCTCTTCTCGCAGCTGGTCGAGGGGGACGAGGAGAGCTTCAACCTGGCCCTGGTGGACGCCCTGGAGGTGCACCGGGACTACTACCGGGTCGCGGATCGCGCGGACAGCAGCGACTCGGCGGTCGACCTCGCCGTCCTGGGTCTGGCGTGCCACGCCCGCCGCCGGGGCTGGCGGATCCGGGTCGACTCCCCGTACCTCCCGAAGCGGCTGCTCGCGACGGCCGAGCCCTTCCGGCCCGCCTGATCCGCTTCCGGCCCCTTCCTGTTTCCCTCCCCCTCCCCTTTCCCCTCCCCCTTCTCCTTCCCGTTCCCGGCCCACTGCCGGGCCGGGAACGGGAACGGCGGCGGGACCCGCCTACGCCGGGGCCGGGCGGCTGTCCGGCCGTCCGTCGGGGGCGGCCGTCCACTCGGCGATGAAGGTGCGGGCCTGGTCCGGGGTGAGCGGGTGGGCGAAGAGGTAGCCCTGGCCGAGCGGGCAGCCCATCCCGGCGAGGAGGTCGCGCTGCTCGGGGTTCTCGATGCCCTCGGCGATGACCTGGACGTCGAGGGTGTCGGCGATCCGGGTGATGCCCTCGACCAGCGCGTACTGCTGCGGGGAGTGGCCGAGGCCGTCGATGAAGGACTTGTCGATCTTGAGGATCGAGATCGGGAACTCCCGCAGGTACGACAGGGACGAGTACCCGGTGCCGAAGTCGTCGATGGCGATGCCGACGCCCAGGTCCGCCAGGGTCCGCATGTCGGTGTGGACGCGCCCGTCCCGGCGCATCAGCACGGATTCGGTCAGCTCCAGCACCAGCGACTCGGCCGGGATGCCGGAGGCCCGGACGGCGCCGCGCACCACGTCGACGAAGCCGGCGTCGCGGAACTGCCGGGCGGAGACGTTGACGTTGACCCGCAGCGGCGGCCGGCCCGCGGCGGCGCGCACGGCGGTGCTCTGCCGGTGCCAGACGGCGGCCTCCTGGGCGGCGCGTTCCAGGACCCAGGCTCCGAGCGGCACGATCTGGCCGCTCTCCTCGGCGAGGGCGATGAACTCGTCGGGCAGGACCATTCCGCGCCGGTCGTGCGGCCACCGCACGAGCGCCTCGAAGGCGACGAGGTCACCGGTCGCCAGGTCGACGATCGGCTGGTAGTACAGCCGGAACGCGGACTCGGCGATCGCGGTGTCCAGGTTCTCGTTCAGCTCGTGCCGCTCCACCATCCCGGCCTGCAAAGCCGGCTGGTACGGGCACCACTGCCGCTTGCCGGCCGCCTTCGCCGAGTACAGCGCCAGGTCGGCGTGGCTGAGCAGCTCGGTGGTGTCCACGCTGTCCTCCGTCGTCGCCACGCCGATACTGGCCGTCACCCGGACCGCGCCCGCGCTCAGCTTGAACGGCTCCGAGAAGGCGGCCAGCACGGTGTCCGCGATCCCGCCCACGTCGGCCGGCCGCACCGCGTCCTCGACCAGCACCGCGAACTCGTCGCCGCCCAGCCGGGCCGCCGTGTCGGAGGTGCGCAGCGCGGTGGAGACCCGTAGCGAGACGGCGACCAGCAGCTCGTCGCCGACCGCGTGCCCCTGGGTGTCGTTGACCATCTTGAAGTCGTCCAGGTCGATGAAGAGCACGCCGGTGACGGCGCCGCTGCGTTCGCCGCGGGAGAGCGCGTGGCCGACCCGGTCCAGGAAGAGGACGCGGTTGGCCAGGCCGGTGAGCGAGTCGTGGAAGGCGCGGTGGGTGAGTTCGCGCTCCATCTGCCGCTGGTCGGTGACGTCGCGCAGGGTGAGCACCAGGCCGCCGACGGTCGGGTCGTCGCGCAGGTCGTTGCAGCGGACCTCGGCCTCGATCAGGGTGCGGTCGGAGCGCAGCAGACGCCAGTGCTCACGCTGCGTGTCGCCGCCGGACCGGCTGCCGGCGCCGTCCGGGCCGCGCATCCGGGCCAGCGCGCCGCCGACGGCCCGGCTGTCCTCGGGCGGGACGAGCTCGGTGATCAGGGTGCCGTTGAGGTCGGGATAGCCGAGGACCCGCTCGGCGGAGGAGGACGAGGCGTAGCGGACGGAGTCGTCGGCGTTGAGGATCAGGATGACGTCGCTGGCGCTCTGCACCAGCGTGCGGAAGTAGGCCTCGCTGTTGCGGCGGGTGATCTCCTGGCTCAGCGTGACGCGCTCGACGGCGAGGGCGGCCTGGGCGGCCAGGATCTCCAGCGAACCCCACAGGCTGGTCAGTTCCTGCTCGGTGCCGGTGACGATGAGCGCGCCGATCAGCGGGTCCCCGGAGGGGCGCTCGGCGAGGGTGAGCGGGCAGAGCAGGGCGTTGGGCATGCCGTCGAGGCGGCCGGAGAGGCCGGCGCCGACGGCCTCGACGGGCAGCAGTCTGGTCTCCCGGTAGGCGGCCAGGGCGAGCACCTCGTCGGAGTCGCCGCCCCGGATCGGGTGGTGGCCGGAGCCGCGTTGGGCGTGCCGGACGTGCAGCATGCCGCCCTCGGTGACGGCGAGCAGCGCGACGTGACCGTCCTCCGTGGGCATCAGGGTCGAGGCGGCGGCCTGGACGGCGTCGGCGACCTCCTCGACGGTGACCGCCGCGGTGAGCGAGGATCCGGCCTCGCGCAGGGCGCGTTCCCGCGCGACGGCCTGCCTGCGGGCGCGGACCACGACGGCCAGCCGGGCCAGCACGAGCAGGTAGAGGACGGCGGAGAAGGCGCCGATCACCCCGGCGTTGCTGGTGTTTCCGAGGACCGACTCGACGATCAGGATGGTCGGCGCGATCAGGGAGGCGAGGGTGAGCAGGGCGAGCCGGCCGGGGCTGAGGTCGGGCTGCTGGCTGGGGATGGGTCTGGTCAGTTCGACCATGGACGGGTGCAGCGCGGCCGCGCCCCAGGCGGTGTAGAAGGCCGCCCAGCCGAGGTCGACGGGGGTGCCGATGTGCCACTCGCCGTGCAGCAGGATCAGGCCGTAGGCGACGTCGGCGGCCAACAGGCCGACGGTGCCGATGGCGAGCAGCTGGAGCGAGCGGCTGAACCCGCCGCGCGGCACCACCAGCCGCAGCAGCAGCGCGAGGACGACCACGTCGCCGAGCGGGTAGGCGATGGCGACGGCCTTCTGGAACCAGTCGAGGTCGGGGTTCCGGGTGTACGGCAGGATCAGGTAGATCCAGGCGAGCAGGGCCAGGCCCATGGTGAGGATGAGCGCGTCCAGCAGGCTGGCCCGGTCCTGATGTGCCGTACGCCAGCGGATGAAGCCCAGGACGCCGGCCGCGTAGAGCAGGTACTCGGCGAGGTAGAAGCCGTCGGCGACGGAGGGGAACGGGCTGCCGAGGTGCAGGAACTGCATCTGGATGACCTGGACGACCTCGCCCGCCGTGAAGCTGAGGTTGGCGAGTGCCAGCAGGTACCAGAACAGCGCGTGGGACGGGCGGTTGAGACGGACGCCGACCACGATGGCGGCGACGCCGCCCAGGCCGATGCCCGTCCACCAGATGATCCGCTGCGAGGGGTTGGTGTAGTAGATGGCCGTGAACAGCACCATCCAGACCAGGTAACAGGCCATCAGGCGTTGTCGCCGACGAGTCAACGAGGCTACCTCCTCCACGACATCACCCCGCCTGTCGGGCGGGCGAGTTCGGGCGAGGACGGGGCGGTCGGGCCGCCCGTGAGCGGTTCACCCGCGGTGACGGGCGGAGGGTCCGGCGGGTCTCGGGGCCTTTCGGGCAGGGGCTCACGAGCGTCCGAGCGGCGTTCGGTCGGACGTTTGAAATGAGCCGTGAGTGCGTATAGTCGGAAATGTCGCACCTCCCAGCATTCTGCCGCCACAGCATGAGGTCAAGCCGGTGGATGATGCAGCAGACAGCGCGCGGGGCGCGCGTTCGGAGGCGAACTCCGGGCGTCACGCCGTGCTCTGCAATCAAGACGGTCAGTATACGATCTGGCCCGGTGACTTCACGGTACCCAGTGGATGGCGCACCGTGTTCGGGCCCGCGCGGCGCGACGAGTGCCGCGACTACGTGGACCGCGAGTGGCACCCGGCCGGGCTCGGCCACGGCGCGGCCCACGCCGGACCCGACGGCGCGAGACCGGCCCACGCCGGGTCGGAGTGCGCGGATCCGGACGGGCCGGCTGCGGCCCGCACGCCGGGCCGCGCCGGATCCACCGGAACCGTGCACGGCATGTTCCGGGCCCGTGCCGCGCACGCCCCCGACGCCCTCGCCGTCCTCACCGACGACGGCGACGCGCTCACCTACCGTGAGCTCGACCGCCGCAGTGACCGGCTCGCCGCCGCCCTGCGCGCCCGGGGCGTGCGGGCGGAGCGGGTCGTCCCGGTCTGCCTGGAACGCGGCGCGGACCTGGTGACGGCCTGGCTCGGCGTCCTCAAGGCCGGCGGCGCCTTCCTGCCGCTGGACCCGGTCCACCCCGAGCGGCGGCTGACCGGGCTGGTCGAGGACTGCGGGGCGGACGTGGTCGTCGCGGAGGAGGGGCGGACCTTCCCCGGGGTGCAGGTGCTCGGGGCCGACGCCACCGCACCGGCGGGCGCCGTCGCACCGGCCGGCGCCGCGTCCGGCGACCCGGTCCCGCCCGAGGACCCGGCCGCGCCCGGGGACCTCGCCTACCTGATCTACACCTCCGGTACCACCGGAACCCCCAAGGGCGTCCCGGTCACCCACCGTTCCCTGGTCTTCACCCTGGACCGGGTCGTCCGCGCCTACGGACTCACCCCCCGGGACCGCGTGCTGCAGCTCGCCGCCCTGGGCTTCGACACCTCGTTGGAACAGGTCTTCGCCGCCCTCACCGCGGGCTCCACCCTCGTCCTCGGCGGCGCCCGCACCTGGGCGCCCACCGAACTCGTCCACCGGATGAGTGAACTGGGCCTCACCGTCGCCGACCTCACCCCCGCGTACTGGCACCACGTGGTCGCGCTGCTCCCCGAGGGCGGGCCCGCCCCCGACGGGCTGCGGCTGATCGTCGTCGGCGGCGACACCGTGCACGCCGACGACTGCCGGACCTGCCTGGACCGGCTGCCCGGGGTCCGGCTGGTCAACGCCTACGGCGTGACCGAGGCGGCCGTCACCTCCACCCTCTGTGAGATCACGCCCGAGGTGCTGGCCGCCGGCACCCACGGGTCCGTCCTCCACCCGCCGGGAGCCGGCCATCCCTCCCCGGACGGCCATCCCTCCCCGGACGGTCAGTCTTCCCCGGACGGCCACCCCGCCCCGGACCGGCACCGCGCCGGCGACCGGCGCTCCGCCTCGGACCGGCACCCCGGCGGCATCGACGCGCCCGTGCCGATCGGCAGACCGCTGCCCGGTGTGCGGGTGCACGTCCTGGACGCCCGGCTCAGCCCGGTCCGGCCCGGCGAGAAGGGCCAGATCTACCTCGGCGGTCCCGGTCTCGCCCGCGGCTACTGGAAGTCGCCCGCGCTCACCGCCGAGGCCTTCCTGCCCGACCCCTACGCGGCCGTCCCCGGCGACCGGATGTACCGGACCGGTGACGCGGGCCGCTGGCGGGCCGACGGCCTGCTGGAGATCCTCGGCCGCTTCGACGACCAGGTGAAGGTCCGCGGCTACCGCGTCGACCCCGCCGAGATCGAGTCCGTCCTGGCCTCCCACCCGGACGTCCGACAGGCCCGGGTCGCCGCCGACGACGGCGACGACGGCGCCCACGTCCTCACCGCCTACTACACGCTCGGCGACCGGGGCGCGTCCGGCGCCCGGGCCCGGCGCCGGGAGATCCGCGCCTTCCTGGCCGCACGGCTCCCCGACTTCATGGTCCCCGCCGAGTTCGTCCTGCTCGACTCCATGCCCCTCACCCCGGCGGGCAAGATCGACCGGCGCCGACTGCCGCACACCCGGCCGCAGTTGCAGCGCCGGGACGGCGAGGGGGCGGACGGCGCCGCGGACGGCCTGCGCGCCTCCGCCGGGAACGGGAACGGCAGCGGCCCCGGCGCGGGCGGTGCGAGCGGCGGCAGCGGCGGTGGTGACAGCGGCGGCGGCAACGGGAGCAGCGGGACCGGTACCGGCGACGCCGTCGACGTCGGCGTCGGCCACCTCTGGTCCGAGCTCCTCGACGTCGAACAGGTCGGCCCCGACGACGACTTCTTCGACCTCGGCGGCAACTCCCTGCTCGCCATGGAGATGCTCGCCCGGGCCCGGATCATGTTCGGCATCGACGTCACCCGGATCCGCGGGCTCACCCGCTCGCTGCTCCGGGACGCCACCCTGCGCGCCTTCGCCGCGGCCACCCGGGCCGCCCGCGCGGGCGAGGACGCCCCCGGCGGCGGGCCCGCTCCCGGCCGCGCCGCCGTCGACTGGACCGCCGAGGCCCGGCTCAGCACCCCCGTCCGGCAGTCCTGGCACCCCGCGCCCTCCCGCGCCGAACCCACCGAGATCCTGCTCACCGGCGCCACCGGCTTCTGCGGCGCCCACCTGCTCGACACGCTGCTGCACACCACCGCGGCCCGCATCCACTGCCTCGTCCGGGCCCCGGACGAGGAACACGCGCTGGAACGCATCCGCGCGGCCCAGCAGCGGTTCCTCCGGCACGACCTGGCCGACCGCCGGGTGGTCCCGCTGGTCGGCGACCTCGCCGAGCCGCTGCTCGGTCTGACCCAGCACCGGTTCGAGGAGCTGGCGGACAGCCTCGACGCCATCCACCACCTCGGCGGCCAGGTCAACTTCATCTACCCGTACCAGCAGCTGCGCGGCCCCAACGTCGGCGGCACCCGCGAGGTGGTCCGGCTCGCCGGGCACTCGCGCGGCATACCCGTGCACTACCTCTCCACCCTCGCGGTGCTCGCCGGGTTCGGCGCGGCCGGCGTCCGCGAGGTGACCGAACGGACTCCGCTCGCCCACCCCGAGAAGCTCGCCGTCGGCTACGTGGAGAGCAAGTGGGTGGCCGAGCAGCTGCTGCACAACGCGGCGGCGGCCGGGCTGCCGGTCACGGTGATGCGCACCAACGACGTCACCGGGGACCTCGCCGGAGGCGTGATGAACACCGGCACCGAACTCTGCGCGCTGATCAAGTACATGGCGGAGAGCGGGAGTTACCCGGACGTCCGGCTGCCGCTCGACTTCGTCCCCGCCGACCGGTTCAGCCGCGCCGTCGCCCACATCGTCGCCCACGCCCCCGCCAACGGCGAGGTCTACCACATCACGTCACCGCGGCCTGCGGGCCTCGCCGACCTCGCCGACCGGCTCCGCGCGCGCGGCTACCCGGTGGACGAGGTGCCCTACGGCGAGTGGGTCCAGGGGCTGATCCGGTTCGCCGCCGGCCACCCCACCCACCCGGTGACCCCGTTCGTGCCGCTCTTCGTCGACCGCGCGCCGGGCACCGAACTCTCCATCAGCGAGATGTACTTCCGCCCGACGTTCCCGCTCTTCGACCGGGCCAACACCGACCACGCCCTCGCCGGAAGCGGCATCCAACTGCCCGCCGTGGACGGCGAACTGCTGGACCTCTACCTGACGCAGCTGACCGCCGAGGGCTTCCTCGTCCCGCCGCTGGGAGCGATGAGGTGACGGCGCCGGACGGCGGGCGGGCGACCGAACCCCCCTCGGCGGCGGGCCTGTTCGACGCCGTGGACGTCGCGCGGGCGCCCGCCGACGGGCCTGCGGCGTTCGGCGGCACGCTGGAGCCGGACGTGCTGCTGGCGGCGTACCGGCGCGGGCTGTTCCCGCTGCCCGCCGCCGACGACTACGCGAGCGCCTTCAACGAGGCCCGGTACGAGGACGCGGTGGCGGCGGGGGACGTCGTCCTGCTGCCGGGACCGGACCACCGGGACCCGTACGCGCTCGGCTGGTGGTCGCCCGACCCGCGCCCGGTGATCGCCCCGGAGCAGGTCCGCGTCGGGCGCAAGCTCTCCCGGTTGCTCCGCAACCGCCTCGGCTGGTGGACCAGCGCCGACCGGGCCTTCGAGGAGGTCCTCGCCGCCTGTGCGGAGGGGCGCGAACCCCCTTGGCTCACGGCCGGGTTGCAGGAGGCGTTGGTCCGGCTGCACCGGCTCGGTGCGGCCCACAGCGCCGAGGTCTGGGAGGGGGAGGAGCTGGTCGGCGGCGTCTTCGGCATCGTCACCGGTTCCGTGCTCAGCCTCGACTCGATGTTCCACCGCCGCCCCGACGCCGCGCGCGTCGCCGTCGCCGACCTCGCCACCCGCTTCGCCGACGCCGGCGGCCGGCTGCTCGACGCGCAGTGGGACTCCCCGCACGTCCGCACCCTCGGGGCCGCACCGGCCCCCCGCGCCCACTACCTCGCCGAACTCGCCCACCCGGCGCGGACGGAGCCCCTCGACACCGCGGCCCACCCGGCGGCCCGGCTGACCCCCCGGCGGCCCCGCCACGGCGGCGGCCACCGCGCCGGACCGGCCCGGTCCGCAGGCCCTGCCGGGTCCGCCGGGTCCGCGGGGTCCTCTCCTCGTTGACGGCGGGCATCGGCGGGCCGCCGGGGTGCCACGCGTCCAGGAAGGCCGGTTGGCGGCCCGGATCGACCGGCTCGACCTGCGCGCCGACCCGGTCCAGCCGGTGATGGACGAACGGACGCCCGTACGGGCAGACTCGCCACCCGCGCCGGCACGCTGGCCGACGCCCGACTCGCCCATCCGCACCGCCACCTGCTCACGCAGTCGCAGGGCTGGACGTGACGCCGTCCCGGGCGGCCGCCGCGTTCTGCGGCCGCCCGGGACGCCGGTGGGGACGCCGGTGGGGCCTCCGGGAGGGCGGCCCCGTCGTGCCGCCGCCCCGCGGTGCCGCCGGTTTCGACGCCACCGCGGTCGGGAACGGAAGCGACCATGCTGTCTGTCGTGGTGGCCCCCTGGGGCGGTGACCCGGTGTTCGCCCGGGCCGGGGACGAGCCGCACGACGCGGCGAGCACGATGAAGGTGGCCGTCCTGGCCGCGCTCCACCGCAGCGGGGTGGACCTGGACGCCCGCGTCCCGGTCGTGAACGCCTTCGCCTCGGCCGCCGGCGGCGAGTTCGGCAACGATCCGGACTGGGACAGCGATCCCGTCCCCTGGAGCCTGCTCGGCCGGACGGCGCCGCTCCGGCTGCTCGCCGAGCGGATGATCACCCACTCCTCGAACCTCGCCACCAACCTCTGTCTCGCCCGGACCGGCCACGCCGCCGTCGCCGGGGCCTGGCGGCGCGCGGGCGCGACGCACAGCTCCAGCCCGCGCGGCATCGAGGACCACCGGGCGCGCGACGCGGGCCTGCACAACCGGGTGACCGCCCGCGACCTGGTCCGCCTCCTCCAGTCCCTCGACGGCGAACCGGAGCTGCTGGCCCTGCTCGAACGCAACGCGTTCCGGGTCGACCTCGCGGCCGGGCTGCCGCCGGGCACCCGGGTGGCGTTCAAGAACGGCTGGTTCCCCGGGGTGCGGCACAGCGTAGGCCTCGTCCACCCGGACGACTGCCCGCCGTACCTGCTGGCCGTCTGCTACACCGGTCCGCTGGCCTCCGGGGCGGACGAGGCGGAGGCGGACCCGGCGGCCCGGCTGGTGGCCCGGATCTCGGCCGAGGTCTGGCGGCGCCGGCACGCCGTCACCCGGACGCCGACCGGCCCGGCCGGTGCGACCGGCACGGCCCCGGCGGCCCGCCCGGGACCGCCGTCGCGTTGACCCACGGCTCCGGCCCGGGCCCGGTGCGGACACACGTCCGCGCCGGGCCCGGGCCGGTCACAACCGGGGGAACGCTCAGTACGGCTGGACGAGGACGTGCGCGGCGCCCGGGATGCCGACCTTCAGCAGCTCGTCCTCCTCCGCGGTGGTCGGCGTGCCGGTCTCCTGCTTGAGGATGGCCCGGGACAGCGCCTGCACCCACATCGCGCGCGGCCGGCGGCGCTCCTCCCAGGCGGCCAGCGCGGCGGGCACGGTCTCGGCGGCGTCCAGGCTCTGGGCGAGCACCAGCGCGTCCTCGACGGCCATCGCCGCGCCCTGGGCCAGGTGCGGGGTGGAGGCGTGCGCGGCGTCGCCGGCCAGCACCACCCGGCCGACGTGCCACGGCTCCTCGACCGTCACCTGGGAGATCCGGGTGTACACCACGGTCGCCGGGTCGACGACCTGCGCCAGCGCCTCGGCGATCGGGCCGCCGAAGCCGGCCAGCCGCTCGCGCAGCTGCTCGTGGGCCAGCTCCGGGTCCGGCCGGAAGTCCTCGGCCTCGGCGAACACCGAGCCCAGGTACATCAGGTCCTCGCTGATCGGGGTGAGCAGCGCCTTGGCCTTGAGGTTGCCGGCGGACATCACGACGCCCTGCACCTCGGGCGAACGCGGCAGCGTGACGCGCCAGTTGGCGAAGCCGGTGTACTCGGGCGCGTAGGTCTCGCCGTACAGGTGCCGGCGCAGCGGCGAGCCGATGCCGTCGAAGCCGACCACCAGGTCGTAGCGGCTGCTCTGCCCGTCGGACAGGGTGACCGCCACCTCCTCGCCCTCGTCGACGAGTTCGGTGATCGTGGTGCCGAACCGGATGCTCGCGCCGGCGGCGGTGGCGGCCTCGTTGAGCACCTGGGCCAGGACCGGCCGCGGGATGCCGTTGTTGGAGGGCGCGTCGCCCATCCGGGGCTGCGGGATCTTCGCGACGGTGACGCCGGCCGGGTCGCAGATGGTCAGCACCTCCCACTCGAAGCCGGCCTTGACGCACTGCTCCAGCACGCCGATCTCACGCATCACGTGCAGCGCGTTGGACGGCTGGATGATGCCGACGCCCAGCGCCTCCAGTTCGTCGCGCAGCTCGACGACGTCGACCCGGTGGCCGCGCCGGGCGAGGGCGGTGGCCGCGGTCAGGCCGCCGATGCCGCCGCCGTGGACGAGTACGCGCAGGGGTGGGGTCATGACGGGTTCTCCAAGCGGAAGGGGAAGCGGGAGGGGAGGGGGGAGCCCGGCGGCCGGGGAAGGGGCCGGCGGGCGAAGAAACGTTTCAGCCGACCGCTGCGGCCGTCGAGAGGTCCATCAGATGGTCGACCAGGGCCAGCAGCAGGTCCCGCCCGTAGGTCCGCTCCCGCACGTCGCCGAGCAGCATCGGCACCTGCGGGTCCAGGTCCAGGGCGGCCCGGATCTCCTCCGGGCCGCGGGTGTTGTGGGCGTGGAAGCAGTTGATCGCCACCACGAACGGGATGCCCCGGCTCTCGAAGAAGTCGATCGAGGCGAAGCTGGTGTCCAGCCGGCGGGTGTCGGCGATGACGATCCCGCCGAGCGCGCCGTTCACCAGGTCGTTCCACATGAACCAGAACCGTTCCTGGCCGGGCGTGCCGAACAGGTAGACCACCAGCTCCGGATTGACCGTGATCCGGCCGAAGTCCAGGGCGACGGTGGTGGTCTCCTTGCTGTCGATGCCCGACAGGTCGTCGACGCCGACGCTGGCGCGGGTCAGCAGCTCCTCGGTGCGCAGCGGCGCGACCTCACTGACCGAGCCGACCAGGGTGGTCTTGCCGACGCCGAAGCCGCCGGCGATCAGGATCTTGACGGCGGCGGGGGCCGTCGTCGGGCCGTGGGAGGCCGGGCCCCCGGCGGCCAGGCGGTTCGGCCCCGCTGCGTGCGGTCCGGGGGAGGGGAGGGGTGCGGTCGGTGCCATGGTTCAGAGTCTCCGGAGTCCTTCGCGTACGGCCGTCAGCAGTCCGAGGTCCACGCCCCCGCTGACCCGGGCCACCGAGAGCGGCGGCCGGGCCAGCAGCAGGCCCTGCGAGATGAGATCGCCCAGCAGGATCTTGGTGACCGAGACCGGCAGGTTGAGGCCGGCCGACACCTCGGCGACGGCGGCCGGACGGCGGCAGCGCTCCAGGATCATCCGGTGCTCCGGCTGCAGCGAGCGCGGCCCGGACCGGGAGCCCCGGGCCAGCGCCTCGGCCGCCGGGTCGTCGACGGTGGTGAGCAGGGTGATCAGGGTGAGGTCGTCGCGCTCGGGCGCGACCCGGCCGCGGGTGATGGTGTAGGGGCGCACCATCGTGCCCGCGCCGTAGTCCTCGTCGTCGTCCTCGTCGGGCTCGCTCCAGTGGGGGCGCACCGGCGTCTCAGCCCCGGTTCCGGGCCGCGAAGGCGTCGAACTCGTTGCGGGCCGGGGTGCTCATCTTCTGGCCCACCTGCTGCACCAGGGTGTGCATGGCCACCGACATGACCTCGGCGTCCACCTCCTGGGAGGCGACCACGGCCAGGTGGGTGCCTTGGGCGGCGGCGATGATGAACAGCCAGACCTCGGCCAGCTCGACGATCACCTGGTGCACCGGACCGCCGTCGAAGAGCTGGCCGACGCCGCGGGCCAGGCTCTGCTGGCCGGTGGCGACGGCGGCCAGCCGCTCGGCGTCCGACCGCTCGATGGTCCGCGAGTGACTGACGACCAGGCCGTCGTCGGAGAGCAGGACGGCGCTTCTGGTCCCGGCCACCGAGTCGACGAGTCCGTCCAGCAGCCAGTCCAGGTCCTGGTGGGTGGCGATCGTACGGTTCATCACTGGTCTTCCGTCCTCGTGGTTCGGGGGTCCGCGGCGGGGAGGGCCCAGGGGGACGGGCCCGGCGCGGGAGTCGGGGGGCCGGCGTGGGCGGGGGGTGCCGGGGAGTCGGGGTACTCGGGACCCGTGCCGTCCGGGTCCGGCCCCTGGCCGCGCGCGGCGCGGGACTGGCGCTGGAAGGCGCCGATGGTCGCGCCCGACCGGCGGGGCGGACGCTGGAAGGGCCCCGCCGCACCGTCCTGCCCACCCTGCCCGACGAGCCCGGGGGCGTCGGCCTGCCCGCCGGCGGTGGCGCCGTGGTCGGCCCGGGGCTGCGGCGGGACCCGCAGCTCGGCGGCGAGGCTGGCCTGCCGGACGCGCTGCGGGAGCGGCGGCTGGCCGGTCTCCGGGGCGCTGAGCGGGATCGCGGAGTCGTACTCGCGCCGCTCCCGGCGCTCCGCGAGCCGGTAGTGGTCGGCGGGCCGGTACTGCTCGTCGGCGTACGGCGCCTCGGCGGGCGTCACCGTCGCGTAGGCGATGTCGGGGTACGCGGGGGCGTCGTACGGCGGGAGCGCGGCCTCCGGGGCACCGGCGTGGGCGGGGCTGCCGTGGGCCGGGGTGCCGTCGTAGCCGGGTCCGCCGTACGCGGGTGCCTGGTAGCCGGGCGAACCGTGCTCGACGGGCTGCTCCGCCTCCGCGGGCGTCACGTACTCGACGAGCGCGAACGCCTCGGCGGGCTCCGGCCGGGGGTTGCCGGTGAACCAGTCGGTGTCCGGGGGGACGTCGTCGTCGGTGAACGTCTTGCCACCGGAGTAGCCGCGGCCCTCGGGGTAGCCGCCCTGCTCCGGGTAGCCGCCCGCCTGGGGGAAGGCACCCTGGTCGGCGGGGGCGGCCTCGCCGGGGCCGTCGGAGGGGCCGGCGGCGGTGGGGGCCGTGGTCACGGTGTCGACGCTGTCGCCGAACGCCGCCTCGATGGCCGCGCGCCCCTCCTCGTCCTCGTCGACCAGGACCACCGGTCCAGCGGTCGGCACGGTCGGTGCGGTCGACAGAGCGGGCATCTCGGTCACCGAGGCCAGCACCGCGTTGCCGTGCGCGCCGCGCTGGCGGCGGGCGAGCGGGATCGGCTCGACCGGCACGGCGTCCGGCAGGTCGGCGTCCCCGTCGATGACGAGCTCGCCGGGGACGAGCACGACCACCCGGGTGCCGCCGAAGGCCGACGGCCGGAACTCCACCCTGATGCCGGTGCTCGCCGCGAGCCGGGCGACCACGTAGAAGCCGAGCCGGATGTCGTCGGCGCGGGCCAGCACGTCCATCCGCGGCGGGCTGGTCATCAGCGCGTTGGCCGCGTCGTACTGGTCCGGGTCCATGCCGAGCCCGCGGTCCTCGATCTCGATGGCGAGGCCGCGTCCGACGACTGCCGCCCGCACGTCGACCGGCGTGGGCGGCTTCGAGAAGGTCGCCGCGTTCTCCATCAGCTCGGCGACCACGTGGGCCACCGGTCCGACGGCGCGCTCCGAGAGCCACGGGTGGCCCTCGACGTCCAGCATGATCCGGCGGTAGTCCTGCACCTCGCCCTGGGCGGAGCGGAGCACGTCCAGCAGCGGGACGGGCTTGCGCCACTTCCGCTGCGGCTGGCCGCCGGCCAGGATGACCAGGTTCTCCTCGTAGCGGCGCAGGCGCGCGGTGAGGTGGTCGAGGTCGAACAGCCCCTCCAGCACCTCCGGGTCCTCGTGCTTGCGCTCCAGCTCGTCGAGCTTGCGCAGCTGCTGGCCGATCAGCAGCTGGGTACGGCGTGCGATCCGCTGGAGCAGCCGCTCGAAGCCGCGGTACTGCTCGGCCTGGCGGACGGACGTCTCCAGCGCGGAGGTGCGGGCCAGGTTGAGCGCCTGGCCGAGCTGCGCCAGCTCGTCGGTGCCGTTGGAGTGCGGTCCGGCCGTGATGGCCCGGCTCTCCGCCTCGACGTCGACCTGCTCGCCCTGCGAGAGCCGCTCCACCACCTCGGGCAGGGTCCGCTCCAGCTCCTGGGCCTGGCTCTGGAGCTCCTTGATCCGGCGGCGCAGCGAGCGGGTGAGCCGCCAGCTGGTGAGGACCACCGCGACGACCGCGAACAGGCCGATCACGGCGGTCAGCGCGACCCGGGTGAGCAGCGAGATGATCGAGCCCTTGCCGACCTCGACGACGCCCTCGGTGCGCGTCTCGATGGCCTTCACCAGCGCCGGGTTGACCTGGTCGAGGGCCTGTCGCCACTGGTCCTGGAGCTGCGGGAGCTTGACGCTGCCGCCGGCGTCGACGGTGGCGGGCCGGATCAGCGCCTGCTCGACGGTGGCCTTGGCCTGCCAGGCGGGGCTGTTGGCGAGCTGCTGCCAGGCACCCTGCTCGTCGGCCGGCACGTACGGGACGACCTGCACGGTGAACAGGTGGTCCTGGGCGCCGATGGCCTGCTGGAGCAGCTGGTAGTCGGCGGTGCTGAGCTTCCCGGAGGGCCAGCCGCGGGCCAGGATGGCGTCCTCGCGGGCCAGCATCTCCTTGGCCCAGAACGCGTTGACCAGGGTCTTGGAGATCCAGGTGACCTCGCCGTTGGCCACGTGGCTGAGCGCGGTGAACAGCCGGAGGTCGACGGCGATCAGGTCCGTGTAGTACGCGTAGACGGTCTGCTGGTCGACGGCGGACCGGTCGACGGCGGACCGCTGCTCGGCCAGCCTGCCGAGCGCGCGGCGCGCCTCGGCGACCGCGTTGCGGACGTCGGTGGGCGCGCTGTCGGCGGTCTCGCCGGAGAGCGCCTGGAACTTCGTGACGGCCTCGTCGGTCAGCTGCCGCTGGCGCTTCAGCTGGTCCGTGACGCTGCCGGGCCGGGCGAGCGCCTCGGCACTGAGCCGGCGCTCCTCCTGGAGGTTGTAGTAGACGATGTTGGAGGGCTGTCCCGCCTTCTGCGCCAGCAGTCCCTGGGCCGCCTGGCGTTGGAAGTCGAAGAAGGTCACGCCGCTGGTGACGGCCCAGAGGGCGGCCAGGGCGAGACTCGGGACGAGGGCGAGGACGAGCAGTGCCGTCCGCAGTGACAGGCGCGGACGCCTGCGGGGGGCCTTCGGCGTCGGGGGCCGCCGATTCGCACGCGCGCGCAGAACTGTCTCCTTGGGGCTGGCGGCCGGTCCGTGAGGGCCGGGCCGTCCGGGGCACGGTCTTTTGACGAGGCGATACTAGTCATACGGTGTGTTAGGAGTGAAAGCGCGTTCGATCTTCGGACGACGTGCACACACGTCCTTAACATGGCGTCAGTGTGCGGTTAACGTCCCGGCCGGGCGCCGGACGGTCCCTGCGGCCCGCCCCCGGAGGTGCCGCGGCCGTGTCCGCGGCCGTGCCCCGAATCCGTCCGGGATGTGCCCGATCGCGCCTCCGACCTGCCCTCCGACCCGACCTCCGACGACGTCCGACGTGCTCCGGCCGGCCCCGGTGCGGGCGCCCGGCAGCGGCGCGCGGCCCGATGTCCGTTCTGCGGAACCGAGTTGTCCGAGGCGGCGGATCGTGGTTACGGTACCCGCTATGCAGTCGTGGAGTCTCCTTCTCGGTGGCCGCAGCGGGGTCTGACCGGACCGGCACCCCGCTGCGGGGTGCCGTGCTGCCGGTCGTCGTCCGGTACCGACCGCGCGGAAACCGCGCAGCGAAGGACCCCCCGTGACCGCCCCAGGCACCGCTCCGCAGTTCCCCACCCTCCGCACCCCCGCCGGCCCCGTCCCGGCCGCCGCCCCCGCCTGGAACCCGCAGCGCGGCAGTGCGATGCCGTTCCACCGCTACCGCCCCGCCCACCGGCGCGTACCGCTGCCCGAGGCCACCGCCCGCGCGTGGCCGTCGCGGCGGATCGAGCGGGCCCCGCTCTGGGTGCCCGTCGACCTGCGGGACGGCAACCAGGCGCTCGCCGAGCCGATGGACCCGGCGCGCAAGCAGCGGATGTTCGACCTGTTCCTGGCCATGGGCTTCAAGGAGATCGAGGTCGGCTACCCCTCCGCCAGCCGGACCGACTTCGACTTCGTCCGCCGCCTCGCCACCACGCCGGGTGCGGTGCCCGAGGACGTCACCGTCGTCGTCTTCACCGCCGCCCGCGCCGACCTCATCGACCGCACCTTCGAGTCCGTCGAGGGGCTGCCCCGGGTCGTCGTCCACCTCTACACCGCGACCGCCCCCGTCTGGCGGGACGTCGTCCTCGGCCGCAGCCGCGAGGAGGTCCGGGCGCTGGTCACCGGAGCCGCCGAGCACATGGCCCGGCGGGCCGGCGACCGGCCCGGCCTGCGGTTCCAGTTCTCGCCCGAGGTGTTCAACCTCACCGAGCCGGACTACGTCCTGGAGCTCTGCGACGGCCTCACCGCGCTCTGGGACGCGAGCCCCGACCGCCCGGTCGTCCACAACCTGCCCGCCACCGTCGAGATCGCCACCCCCAACGTCTACGCCGACCAGATCGAGTACCTGCACCGGCACCTGGCCCGCCGGGACTCGGTGATCCTCTCCGTCCACCCGCACAACGACCGGGGCACCGGCGTCGCCTGCGCGGAACTGGCCGTCCTGGCCGGCGCCCAGCGGGTCGAGGGCTGCCTCTTCGGCAACGGCGAACGGACCGGGAACGTCGATCTGTCGACCCTCGCGCTGAACCTGTACACGCAGGGCGTCGACCCGATGGTCGACTTCTCCGACATCGACGAGATCCGGCGCACCGTCGAGCACTGCAACCGGCTGCCCGTCCACGAACGCCACCCCTACGTCGGCGACCTCGTCCACACCGCCTTCTCCGGCACCCACCAGGACGCCATCAAGAAGGGCTTCGCCCACCACGCCGCGACCGCCGCCGGCCTGGGCGTCCCGCCCGGCCTGGCCCCGTGGGACGTCCCCTACCTGCCGATCGACCCGGCCGACCTCGGCCGCGACTACGAGGCCGTGATCCGGGTCAACAGCCAGTCCGGCAAGGGCGGCATCGCCTACCTGCTCCAGGCCGGGCACGGCCTCGACCTGCCGCGCCGCCTCCAGATCGAGTTCTCGCGCGTGGTCCAGGAGTCGACGGACGACAGCGGGCGCGAGGTCACCGCCGACGAGCTCTACGCGCTCTTCCGGGCCACCTACCTGGACGCCGCCGTCGACGCGTCGTGGCGCACGGGGGAGACGGCCGGCGGCGCGCACTGGGCCGAGGTCACCCTCGACGGCACGGCGTTCCGGGGCGAGGGCAACGGGCCGCTGGACGCGGTGTCCGCGGCGCTCCGTGCGGCCGGGCACCCCGTCGACATCCTCCGGTTCACCGAGCACGCCGTCCGCACCGGCCCCGACAGCGACGCCGTCGCGTACGTGGAGGCCAGGATCGGGGGCGGTGGCAGCGCCGACGGCACGGACGACGCGGGGGACACCGGCGGTGCCGGGGGCGAGGTGGTCTGGGGCGTCGGACGGGACTCCTCCGTCCTGACCGCCGGGGTCCGGGCCGTCCTCAGCGCCGTCGGGCGCGGTCGGGCGCGTTCCGCGGGCGTCCGGCAGGACGGCGCGATGACGTCCTCCCTCCCCGCCCGCAGTCAGGCGGTCGCCGACGCCCTCGCGGCGGCCGGTCTGCCCGGCGAGATCCGGGTCCTGCCCGACTCCGCCCGTACCGCCGCCGAGGCCGCCGCCGCCCTCGGCTGCGAGGTCGGCGCCATCGCCAACAGCCTGGTGTTCACCTGCGACGGCGCGCCCCTGCTGGTCATGACCAGTGGCGCCCACCGCGTCGACACCGAGTACCTGGCCAGGCGGCTGGGCACCGGACCGATCACCCGGGCGGGCGCCGAGCAGGTCCGGGAGGCCACCGGCCAGGCCATCGGGGGCGTCGCCCCCGTCGGCCACCCCGCCCCGCTGCGGACCGTCGTCGACACCGACCTCGCCGGCCACGAGGTGCTGTGGGCCGCCGCGGGCCACCCGCACACCGTCGTCCCGATGACGTACGACGACCTGCTGAAGCTGACCGGCGGCACCCCCTCGGCGGTCGTCCCCGAGGAGCGGCGGGTGCTCTGACCCGTCCGGAGGTCCTCCCGGCCGCTGCCCGGCGCCGGGAGGACCTCCCCCGTCCCGTTCCGGCTACCAGACCTTGTGCAGCGTGAACAGGTCGGCCTGGAACTGCATCTGGACGGCGTGCGCCGCCCACCACCCGCCCTGGACGGCCACCCAGCTGCTGCTGTGCTGGGCCTGGAGCGCGACCAGGTCGGTGCCCGGGACCGGCTTGCTCCAGAACACCTGCCGCGTGGCCGTGCTGCACCCCTCGGTGAGGAGCCAGGCGCCGTCGCCCTCGTACCCGTGGTCGACGGCCAGGCACCACCAGCGCGCGTGGTCCTTGAGCTTGTAGAACCTGCTGCCGGGGTGGTCGGGGTCGGGCCGGCTGCAGAGCTGCCACTGCTGGACGGCCTCCCCGTCCCACGGGGCCTGGATGATCGAGCCGTGCTCGCCCCGCTCCTGCGAGACCTGGAGCACCATCCGCTCACCGCCGTACGTGTGCGGGGTGAGGATCCGGTACCCGCCGCCCTCGCAGCTGTAGCCGTCCATCGGGTCGGCCGACGCGGCCGGCGCCCCGACCGTCAGCAGCGCGCCGACGGTGACGGCCGCGCCGAGGACGGCACCGATGCGGCGGGCGGCCCCGCTCCTGCGCTTCGTCATGCTCTTCCCCTCCTGGTCGTACCTGCGGGTCGTCACTTGCACAGCTCCTTGCGGGCCGCGGCCCGGACGGTGCCGGCGGGCTCGGGCGACGGGCAGGAGACCGTGCCCTCCTCCGGGAAGTTGAAGGTCGTGTACTGGCCCGTGCCCGTCTGGCTCGCGTTGATCCAGTAGCCCGAGGCCGCGCCGGACCGGGCGCACAGGTACCGCGACCACTCGCCGTCGACCCGCAGGACGCCCCGGTAGATCCCGTAGTAGCCGGGCGCGTTCAGGTTGACGACCCGGCTCAGCTCCGTCGTCCGGGTACTGGTGCGCTCGTTGGCGACCTGGAACCCGACCTTGACGCCGACCTCGGACAGGGTGGACTTGTAGCCGGCGCTGAAGTCCGCGGTGTTGTTGATCTTCGTGGTGACCGTGTTCAGGACGCTGAGGCGCTGCGTCTGCTGGCCGGTCGTCCCGGGCGTGATGTTGAACGAGGTGAACTCCGTGATCACCGGGGTGATCGTGGCGGAGGTGATGTCGTCCCAGACGCTCTCGATGTTGGGGTTGCAGGTGGCCCCGGGCGGCGGGGTGGCGTGGGCGGGCGCCGCGCCGAGCCCGAGGCCCGTGACCGCGAGGACCGCGGCGAAACCCGTGGTGAGGCCCGTGGTGAAGACGGCCCGCCGACGCTTGGGGGCGGGAGACGTGATGGTCATGCGGAGATCCCTCCGGTAGGGGGAACGGTCCCGAACTGACTACCGGAATCCTCGGGTGCACCCCGGCACGGCTTCCATCCCAGCAATCTGGAGGGGAAGCCGCACCGGGGCGGCGGCGTTCCGCTACGCGATGCCGAACGGCGCGGCCCAGCGGGCCGTTCCGGACGGCAGCGGGTGGCGCTCGGCGTCCAGGCTCAGGGCCATCCACGCCTCGTCGGGCGCGTCGAGGGTGGTGCCCGGAGGCGGCGCACACCGTTTTCGGGCAGCCCGGGCAGCCCGGGCCGAAGACCTGCGCCAGGGCCGTTCGCGCCGCCACCCGCCCGTCCCGTGCACGCCCTGGCACCCTCAGCGGGAGACCCGGCTCGCCGGGCGCTGCGCGACGGCCAGCGAGACGGCCTCCAGCGCGCTGGTGAACGAGACCTCGCTCAGTACGCCCGGCGCCGCCACCTGGTCGCCCACCAGGTACACGCCGTCGCCCCGGTCGACGGCCGGGCGGTCGCGCCAGCAGGTACCGGGCAGGTCCACCGCGCCGGTCCGGCCGCCGGCCACCGCCGTGCGCCGCCACACCACGCGCTCGCGCCAGCCGGGGAAGCCCAGGTCCAGCACCCGTTCGGCCCGGGCGGTCCCGTCCTCCTTCCGCCCGCCCGGGGCGAGCGGGAACTGGGCCTGGATCAGCTCCTCCCCGGCAGGCGCCAGACTCCCGTCCTGTGCGGTGAACCGCTCCACCCACCCCGGGCCGTCCAGGTCCGAGACGAAGAACGCGTCGCCGCGCCGCGACCGCACCGCCAGGTCGAGCAACAGCGTCCGACCGCTGTGCCAGACCAGGCCGTCGTCGCCCAGCAGCCGCCGCGCCGAGTCCAGGGAGGTCGCCACGATCACCGGGCCGCCCCCGACCGGAAGGTCGTCCACCCGGGCGCCCGTCTCGATCCGCACACCCAGCTCGCGGGCCCGCGCCGCCATCCGGTCGATCACCGACTGCCAGCCGCCCACCGGGTACCGCGCCTCCGGCAGGAGGCTCGCGGACCGGCGGAGCCGCTCCTGGACGAACGCCGCCGACAGCAGCCCGGGGTCGTGGTGGAACGTGGCGACGGCCACGAAGTTCGCCGCCGCCCGCGCGGTCCGCTCACCCGCCACCTCGCTCGCCCAGCCCAGGAAGGTCCGGCCCACCGGGGCCCCGCGCCGACGCGCCAGCCGCGTGAGCCCGACCGGCGGCAGACGGTGCAGCCCGCCGTCCCGGTGGTAGCGCATCCGCAGGGCCTCCGCCGCCGGGATCCGGGCCAGTGGCCCGACCAGCCCGCGCTGCCGCAGCCACGTCCAGTGCGGCCCCCGGCGGTAGAACGCGTGCGGGCCCTCGTTGGTCCGGTACGGCGCCTGCGCCGTCCGGGCCCGCCCGCCGAGCGTTCCGTGCGCCTCGTGCAGGGTGACCGCAGCCCCCGCCTCGGCCGCCGAGATCGCCGCCGTCAGTCCGCCGAAACCGCCGCCGACGACCGTGATGTGCTGCGCCATGTCCTGTGCCCCTCCGGGTGCCGGGCGGCCGCTTCCGGTCGCCGTCGCCAAGGGGACGGAGCAGCCCGCCGGAATGTGACAGCCGATCCGCAGAGGACTGCCCCGGCCCCGTCCCGCCGCCCGGCTGCTCCGCTCCGGCGCTGCCGGCGGCACCGCCGGACCCGGCGCCCGGGAGGCGGGGTGGGCGGCTCTCTGAAATCCTGGCCGCGCCGTACCGCGGTGCCGCCGTACCGCAGTACCCGCAGCACCGCAGTGCCCGACCGCACCCCGCGAGGAGCCGGCATGTCCGGAATGTTCGACACCAGCGTCGAGGTCGACCGGCCGGTGGAGCACGTCTTCGCCTACCTGGCCGACGGCCGCAACGACCCGGAGTTCAGCCCCCGGGTCCAGTCGATCGAGAAGACCCCGGACGGCCCGACCGCCGTCGGGACGGTCTTCCGCAGCACGGTGAAGGACGCCGGGGTGAAGACCTCCCGGGAGTTCCGCATCACCGCGCTGGAGCCGCCGCACACGATCCGCTGGACCGAGCAGAGCAAGAACCTGATCACCGCCGAGGGCGGCTACGACCTCGAACCGCTCCCGGGCGGCGGCACCCGGGTCCGGATCTTCAACGAGCTGGACGGCCACGGGCTCGGCAAACTTCTGGTGGCCCCGGCGCTGCGCGCGGCCCGCAAGGACGCCCCCGACTTCGGCCGCCGCATCAAGGCCGCCGTCGAGCGGTCCTGACCCCCTCGGGCCCCGCGGCCCCCGGGCACGCGGGGCGCGGCGGGCAGGTGGGTCCGGTGCCGGGCCGGCCGCTCAGGACGCGGCGTGGAGGGACGGCGGGGTCGAGGACAGCCCGGCGCGGTGGGCGAGGGCGGCGGCCTCGCCGCGGGAGCTGACGTCCAGCTTGGCCAGGATGTTGGCCACGTGGAACTTCACCGTCGACTCGCTGATGTGCAGGGCCTGGGCGATCTCCCGGTTGCGGCGGCCCTGGGCGAGCTGGTCGAGGACCTCCAACTCCCGCGGCTGAAGGCCCTCCAGGGGATCCACCGAGGTGACCGGGGCCGCCGCCACGTTCAGCGGCAGGTCGACGGTGACCGTCGTGCCCCAGCCGGGGACGGCGTCGATCGTCAACCGGCCCGCCAGGGCGGCGATCCGGTCGGCGGTGCGGTGGACGGCGAGCGCGTCGGGGGTGAGCAGCCCCGGGCCGTCGTCCCGGACGACGGCGCGCAGCGTGCCGTCCACGAACTGCCAACTCACGTGCAGGCGGCCCAGACCGTCCTGCTCCAGCATGGCCAGCACGGTGGAGCGGACGGCCGCCCGCGCGGTGTGCGCGGTGTCGGCGGGGACGGACCGGTCGCCGGCCGTCGGCGCCAGCAGGTCCAGCCGGACCGGACTGTGCCGGAGCAACGGCCTCAGCACGTCGGCGAGTCGGGCGAACGCGGTGGCCGCGGGCTCCTCGCTCAGCTCGCGGTCGAGGTCGGCGGCCCCGCGCAGGTCGAGCAGGGCGGTGACGGCCAGGTCGGTGGCACTGCGCCGGGCGGTGGCGTCGTCCAGGGCGGCGGCGCGCAGCGGCGCGAGGATCGCCGAGAGCGCGGAGGCGTGCGCACCGCTCAGTTCGGCGATCGCGCGGGCCCTGGCGGCGGCCGAGGCGCGGGAGGCGGCGGCATGCGCGGGGGCGGCGTCGATGGCCCGGTGGTGGGAGTGCGTGGTCACCAGCTCCCAGAGCTGCTGGAGCAGGGCGAGCGGCAGCTCGGGCAGCGGGGCGAGGGGCCCGGCGGTCGCCCGCACCAGTACCAGCAGCGCGCCGTTGCTGCCGGCCGGTGCCGACGCCACCGCGACCGCCGGCCGCGACCGCCCGGCCAGGACGGCCTCACCCTGCCACGGCCGGCCCGGCGGCACCGCCTCGGCGACCCGGGCCAGCTCCGGGCTGGTGATCCGGGTGGACAGTTCCTCGGGGCCGAAGGCGCTGGCCGGTGAGTAGGTGCAGACGCCGCTGAGCTGGGCGAGCGCGACGTGCGGGACGAGGTCGGCGGTCACCTCCGAGAGCCTCGGCATGATCGCCGGCCGGGGCGTGCGCAGCACCTCGACGACCCGGGCCAGCGCGCCCTCCGGCCGGTCCCAGGACCACGCGGCCCGCTCGCCGCCGGGGGCCCGGTCCATCGTCCGGGCGGGGTTCGTCGACCGGGTCTCGGCCGTTCGGACCGGTGCCGCCGTCCGGGCCCGGCCCGTTGCGCGTGCCTGTTCCACCATGCCGTCCAGCGTAGACCGGGCCCGCCCGGCGCAGCCTGGCCGAACGGCCAGGCCGAACCGGCCGAACGACCGGCGGGGGATCGCCTCCACCACGGACAGGCTGGGACCGTCACCTCGGCGCCGCACCCGACACCGAGGCCCCGGCAGAGACAGACGAGAGAACGGTGGAATCCCCATGACCGACGCCGATCCCGGCACCCTTCCGACCAAGGCCATCGGCTTCGCCGAGTACGGCGGCCTCGACGTGCTGCGCCCGATCGAGATCGAGGTGCCCGCGCCCGGCGCCGGCCAGGTGCGGATCGCCGTCCGCGCCGCAGGCGTGAACCCGCTGGACCACAAGGTGCGTTCGGGCTCGATCACCGAGTTCTTCCCGGTCACCTTCCCCGCCGTCACCGGCTACGAGGTGGCGGGCGTCGTGGAGGCGGTGGGCGAGGACGTCACCGCGTGGCAGGTCGGTGACGAGGTGTTCGGCGCGGTCCACGGCGGCGGCTACGCGGAGCACGTGCTGGCGGCGGCCGACAAGCTGGCCCGCAAGCCCGCCGGGCTGGGCTGGGAGCAGGCCGCGGCGATCCCGGTGGCCGCCGAGACCGCGTGGCGCTCGCTCGACCTGCTGGCCGTCGAGCCGGGCGGGACGCTGCTGGTGCACGGTGCGGCGGGCGGGGTCGGCACGATCCTGCTGCAGTTCGCCCGGCAGCGCGGGATCCGGGTGATCGGCACCGCGAGCGAGGCCAACCACCCGCACCTGCGCGATCTGGGCGCCGTCCCGGTCGTCTACGGGGACGGTCTGGCCGGGCGGGTGCGGGCCGCCGCCCCGGAGGGTGTGGACCGGGTCCTGGACGCGGCGGGCCTCGGCGGCGTCCTGCCGCTCTCCGTCGAGCTGGCGGGCGGACCGGAGAACGTGCTGGCCATCGCCGACTGGCAGGGCGCCGCCGAGCACGGCGTGCGGTTCACCGGCGGCACCGAGCCGGCCGACTACCAGGGGCCGGCCCTGGCGGGTGCGCTCGCCCTGTTCGAGGGGGACGGGTTGGTCCTGCCGTTGCACCGGGTCTACCCGCTGGCGGAGGCGGCCGAGGCGCAGCGCGAGAGCGAGGGCGGCCACGTCCGCGGCAAGATCGTCCTCACGGTCGGCTGAGCCGCTGAGCCGCTGAGCCGCTGAGCCGCCGATCGCCGATCGCCGAGTCGCTGAGGGGGGCGGGTCGGCCGCCTCGCCGGCTGCCTCGTTCGGTGACCGTCGTCCCGGCGCGGCCGGCCGGTCAGTCCTCGGCGCCGTAGCGGGCCAGGTACGCGGAGAACCGGGCGACGTCCTCGTCCGACCAGTCGGTGAAGCGGGCGGAGAAGGAGACCCGCCGGTGCTCGTTGGCCTCGCGCAGCAGGGTCAGGCCGGCGTCGGTGGCGCGCAGGATCTGGCCGCGCTGGTCCTCGGGGTCGGTCTCCCGGCGCAGCAGGCCGAGTTTCTCCAGCGCGGTGACCTGGCGGCTGACGGTGGACTTGTCGAGCATGAAGTGCGCGGCGACGTCCGCGGCCCGGCAGCCGCCGCGCTCCGTGATGAGGTCCAGGATGCTGTACGTGACCAGGGAGAGGTCCGGATGCAGCTGCGAGGCCTTGTGGCGGGCCCGGCGGGCGAAGGCGGTCAGCTCGCGCTGGATGGTGTCGATCGACGTCTCGCGGTCGGGCATGGTGGACCCACCTCCTCGGCTTCCGATATTTGTTGCACTATACAACGAGTTTGTGTGCGGTGCGACGTGCCTGCCAGGCTCGGGCGGCCGCGATCCGGCGCGTTGCGCTCGGGTGAGTGGCGAACAGTAGTTCGAGCACCCGGGGCGGGTCGACGTCGGACACGTTGGTCAGGGCCAGTCTGCGCTGCATCGCGATGAATTGCTCGGCGTCCGAAGTGAGTTCGAGGGCGTGCCGGTCGGCCCGGACCTCGACGCGGCGGCTCACCGCACACTGCACCGGGCCGGACAGCGCGCCCAGCAGCGCCGCGCACGCCGCCAGCAGCGGCAGCGAACGGGGGTCGGCCGCGTCCGTGGCGCCCGCGGCCGACAGCAGCGGGCCCCGGTCGAGGGCCAGGCCCAGCAGTGCCACCACGACCGCCGCCCCCACGGCGCCCAGCACCGTGCCGGTCAGCACGTCCCGGTGCTTCACGTGCCCCAGCTCGTGCGCCACCACCAGCTCCACCTCGCGCGGCTCGGCGGTGGACAGCAGCGTGTCGTACACGACGATCCGCCGCGTCGCGCCGAGTCCCGAGACGTAGGCGTTCAGCGCCGTCGTCCGGCGCGACGCGTCCGCCACCAGGACGTCCCGCACGCGGACGCCGTCCCGCTCGGCGAGAGTCAGCAGCGCCTCGCGCAGCGGGCCCGGCTCCATCGGGGTGAACCGGTTGAACACCGGCTCGACGAGGAGGGGGTAGAGGAAGGAGAGCGCCGCCGTCAGCAGCGCGGCCGCGCCCGCGGCCGGCACCCACCAGTGCTCCGGCGACCGGTCGGTGAGCGCGTACAGGCCGAAGGCCGTCGGCAGGACCAGGGCGAGGGTCAGGGCGAGGCCGCGCGCCAGGTCCGCGGCCCAGCCGGCCCAGCCCTGGGTCACCAGGCCGAACCGGGTCCGCACCGACCGGGCGCCCGCCCCGAACGGCAGCTGGGCCGCCCGGCCGAGGAGCACCAGCGCACCCGCTCCGGCCAGCACCTCCGCCGTACGGGAGCCGCCGAACCAGCCGCCCACCGCCGTCACGAGCCCGGCCCCGGCGGGGGTCAGCCCGAGCGCGAGGGTCAGCGCCAGGCCGGTGAGCCGTCCGCCCAGCGCCCACGGGAGCCCGGCGCGGCGCAGCGCCCGGCCGCGGGCGCGCTGGGCGGGGGTGAAGTCGGACTCGGGGGAGGCCGGCGCGGGGGCGTGGCCGGGCTCGGTGCCGCCCGGGTGTGGTCGGACAGAATCCGTCATCTGTTATCCGTCATCCGAAACTCGTCAGCTGCCGGCCGTCGTCTGTCGGCCGTTGCCTGTCTGCCCTTGCTTGTCGGTCCGTGCCTGTCGGTCCGTGCCTGTCCGGCGGCCCTTGCTCGCCGGCCGGGCAGCCCCCGGCCGTGCGGGCCGCCGGGTATCAGCATGGCACCCCCGTGCCCGGCCCGCGGCGCCACGGGTGCCCGCGCGGAGCGCCCTGGCATCTGGCACGCCGGCCACCTCGTCGGCGAGTTCCCGCACGAGACCAACGAGGGTGCCAGGGCCGAGTCCTACATCACGCCGGAGAACGACACCCCGCTGCGCCGCACCGACCGGGCCGGCCGGGTCTGCCACTGGATCCTGGAACTCCATCTGGTCGACCGGGAGCGCGGGTTCGGCGGGTTCTACGAGCAGTTGCTCGACCTGGCCTGAGCCGGGAGGAGCCCGCCACCGCCCCGCCCCGCCGCAGCCGTTCCGCGAGTCCCGTCCACCCCGTCCGCCCCACCCGTCCCGTCGGTCGCACGGGTGGGGCGGGGCGGGGCGGACACCGGGCGGCGGGCGGGCGCGGCTCGTGGAGGCGTGGCGGAGGGGGAGTGGGGGAGTGGCGTAGGCTGACCGCGCTCTTGGACCGACCCACGGGGGGAACACATGCGCCGTGCCGCGGCCGCCGTCGCACTGCTGCTCGGGCTGATACCCGTCGCCGCCTGCGGACCGGACGACCCCGACCCGGCCACCGTCAAGGCGGCCAAGGAGGCCAAGGCCGCGAGTGCGGCGGCCGAGGCGGCGAAGGCGGCCCCGGAGGCGTCCGGCACTCCGGACGACCCGACCTCCTCCGACGGCGCCGACGCGGCTCCCCGTCCCGACGGCAGCATCACGGTGGCCTTCGCCGGCGACGTGCACTTCGAGGGCCGCACCGAGGCCCGGTTGGGCGTGAAGGCGCCCGAGACGGCGCTCGGCCCCATCGCCAGGACGCTCTCGGCCGCCGACCTGGCCGTGCTCAACCTGGAGACCGCGATCACCGAACGCGGTGCCCCCGAGGCCAAGACCTACACCTTCCGCACCTCCCCCAAGGCGCTCACCGCGCTGAAGGGCTCGGGCGTCGACGTGATCTCCCTCGCCAACAACCACGCCGTGGACTTCGGCGCCGAGGGCCTCACCGACACCCTCGCCGCCCAGGACTCCTCGCCGGTCCCGATCGTCGGCTTCGGCCGCAACGCGCAGGAGGCGTACGCCCCGTACGTGTCCACCGTGCGCGGGGTGAAGGTCGCGGTGGTCGCGGCCAGCCAGGTCGAGGACCTGACCAACCAGAAGTGGCGCGCCGGCGCCAACAAGCCCGGCATCGCCTCGGCGCTGGACGCCGCCGCGCTGGTCAAGGCGGTCGAGACGGCGAAGAAGCAGGCGCCGGTGGTGCTCGTCTACCTGCACTGGGGCGACGAGGGCAAGGCCTGTCCGACCAACGCCCAGACCGCCATCGCCCGGAAGCTCGCCACCGCCGGCGCCACGGCCGTGGTCGGCACCCACGCGCACACCATGCTCGGCTCCGGAATGCTCGGCGCCACCTACGTCGGGTACGGCTTCGGCAACTTCCTCTGGTACGGCACGTCCAACTACGCCAACTCCAACGAGACCGGCGTGACGACGCTGACGGTCAGCCCGACCGGGAAGGTGCTCGGCGAGGCGTTCGCGCCGGCGACCATCGACGACAAGGGTGTACCCGTCCCGCAGTCCGGCGCCGCGGCGACCGCCGCCCTCAAGCGGCGCGACGGCCTGCGCGGCTGTACGGGGCTGACCCCCGCACCGAGCCCCACGCGCTGACCTCCGCGCGCCTGGTCCCTCGCGCCGGGTCCCGCGCGCCGGGCGGGCCCTCCGGTGCCCGGCGGACGTCAGCCCTTGTGGTCGGACTCGCCGTGCTTCCAGTAGCCCTTGCTGTGGACGCGCTCGCGCGGAAGCGACCAGTCCGTCAGCAGGTGGCGGCGGACGACGGCGACGGCGTGGGCCTCGCCGGCCAGCCAGGCGGCGGTGCCGGCGGGGATGTCGGTGGCGAGCAGGGTGTCGGCGAGCAGGCTGCCCTTGGTCTGCTCCGGGCGCCGGACGAGCCAGTGACCGGTGAGGCCGGGTCGGGCGGGGAGGGGAAGGTCGTTCCCGGGGTCACCGATCTCGACGAAGAGGGAGACCGGGATCCCCGGCGGAAGGTCCTCGACGATGGTGAGCGCGGCGGGCAGGGCACTCTCGTCGGCGGCGAGGAGGACGTGTTCGGCCCCTTCGAAGGAGGGGCGGCGACCACGCGGTCCGGCCAGCTGCGCCCGGTCGCCGGGGCGGGCGACGGCGGCCCAGCGGGCGAGCGGGCCGTTGTCGTGGAGCACGAGGTCGATGTCCACCTCGCGGTCCGCCGGTCGGTGGTGGCGGATGGTGTAGGCCCGGGAGTGGCCTTCGGGGATCGCCAACTTGACCCACTGGGTGGGGTGTTCGATGGGGAGGTCGCTCAGGGTGGGGCCGGTGAAGGTGATCCGGGTAAGCGCCGAGGTGAGCGGCGTGACGGCGGCGACCCGGACGTCGTAGGTCGGGCGGGTGCGGTTGAGCATGGTGACTCCTGAACGGGCCCGGAGGTGAACACGGGCCGGAGTGAGGGGAGTTGGTGAGGGCGTGGAAGGTCAGCGCGGAAGGTGCCGGTCGAGCAGCGCGTCGACGAACGCGGTGTCGAGAGGGCGGCGCAGGACCAGGGCCCGGTGGTAGAGCGGGGCGAGCAGGGCGTCGAGCAGCAGGGCGGCCCGCTCGTCGGGGTCGTCCCCCGCGGGGTCCAGGCAGGCACGGGTGTGGGCGACGTCGCGGGCGCGCAACTCGTCCAGGAAGCCACCGTGCAGCAGGTCGGCCGTACGGGAGTCGAGTTGGGCGTGGCCGAGGAGGGCCTGAAGGACCCGGCCGGCCGGCGCCTCGCCGAGGAAGGCGGCGAACCGGTGGACGTAGGCGCGCAGGTCGGCGAGGGTCGACGGGGAGTCGGGCCAGGCCAGTGCGGTGGAGGCGTCCAGGACGAGATTGTCGAACAGGATGTCGACCTTGGACTTCCACCAGCGGTAGATGGTCTGCTTGGCGACCCCGGCCGCAGCGGCGATGCCCTCGATCGTGAGACCTTCGAAGCCCTGCTCCACCAGGAGGTCGTCGGCCGCGTTCAGCACGGCCAGGCGCGCGGCCTCACTGCGGCGGCTGCTGGAGCTGCTGCCGGTGGCGGGTCGGGGCTGGGCGGCGATGGTGCTCGGGTCCTTGTGCGGGGGCGGCTGGCCGGGGGTGTCGATCGTGGTCATCCTCTCATGCCTCCTCGGCCAGGGCCGCCGACGGACCTGCGGTGTTCGCTCCGGTCGGACCCGGGGTGCCGGCCGGACCCGGGGTGCCGGACTCCTCCGCCCCCGTCGCCTCGCGGGTCCGTCGGACCAGGCCGGCCGCGACGCCCACCGCCAGTGCCGCGACCACGGCACTGAACGTCACCCCGCCCGTGCGCAGCCCGGTGGCCTGGATGAGCACGCCCACGCCGATGACCGGCACCGAGAGCATCGAGAACAGCACGGCGAAGAAGGTGGACACCGTCTCGCCGCGCCGCTCGGGGGCCACGCCGCCGTTGATGGTGCCCAGCCCGGTGCCGATGGCGGTACCGGTGGCGAGTCCGTTGACGCAGGCGCCGAGCAGCAGTGGCGCCAGCGTCCCGGTCAGCAGCGCGGCGGCGATCAGGGCGGCGGCCAGCACCAGTCCGGCGCACGCCAGCGGCAGGGTGCGGGCCGGGGGGAGGACGCGGACGAGTAGCTGCCCGACGGCGGTGGAGAGGAAGGCGAGCGCGACGACCAGGCCGGTCAGCGCGTGGTTGTGCAGGTCGAGCACGGTGGCGAGGAAGAGCCCGCTGACCGCCGTCAGCACGCCGCTCACGGCGAAGCCGGAACCGCCGGCGAGCGCGGCCCGCAGGAAGGCGGGGCGGATGTCGGCCGGTATGCGCAGGGGCTGGAAGCGGAGGCGGATCCCGCCGGCGCGGATCTCGGCGGGGACGGTCTCGGGGACGGCGGACAGGCCGATCAGGGCGATGCCGGTGAGCACGAGGGTCACCGTCCAGGGCAGTCGGAGCGGCGAGCCGGCCCATTCGGCGAGGATGCCGGAGAACAGGGTGCCGCCGGCCAGGCCGCCCATGTTGGCGGCGAGCGCCAGGGTCTGGGCGCGCAGCCGTCGTTCGGGCGCGGCGAGGTCGAGCAGGGCCGCGGTCGCGGCGCCGGTGATCAGTGCCGCGCCGAAGCCTGAGAGCACCCGGGCGGTGAGCAGCCAGGGCAGCGAGTCGGCGGCCTCGAACAGTCCGGCCGCGGCCGCGGCGAGCAGCAGGGCGGTGGCCATGACCGGGCGCCGGCCGATCTGGTCGGACAGTCGGCCGAGTGCGAGCAGTCCGGCGACGACGCCCAGCGCGTAGACGGCGAAGATCACCGTGACCATGAACGGCGAGAACCCGAAGGCGTGTTGGTAGAGCGAGTAGAGCGGGGTCGGGACGGTGGTGCCGGCCATGGTGACCCAGAACGCGAGGGCGACGGCGGCCCGGGCGAGCGGGGCGGAACGGCCGGGCGGGCCTGTGCGGCCGGGCGGGGCGGAGGGCATGCGGAGGCTCCTCTGAGGAGAAGGAGAGCAGGGGGAGGGTGGTGGCGGCCGGTCCGTGCCGGTGGGCGGGACGATTCGCGAGAATGGACGCAACGTTGCGTCTCGACCGGACCGTAACACCAGACGCAACGTTGCGTCCACCTTCGGGTGCGCCCGGCGTCCTGTGGGCCCTCGCGGTCCGACCCGGAAGCCGTGAAGGACCTCTCGGCGGAATCGTTCGATTGTGTTAGGTTAGGCTTGCCTAATGTTGCTGGTCGGAGGGGATTTCCTGTGCAGCAGTCCGCATTCGCCGCCTCGGCCGCCGCTCACAGACTGGGGGAATCCAGGTGACCACGGTGCATCGCGCCCCCGCCGGGGCGGACCACGCCGTCATCGGCGCGGCCAGCGGACTGCTGGGTCAGTACCGGGCCGCTCCCGACCAGGCGTTCTTCGCCTCCCCGACCCGCACGCTGCTCGCCGAGGGCGTGCACGCCGAGGTCCCGCAGGACGGCCGCCCGCTGCCCGTCCGGGTCGCCGAAACGCTCGCGCAGGCCCGCCGTGACGGCGTGGAGAACCCGCTGGTGGTGGGCGCCGTGGCGTTCGACCACGACAGCCGTGCCGAACTCGCGGTCCCCGTCAGGGTCCGCGCCTGCGGCGCGCTGTGCGACGACCCGCTGATCGCGCTGCCCGCCCCGCCCGCCGACCGGGTGCAGTGGGACGTCCGGCCGGTGCCCGCGCCGGAGACCTACGGCGCCGGCGTCGCCGAGGCCGTCCGACGGCTCCAGGAGGGCGAGTTGAGCAAGGTGGTGCTCGCCCGGACGCTGGAGCTGAGCGCCGCCGAGCCGCTCGACCTGCCCGCCATCCTCCAGCGCCTCGCGCGGCGCGACCCCGGCGGCTACACCTTCGCGCTGCCCGCAGGGTCCGGCCGCACCCTGATCGGGGCCAGCCCCGAACTGCTGCTCTCCCGCCGGGGCGTCGCCGTCCTCGCCAACCCGCTGGCCGGCTCCGTCCCGCGCAGCCCGGACCTCGGGGAGGACGTCCGCCGGGCCGCCGCGCTCCTGGAGTCGCCCAAGGACCTGCACGAGCACGCGGTCGTGGTCGACGCCATCAGCGCCGCGCTCGCCCCGTACTGCCGCACCCTGGACGTGCCGGAACGGCCCACCCTGGTGCGCACCGCCGCGATGTGGCACCTGGCCACCACGATCACCGCCGAACTGGCCGACCCGGCCGTCTCCGCCCTGGAGCTGGCCACGGCCCTGCACCCGACCCCGGCGGTCTGCGGCACGCCGACACCGCTCGCCCGGGAGGCGATCCGCGAGATCGAGCCGTTCGACCGGGGCCTGTACGCGGGGATGGTCGGCTGGGGCGACGCGAACGGCGACGGCGAGTGGGTCGTCACCCTGCGCTGCGCCGAGGCCGACGAACGCACCCTGCGGGTGTACGCGGGGGCCGGCGTGGTCGCCGCCTCCCGGCCCGAGGCCGAACTCGCCGAGACCAGCGCCAAGTTCCGCACCTTCCTGGACGCCGCCGGGGTGCCGCGGTGAGAGGGGCGGCCGACGGCCCCGGGGTGAGCGGGCCGGCGCGGCCGGGTGCGCCGACCCGGGCGGCGTAGCCGGGCCGGCCCGGGCGGCCCGTACGGCAGCTCGCCCCACCCAGAGACTCCGGCGGCGCGCCCCTCCTCACGGGGCGCGTCGCCGGGACGCACCCGGCCCGCGCCGGTTCGCCGGGCGGGTCCGCCCCCGGACGACGTGGCGCGTCTCCCGTCGGGTTCCGACGGGTGGCGCCTGCACGGTCCCCGGTTCGTGCCGTCAGGTGAGGTTCGCCCCGACGCCCACCGCTGCGGGCGCGGGCCGCGGACCGGTCATCCGGTCCATGACGGGCCGGCAGATCGCGCCCGTCGCCAGCACGATCACGGCGAGGGCCAGCCAGCCGGGCAGCCCGAGGGCGAGCGGGAGCGCGCTCAGGACGGCCGGTGACACGCCCTCGGCGAGCCCGTGCCCGAGGCCGAACACCCCGGCGTACTGGCCCTGTGCCTCGGCCGGGGCCAGCCCGAAGGAGTACTCGGCGGCTGCGGCGGTGTGCCAGATCTCGCCGAGCGTGTAGGCGGCCATCCCGGCGGCCAGGGCGACGGTGGCGAGCCAGCCCGGGGGAGTCCCGGCCACCGCCATCAGGATCAGGCCCGCCGCGACGGCCAGCCCGGCCCGGCGCATCGCGTTCCCGGCGGACGGCACGTCGGCGACGCCCCGGCTGAACCGGACCTGGAGGACGACGACGAGGACGGTGTTCAGGACGAGTACGCCGGAGATGGTCCAGCGCGGCGCCGCGGTGTGGTCCGCGATCCAGAGCGGGAGCAGGAACGTCGGGACCGCGAAGTGCAGGGACATCACCGCGTTGACCGCCGTCGCGGTCAGGTAGGTGCGGTCGCGCAGCGCCGCCCAGCCGCGGCCGGAGACTCCACCGGGCCCGGCTGCGGACTCGGTTGCGGACTCGGAGCCGGTCACGGTGGCGGGCGGGGCTCCCGGGTCGGCGGCGTGCGCCGCGTCGGTCGTGACCGCGGGGCCCTCCAGGGTGAACGGCGGGAGCCGGAGCAGGATCAGTCCGGAGACGAGGTACGTCAGGGAGCGGGCGATCATGACGGTGAGGAAGGCCGCCCGGGTGTCCACCTGGACGGCGAAGCCCGCCGCGACGGCGCCGAGTGCGATCGCGAGGTTGCCGACCGACCGCAGGTAGCCGCGGAACACGGCCGGCGAGTCCCCGCCGAACGCGCGGACCAGCGGTGCCAGGGTGGACCAACTCGCCGCGACCACGGCGCCGGAGAGCACCGAGACCGCCAGGTAGGTCCAGAACGCGTCGACCAGCAGGAGACCGGTGTTGACCACCGTCCCGCACACCGCGACGACGAGCTGGACGCGCTTGGGCCCCCACCGGTCCGCCAGCCGGCCGACGTACACCCCGGCCAGCAGGCCCGTCATCGCCGCCGCGAACAGGCCCACGGCCACCTGGGAGGCGGGCAGTCCGACGATCCGGGTGAAGAAGAGCGCCCCGGCGGCGACCGACATCCCGGTGCCCAGGCTGTGCACGAAGGAGGTGAGCGCGACCACCCGCTGCCCCCGGTCGGACGGCAGCAGTGCGGCCGACAGCCGGGCCGCGCCGGGCCGGCCCGCCGGCGGGCGGGACCTCGTCACCGCCACAGGGTGTCCCCGAAGTCGGCGCCCGGCTGCCAGGCCCGCTGGAACTCCCGCCGCCCGCCGGTGGTCAGGTGCTCGGGAAGCACCCACAGCCGTTCGTCGAACCAGCGCCGGACCTCCTCGAAGCGCCCGGTGAGCTCCTCGACCGACTCCGCGACGACCATGAACTGCCCCACCCGCTGGCTGGTGTTGGCCGGCCCGGCCGCGAACCGGGTGCCGACCGGGTGCTCGACCCGCGCGAACTCCACCTGCGGCAGGGCGACGAGGTCGGCCGCCGTCGGGCAGCCGAGCAGCGTCCCCGGCCGGCCGGGCAGGTAGGTGCCGCCGAAGATCTCCGGCCGGACCTCGGGCTTGATCTCCGGGCGGGCGCCGAGCGCGATCCGGACGGCGCACTCGGCGACGTTCACCCCGAACTTCGCCTGGATCTGCTCGTGGATCAGCCCGCCGCCGCGCCGTGCGGCGCACTCGCCGAAGGTCAGCGACCCGGACGCCGCGTCGTGGAAGAGCTCCATGTGGAACGACCCGTCGTGCAGGCCCAGCGCCCCGAGCGCGGACTCGACCACGCCCCGGGCCCGCTCGTACACCCAGGCCTCCCGGACCGGGTCGAAGTGGCGCAGCCACAGCGGCTGTCCGCTCTCCAGCGCGGTGAGGCAGGGGTCGCCGTAGGCGCCCACGGCGAGGAACAGCAACTCCCCGCCGAAGACGACCCCGTCCACGAACCACTCGTCGCCGCCGATGTGCTCCTCCAGCAGGAACGTGCGCTGGGCGGGCTTCTGCTGCCGGTACTCCTCGCTCCGCGCCCGGAGCTCCTCGACGGACCGGACCGAGGAGGTGAAGGACGTGGCGGCCCCGGCCACCGGCTTCAGGACGGCGGGCGAGAACGGCAGCTCGTCGAGGTGGGTGACGTCGAGGACGTCGTCGACGACCAGGTAGTCCGCGGTGGGCAGCCCGGCCCCGCGGACCGCGCGCTTCTGTAGCGACTTGTCGCGGAACCGGATCGCCACCTCCGGGTCGAGTCCCGGCACCCCGAGGTGGCGTGCCAGGACGCCGGCCGTGACCATGGAGAACTCGTCGGAGGTGTGGACGGCGTCGAAGCCGCCGGCGTCCGGCCCGGCCCGGCGCAGTGCCGCCAGGACGCTCTCGACGCTGCTCTGGTCGTCGACGTCCAGCACGGTGAGCTCGGGCGGCACGCTCATCAGCCCGTCGTCCCGGGACGCCGCGCCGCGGACGACGACGGCGTCCACGTCCAGGCGGACGCACGCGTCGAGGGTGTACCGGTCCAGTCCCACGACGAGCAGGCGAGGTCGGCGATCAGCCATGATTGTTCCTTCGGTTCTGCGTGCGTCCCCAGTCCTCCAGGGCGGCACGGTCCAACTTTCCGTTCGGCGTCAGCGGCAGGGCCGCGACGGCCACGGCACGGGCGGGCACCAGGAACCCGGGGAGCACCGCGGCCAGGGCGGCGCGCACCCCGAGCGGGTCGGCGGAGCCGGCCGCACGGTCGGCCTCCTCGTCCGGCCGCACGGTGTAGGCGAGCAGCAGCGACTGGCAGCTTCCGTCGGCCTCGCGGACCGGGACGGCGGCGCAGTCGAGGACGCCGGGGACGGCGCGCCCGGCGCGCTCCACCTCGGCGGGCTCCACGCGGTAGCCGCGGAGCTTCACCTGGCGGTCCCCGCGGCCGAGATAGTGCAGCAGGCCGTCGTCGTCCACCCGTCCCCGGTCGCCGGTGCGGTACACCCGGGTGGGCACGCCGTCGAGGGTCAGGGTGCGGAACTTCTCCGCCGTCAGGCCGGCCTGTCCCAGGTAGCCGTGGGCCAGGCCCTCGCCGGCCACGCAGATCTCGCCCTCCTTTCCGGGCGGGCAGATCTCGCCGAAGCCGTCGCCGTCCGCGCCGCTGTCCGCTCCGGCGTCCGCGAGGACGAGGAGCCGTGTCCCGGGAGCCGCCGTGCCGAGCGGCACGCCGTCGGGCCGGTCGCAGTCCGGGAGCGAGACCCGGTGCCAGGAGACGAACATGCAGCACTCGACCGGCCCGTAGCAGTTCACCAGCGGGACCGTCGGATGGGCCCGTACGAACCGGCCCGCGTGGGCGCCGGACATCGCCTCGCCGCTGACCAGGACGGCCCGCAGACCGGTGAAGCAGCCCGGGTCCACGTCGACGAACAGGTTGAACAGGGAAGTCGGCAGGTGCACCGTGTCGGCACCGTGCCCGGCGACCGCCGCGCGCAGCGAATCCGGGAGGAAGAGCGGGGCGCCCGGGCCGGGGAGGAGACACGTCCCGCCCGCGACCAGCGTGCCCCACACCTCCAGCGCGTACATGTCCCAGGCCGCGTTCGACACCTGCGGCATGACGTGGCCCGGGCCGAACGACGCCGGGCCGGTCCCGTCGAACAGCCGCAGTGCCGCCCGGTGCGGCAGGACCACGGCCTTCGGTGAACCGGTGGTCCCCGAGGTGAAGATGACCATGGCGGGGGACTCGCCGTCGGCCGCCCGCCGCACCGGTGCGCCCGCCCGGTCCGCGAGTTCGGCCGGCGGTTCCAACGGCGGCGTCCAGACGGGGAAGCCGTGCCCGTCCGTCGGCCCGGGTCCCTCCGGCCCGGGGTCCTGCGCCCCGGCCAGGTCCGTCACCGCCCGGGCGGCCACCGCCTCGTCCGCCACCGCCAGCGGCGACCGCAGCCGTCCGACCAGCGACGCCAACCGCGCGGGGGGCCACCCCGGATCGAGCACGGAGTAGGCCGCGCCGCACTTCAGCAGGGCCAACTGGACGATGACCAGGCGCGCGGACCGGGGGAGGATCACGGGGACCAGGCTTCCCGGCCCGATGCCGAGGTCCGTGAGGAGCGACGCCAGGTGGTCGGCCGCGCGGTCGAGGGTCCGGTAGGTGACGGTCGTTCCGGGCTCGACCAGCGCCGGACGGTCGGGCGTCAGCAGGGCCCGGCGGGCCACCGCCGCGTGGAGGGTCCGGTTCATCTAGACCTCCCCGGCCGGAAGGACGGCGAACGGGCAGCGGAGCAGGGACAACGCGAGGTCCTGCACCGCGAAGACGGTGAAGTGGTGCTCCTGGGGCGGGGCCGACGCGTCGAGGTGCACCTCGAAGACGGCACTCGGCCGCCCCGCCCGCCGGTCGGACCCGGCCGCCCCCGGTCCGACGGCCTGGACCGGCGGCGAGACGGCGGCCCGGACGCTCCACGGCAGGAGCACGCCGACCTGGACCGGCCCGGGGCGCGACGGCACGACCGGCACCTCGATCCGCAGCGTCCCGCCGGCGGGGACGGTCGCGGCGGAGGCGGCACCGAGCAGCCGCGCCGCGCCGTCCGTCCAGTAGCCGACCGGGCCGCAACTCAGGCAGACGTGCGCGGTGGTGAGCGGGACCCGGGAGGTGAACCCGCGGCGCGGGTACTGCCAGGCCTCCCGCCCGCACAGGACGCAGGGGGTGGTCACCGCCTCGGTCCGCGCGACCGAACTTCGGTCGCCGAAGAAGCGGGGGAACTCGGAGAGCGGGTCGTCGGGCCGCTCCGACATGCGGACGGCGATCGCCCGGTCGAGCACCCGCGCCTCCTCCCGGAGCGTGCCGACGAACGCCTCCCGGTCGGCGGCCGGACCCATGACCGGCCGGACGGCCGTCAGCTCGGCCCGTTCCGCCAGCTGCCCGAGCGGCTCTCGCAGCGGGTGCGCGGCCGGCAGCATGCCGGTCATGAGGAACCCCTGCGCCCGGGCCGAGAGGCCGCCGACCCACCCGGCCTGCTCGGCCGCCGACTCCACGGCCGACCCCGCGGCCGCCTTCCCGGTCGGCCCGCCGTCCGGCTCCACGGCCGGTGCCCCGGCCGGTTCCGGGGGCGACGAGGCCCCCGGGTAGGCCGAACTCGGCAGCCCCACCTGGATGAACGTGGGGTACGGGTGCAGGGCGTACAGGCTCGCGTTCAGCCGCCGGGCGGTGCTCCCGTCCCCGTCCGCCGAGTCCAGCCAGACGAGGTTCTCGACGCGGGCCGACTGGTGCATGGAGAGCGCGGCGACCACCGCCTGGGCCGGGCCGTCGACGGCGTTCAGGAGCAGCTGGTAGCGGGGGTCGTAGGTGGCGAGGTCCGCCAGGGCGCCGCTGTCGCAGCCGCTGAGCACCAACTCGGCGGCCCGGACGCGGTGGGCGGGGATCAGCTTGTCCTCGGGCTTGTAGCAGCCCCGGCCGTACGAACAGGTGGGCCCGGACCGGCCGGGGCCGGCGGCCGGGCTGAGCCCGCACACCGTGTGCGCGCCGAGGTTGATGCTGTCCTCGGTGCCGTGCCCGCTGACCAGGACCCGTCGCCAGACCCGCTCGGCGGTGAGGCGGACCAGGTCCGCGCCGCTGACGGTGCGTGCGTCGTGATAGGTCGCGGAGGTGGCCACCGGCCGGGTGTCGAGGTCGGTGAACAGCCCGGTCGCACCGTCGGGGTGGACCTCGCCGTACTGCTTGGCGATCGCCCAGGTGAGCGAGTGGAGGTCGCGGCCCGTCAGCAGGAAGACGTCCCGGCCGCGGGCGTACGCGTCCACCAGGACGGGGCCGATGACGTCCATCCGGAGGTCCTCGTACCGGCCGAGGACGACCAGCGGGCCGTCGTCCGCGGGCGGCGTGCCGGTGGTGCGGCCGGCCCCGTGCGCCGCCGGCGCGCCGTGCTCGGTCCAGTGCCGGGCGAGCGGGCGGGCGAATGCGCGGATCGTCGCGGGCACGTCCCCCACCACGACGCCCGCCGCGCACACCGGCGGGCGCCGCCGGGCCGGGTAGAGGCCCGCTGCGAGGTCGAGGGCCGCCAGGAGGTCGGAGCGGTCGCCGATCCACACCGGGACGGCGTCCTCCGCCCCGGACCCGAACGCGGCGACGGCGCGCGCGAAGTCCGCCGCGCCGGACACCGCACGGAAGATGCCCGGCACTCCCGCCAGGTCGTCGGTCCCGCTCGTGCCACCCGTGCTGCTCGTGCCACCCGTGCCACCCGTGCCGCTCGCGCGGGAAGTGCGGTCGGTGTCGTCAGTGCCGCTCATGCCACCCCGTCGTCGTTGACGATCGCGGCGGCGAGCGCGTCGACCGTGCGGTGTTCGAAGATCACCCGCAACGAGAGGTCGCGGCCGAGTTCCTCCCCGAGCCGGGAGGCGGTGCGGATCGCCCCCAGTGAGTGACCGCCGAGCTCGAAGAAGTCCTGGTCGGGGTCGATCCGGTCCACGCCGAGCACGTCCCGCCAGACCTCGGTGATGTGCTCGACCAGTTCCGCCCGCGGCGACCGCCCCTCGTCGGGTCCGCTCAGCACGGCAGGAAGGCGAAGTCCTCGCCGACCTCGCGGGACAGGACGAAGAACTTCCTGGCGCGCTCGGCGATGTCGATCAGCTCCGGGTCGCCGGACTCCCGGGTGATGTCGACCAGCCAGTCCCACGAGGCCCCGATCGGCACCTCCTCGGCGAAGTGGATCCGGCCGAGCAGGAACGCGATGTCCTTGATGTTGTACCGGGAGACGACGGTGCCCAGGGCGCGCAGCCGTTCCGGCAGGTCCGCGGCGGCCGGCCGCCGCTCCACCAGGGCGGGTTCCAGGTCGGGCCGGTACAGCTCGGGCCGCGCGAAGATGTCGGCGGGCCGGAAGCCCGGACCGGCAGCGAAGTCCAGGCAGAGCGACCAGCGGCTGCGCGAGGACATGTTCATCCCGGCGTGGATCTGGGCGGCGTCCAGGAACCACACCTCGCCCTTGCGCATGTGGAAGACCATGTCCTCGTCGGAGTTGACGGCGTGCTCGTTGTCCTCCAGGAAGACGATCACCCGGAAGAACTCCGTGACGTCCCCGGCCTCGATGAAGTCGCGGTGCGGGATGATCGAGAACTCGGAGACGTTGCGCCCGCGCACCATCGTCAGCCGGCTCCCGTCGAACCACTCGGCCAGCACCTCGCGGAGGTACGGGACCTCGTCGAGCAGCTCGGTGGGCTGCCCCGGCCGCTGCTCGTGGCCGTACCAGAAACCGTCGCCGTGGTCGCCGGAGGCGTTCCACAGGTTGAGGTTCAGCCAGGTGCCGGTGGTGAACACCTGGTACGGCTCCTGCGGGACCGGGAGGCTCGCCAGGCGGGCGACGTCCTTGGCGAGGCGCTCGTCGTCGAACGGGATGCGGCCGAGTATCACGGAGGCCATGGAGAGGCGTGCCCTTCTGTTCCAGAGGCCGGGGAGGGGTCGGGTCAGAGCTCGAAGCCGGCCGGGAACGGGTCGTCGGGCGACAGGAAGTACTGCGCGGTGCCGGTGATCCAGGCCCGTCCGGTGACGGTCGGCACGACCGCCGGACGGCCCGCGACCGTCGTCTCCTCGACCAGGCGGCCGGTGAACTTCGAACCGATGAAGGACTCGTTGACGAAGTCGGCGCCGATCGCCAGCTCGCCGCGTGCGTGCAGCTGCGCCATCCGCGCGCTGGTGCCCGTCCCGCACGGCGACCGGTCGAACCAGCCCGGGTGGATGGACATCGCGTGACGGGAGTACGACGCGTCCGAGCCGGGCGCCTCGAAGTAGACGTGCTTCACACCGCGGATCCGGGCGTCCTCCGGGTGCACCGGCTCGTCGGTCGAGTTGATCGCCTGCATGGTGGCCAGCCCGGCGGCCGTGATCTCGTTCTTGGCCTTCCGGTCGAACGGCAGCCCGTAGTCGTCGAGCCGCACGATCGCGTAGAAGTTGCCGCCGTACGCCACGTCGTAGCGGACGGTGCCGAACCCGGGCACCTCCAGCTCGGCGTCCAGCCGCTCCGCGAAGGCGGGCACGTTCCGCAGGGTGACGTGCTTCGCGACCCCGTCCGTGACCGCCACGTCGACCACGACCAGGCCGGCCGGGGTCTCCAGGCGCACCGTGGTGACCGGCTCGGTCACGGGGACCATGCCCGTCTCCACCAGTACGGTCGCCACACCGATCGTGCCGTGGCCGCACATCGGCAGGTAGCCGGACACCTCGATGAACAGCACCCCCCAGTCCGCGTCGGGCCGGGTCGGCGGCTGGAGGATGGCCCCGCTCATCGACGCGTGCCCACGGGGCTCGGTCACCAGCAGGGTGCGGATGTGGTCGAGGTTGTCGCGGAAGTGGATCCGGCGTTCGGCCATCGTCGCGCCGGGGATCACCCCGACGCCGCCGGTGATCACCCGGGTGGGCATGCCCTCGGTGTGGGAGTCCACCGCGTGGAAAACTCGATTGGTGCGCATGTCGTCCCTCTGGGGTCTGGGTCTGGACGGGGGGCTGGGGTGCGGGGTCCGGGCGGAGCCCCGGTCAGGGGCGCCGCGCGGGATCCGGGCTCTGGTCGAGGTCCTCCTCGGAGAGCTGGATCACCCCGGTCATGTACGGTCGTGCCGCGCCGATCAGGCCGACCCGGTCGCCGGTCAGCTCGCAGTCGAGGCTGATCGTGCGGGTCCGGCCCAGCCGGGGCGAGAACTGGTGGGCGTGCAGCCGGGTCCGGCCCAGTCGCTCCGCCCAGTACGGGACGAGCGCGCAGTGCGCCGACCCGGTGATCGGGTCCTCGGGGATGGACAGCTTCGGCCCGAAGAACCGCGAGCAGAAGTCGGCCCCGTCACCCGGCGCGGTGACGACGACGCCCCGCAGGTCGAGCGCGGAGAGCGCGCGCGGGTCCGGTACCACCGCGCGGACCTGTGCCTCGTTCTCGTAGACCGCGATGTAGTCCATCGACCGGTAGACCGCCGTGGGTGCCACCGGTCCCAGCCCGCGGAGCAGGTCCGCCGGCGGGTCCACAGGAGTGAACTCCAGGGCGGGGAAGGTCAGCCCGAACCGGTCGCCGTCCCCCTGCCGGGCGACCACGAGCGGTCCGCTGGCCGAGTGGAACGTCACCTCGTCCCAGTCCGGCTCCAGGTGGGTCAGGACGACGTGGGCCGCGCCCAGCGTGGCGTGCCCGCACAGGTCCACCTCGGTGGCCGGGGTGAACCAGCGCAGGTCGTAGGCGTCCCCGTTCCGGACGATGAAGGCGGTCTCCGGGAGGTTGTTCTCCAGGGCGATGGCCTGCATGACGGGTGCGGGCAGCCAGCTGTCGAGCGGGCAGACGGCCGCCGGATTCCCCCACAGGAGCCGGTCGGTGAAGGCGTCCACCTGGAAGATCGGGATCCTGATCGCCGACGTGCTCACCGGCGCGCTCACCGGCGCGCTCGCCGTCGTGGTCGTCGTCGTGTTCGTCGTGCTGCTCGTCGTTGCGTTCGTCGTACTCACACGCCCAACCTCTGCTTGGCGTCGGCGAAGAACGGGATGTGACGGTAGTCCTTCGCCGCTTCGTCGTAGTCGGTGTACCGGTTGGTGAACTGCAGGAGCCGGTCCTGGACCTGTTCCGCCGGCTCACGGTGGATCCGTCGCTCGATGCCCTGGATCTCGCCGAGGAACTCGGCGAGGACGGCGGGCAGGCCCGGCCGCAGATGGATCAGGCCGCCGTGCACCCGGATGCCGTCCGCGGCGAGCAGGTAGTTGAACAGCAACTGCGAAGCGACGGCGTCGTAGTTGGGCCGGGGGATGCCCTCGACGGCGTAGCGCAGCAGCCGTTCGGACAGGATGTACTCGTAGGCGAGCCGTGCGTCGCGTTCCGGGAGGCCCGGGTCGTGGAGGCAGGCGAGCATCGCGGACACGTCGACCCGCAGCTCCTCCAGGCCGGCCAGCGGCTTCAGCTTCTTCACCGGGAGGAAGTCCGGGATGGGCATGTCGCCCTGCCGGTGGTGGTACTCGTGCAGCCGCACCCACCAGGACGACGCCTGCTCGACCTCCGCCGGCCCCGCCGTCTCGACCAGCGGGAAGGAGCCCGGTGCCATGACGTGCCGCGTGAGCAGGCGGGTCAGGCGCAGGTGCCGTTCCACGAACTTGTCGATGAAGTAGAAGATCAGGTCGCCGCTCTCCTGCCGGCCGTCGAGGTGGTTCTCCGGGAAGAGCGCCACGACCGGTCGGGCCTCGAAGCCCTTCGACATCCGCTCGATGGTGACCGGCAGGGTCGGGCTGGGGTACCGGACCTCCAGGCCCTCGTCGGTCGGCAGCGGCCGGTAGGCCAGGAAGTCCAGGGAGAGGGTCGGGAAGTAGGACGCGTCGAACAGGGAGAGGACGTGGCCGTCCTTCCTGCCGTTGATGTGCGCCTTGGTCCGGAGCAGCCGGGGGTCCTCGGTGAACGTCAGGACGTCCTCGGCCAGCGCCTGCGCGGCGGGCAGGTTCCGCAGGGCCGGTGACGAAGTCAGCTCGTGCGAAAGGCGTTTGAGGAAAGCCTCGTCCCGCAGCTCGTCGCGCCGGACCGAGCCGCGCAGCGCGTTGACCGCGTCGACGACGTCGTTCAGTGGCTCGTTGTTCACTTGGTTCCGTACGTCCTTCCCCGGATCAGCTCGCGGAGGCCTGCGCCGTGGCCTGCGCCGGGGTCCCGGCGGCGAGCGGGCCGGAGAGCTGGTCGGCGAAGTCGTCGAGCGCGTCGGCCCAGTGGGCCGCGTACCCGGTGGCGAGCCGCAGCAGCTCGGCCGCGTCCTCCTCGCCCTCGACCAGCGCGGTCATGCCGGTCTCCTCGTCGCTGACCGACTTGGCGTGGCTGGTCTCGGCCTTGATGTGCGCGTCGATCCACACCAGCGCGTCGGAGTCCGCGAACAGCTTCTCCCCGCCGACCTGCACCTTGCTGTACACGCGCCGGAACGCGACGGCGATGTCCAGCGCGATCGCCTCCACCACCCGCAACTGGACCGCCGCGCCGAGCCGGTGGTCGGCGAGTGCGTCCATCGCCTCCAGCAGCCGGGCGACGCCCGCGGGCAGCGCCGGCGCGGACTCCTCGCCCGAGGCCTTCACCAGCGGCGCCACGATCGAGTCCGCCCACCACAGGTAGTGGATGCCCGCCGCTCCGCCCGGTGCCACCGCGCCGAAGTCGTCCGCCAGGTTGTCCAGGTCGTCGCCGATCACCCGGAATGCGGTCTGGAAGGCCGCGAGGGTCTCCCGCCCCGGGGCCTCCTGCGCGGCGAAGTGTCGGGCGGCCGCGCCGAGTCCGCCGATCGTGGTGAACATGAAGGCCTTGGTCATGGCCTCCCACTGCCGCGCCACGGCGAGTGCGTTCGCGGGCGGGACGTCGTCCACCAGCCGCGCGTTCGCGAAGAAACGGTTTCCGGGCCGGACCAGCCCCGCCGCCCGGACGATCGAGGAAACCTGTTCGTCAAGTGCCGTCTCACCAGGCATGATTGCTCCCCCTTTGCCTGTGCCATTTCACATGCCACACGTTAAATGGCATCTGAGGAGGTGTCAATGATTCCCGGAGGGGCGGGAGGACGGGCGGGAGGCCGTGGCGGGAAGGTGGTCGGGGGTGCGGAGCGGGGCGCGGTCGGGGGTGTGGACCGGGGCTTGGGCGGGTGCCCCGGGTGGGCGTGTGCCGTCGCCCCCGGGGCGGGTGGCGGCCGTGTGCCCGTGGGTGTCGGTCGACCGCGCTACGGGCGGACGGCGTTCGGGCCTTCGCGCCGGCCGGAGGGCGGTTGCGGTCGGCGGTTCCCGGCGGGCCGGAGGAGCTTGACCAGCCGGCGGTGGCCGGGGCCCCACTCGTACCCGAGAGCCGAATTGACCGCGATCATCGGGATGTTGGACGCCTCGACCTCGGTGCACGCGGTCCGCACGCCACGGGAGGCGAGGTGTCGGGCGGCGTGCAGCTTGAGCGTCCGGGCCAGTCCGCGCCCGCGCCAGGAGCGCAGGACGCCGGTGAAGTCGATGTGGCAGACGCGCGGGTCGGCGGTCTCGCGGACGGCCGTGACGCCGACGATCCGGCCGGCGGCCTCGGCGGTGAACACCCAGTCCGGGCGGCAGCCCTGGCCGGACAACGCCTCGGCGTGCCAGCGCTCGAAGCCGGGCACCGCGTCGGTGAAGCCCGGGTTGTCGCTCAACGTCTCGCGGTAGAGCCGGTGGAGCTGCCGGGCCGGCTGCGGTGCGCCGGAGGTGGCGAGCGTGCGGAGGTCGATGCCGAGGGGTGGCGGCGGGGCGAGGGTGCGCGGCTCCAGCCGGGCCGTGGCGGTGCGGATGTGGGCGTCGATGCGGTGGCCACGGGCGATGAGCAGATCGAGGAGTCCTGCGTGGCCGCTGCTGCGTGCGCTCCGGCCGCTGTCGTCGGTGCTGTCTCGCCTCTCGCCGTCGCCCTCGCTTCCGCCGGCGGTCCGGTGGGCGTCGGCTCCGTCGGCGTCGGGCGCGGCCCCGGCGGACTCGCCGTGGTCCGGCAGCTCGCCGAGCAGCCGGCGCGCGCCCGCGCCGTGGGCCCAGTCCTCGATCCCGTCGAGAAGGGGGAGCAGGAGCTCCGGAGCCCGGCCCGGCGTGCCGACGACGAGCGAGGCGACGTCGCCCGGCGGCGTCCAGGGAGCCCGCCATGCGGTCGCGAACGCGAGGAGCCCGCCGCTCGGCCCGGGATCCACCAGACGGATCCGGCCGTGCCCGATCAGGAGGCCGTCGGGGTCGGTGGCAAGGCTGCCGACGGGAGGCATCACCTCGTCCTGCGCCCGGAGCTCCGCCGCCGTGACCTGTTCCGGCCCGGCGGAGGACAGGAGCGCGGCCAGCGCCGGATAGTCGGTGGCGGGCCAGAACGGGCGGATCACGCCGTTCGCAAGATGCGTCACATGTGACACCTTACTGATGAATGTCGCGGCCCGTGCGGGAATCGGGCGAGTTCGCCCGGCGGCAGGTGCCCGCCCCCCTGTGCCGTGCTCCACCGGAGCGAGGGCGGGGGCGGGAGCGCCCGGTCGGCCGTGCGGGCGCGGCGGGTTGCTGACCGTGCCGTCCGGCGATGTGGTCTGCTGGGAGAGCGTCCGCCGGACGTTCGTGTCGCCATGCGCCTGCCGCCTCCGGGAGGGTCACCGATGCTCCGCCGCTCCGCCGCCGCCCTGCTCGCCCTGCTTCTCGGACCGGCCGCCGTCGTGGGCTGCTCCTCCGCCGCCGCGCCGGACCGCGCCGCCGACCCGGCACCCACCGGCACGCTCGTCGCCTCCTCGCCGGCCCCCGTGCCGACGGCCGCCGGGACGACACCCGCGACGCCGCCCGCGACCTCCCCGGCCGCCACGCCCCCCGCCGCACCGGCGGTGAACGTCCGGGCGACCGTCACGCAGGACCTCGACGCCCCCTGGGGCCTGGCCGTCCTTCCGGACGGGGACCTCCTCGTCGGCGAACGCGACAACGGCCGGATCGTCCGAGTCGCGGCCGACAGCGGCGCGAGGACCGACGTCGGCACCGTCGCCGGCGTCGCCTCCGGCGGGGAGGGCGGCCTGCTGGGACTCGCCCTCTCGCCCGGATTCGCCACCGACCACCGGCTGTACGCCTACCACTCCACCGCCGACGACAACCGCATCATCCGGCTGGACTACGACCCGACCCGTCCGGCGGGCGAGCAACTCGGCGCTCCCGAAGTCCTGTTGAAGGGAATCCCGCACGGCTCGCGGCACAACGGAGGCCGCATCGGCTTCGGTCCGGACGGCTTCCTCTACGCGGGTACCGGCGACGCGAGCGACAAGGCACTCGCCCAGGACCGCAACTCCCTGGGCGGCAAGATCCTCCGTCTCGCTCCGGACGGCGCACCCGCCGCCGGCAACCCGTTCCCCGGCTCGCCGGTCTGGTCGCTGGGCCACCGCAACGTGCAGGGCCTCGCCTGGGATCCCCAGGGCCGGCTCTGGGCCTCCGAGTTCGGTCAGGACGCCTGGGACGAGCTGAACCTGATCACTCCCGGCGGCAACTACGGCTGGCCGACCGTGGAGGGCGTCGGCGGTCGCCCGGAGTTCACCGACCCGGTCGCCCGGTGGCGTACCGCCGACGCCTCCCCGAGCGGCATCGCCTACGCCGACGGTGCCGTCTGGCTGGCCGCGCTGCGCGGCGGGCGGCTCTGGCGCGTCCCGCTCAACGGGGATCAACTCGCATCTGAGCCGCAGGAGTTCCTGTCGGGCGACTACGGCCGGCTGCGGACCGTCGTGGCCGACCGGGACGGCACGCTGCTGCTCGTCACCAACAACACCGACGGCCGCGATGAGCCGCGCCCCGGCGACGACCGCATCCTCCGCCTGACCGTCTCGTAGCGGCTCGCCGGGCCCGCCCTGCCGGCGGGACCCGTCTGCCGGTCATGCCTCTCCGCCCGGCCGCTCCGCCCGGCCGTTCCGCCGCCCCGTTCCGCCGCCCCGCGCCGGGCCTCCGGTCCGCGTCCCCGCTCCCCGGGGCGCCCGGCGTCCGTGCGCCGGGGCCGTTTCCCGCAGCTGTTCCGCGGCCGTTCCGCAGCCGTTCTGCGCTGCCGTTCTGTGCTGCGCTAGTTCATTCGTTCGAGGGGTTTGGAATCGGGATCCGCTCGGGGCCAGCCCCCGCCGGTCGCGTTGTCAGTGTGTCCCGTTACGTTCCTTCCATCACTGACCGACCAGCTGGGAGGAGAGCGGCCGTGGCGTGGGTGGATACGGGTGCGGGTGGCTATCAAGTCGCCCTCGACGAAGAGGGAAAGGTGCTCTGCCGGAATGCGGCGGGGCGTCCGCTGAAGAGCCTTCCGTCGAAGCTCAACGACGATCCGGTGGTGGTGGGGCTCAAGCAGCTCACCGAGTGGCTGGCCGCACACCGGCGCGGCTGCCTGGAGAGCGTCGAGCGGTGGATGGTCCGCTCGCTGCCGGTGCCCGCCGCCGTCGTCACGGCCGTCTGGGCCGACGAGGCCTGGCAGGAGGTCCTGCGCGACCTGGTCGTCACCGGCTCCGACGGCGCCGTCGCCGGGTTCCTGCGCGGTGCCGACGCCGAGCGCGGGATCGGCCTGGTCGACCTCGACGGCGACACCGTCCGCCTGACCGCCGACGAGTTGCTGATACCCCACCCGGTCCTGCTGGCCGACCTGGACGAGCTGCGCGAGTTCGCCGTCGAACTCGGCGTCTCCCAGCAGGTCCAGCAGTTGTACCGGGAGGTCTGGCACCGGCCTGCCGACACCACCGGCACCGAGGTCGACACCTACGCCGGTGGTCACTACGCGGCGCTGCGCGACCTGCTCGGCCGGTGCGCCCGGCTCGGCTACCGGGTCCGCGGCGGTCACGCCGTGCTGCCCGTGGTCGAGGACGGCCGCGCGCTGGAGGCCAGGGTCTGGGTCGGCGACTACTACGAGTACGACGAGTGCGAGACGGGCTCGCTGAGCTGGGCGGGCCCGGACGGCAAGGTCCTGCCGCTCGCCGAGGTCGGACCGGTCGCCTGGTCCGAGGGGACGCGGATGGCCGCCGCGCTGTACGCCGGCCGCACGATCGAAGGGGAGGAAGCCGAATGAGCACCACCGGAGCCGAGCGCGGGACCGCACGCGGGACCGAACTGAGCGAGCGCCTGCTGGACGCCGGGGCGGTCCTTCCGCCCGGTACCCTGCCCGGCGCCGGCGCGCCCGACGCCGTCGCCGACGTCCTCACCGCCCGCAGCTACGCCCACCCGGTGCTCGGCGAGCGCCGGATCGTCCGCCTGGTGCCCGGCGCGCTCGGTCCCGCCGAGGACCTCGCGGTGGACTTCCTCGGCCTCGTGCCCGCCGGGGAACCGGCCGAGGTCGGCCAGGTCCGGCAGGAGGCGCTCGGCTTCCCGGCCTGGGCGCTGGTCCACGACCCGGCCAACGGCCACCACGCGCTCGCGCTGGTCAAGGAGATGGAGCGGCTCGCCCGCCAGGCCAAGTCCAAGCCCGGCCACGCCAAGGACGGCTTCGAGGAGCTGGCCAAGCGGCTCGGCCGCGCGGTGCCGCACTTCCTGCCCACCTACTGCGAGCAGGTCGGTCGGATCTTCCTCGAACAGGGCAACCAGACCTACGCGAGCACCTTCTTCGGCAAGGCCCGCGACGCCGAGCGCACCCACAACCTGACCGTCGACGAGGAGCGGCTGCGCGCCGTCTTCCTGGAGTTCGCCCTCGCCGGCGCGCTCACCGTCAAGGCGCTCCGCCAGTACGTCAAGGAGCTGAGCGTCCGGCTGGACCCGGTGACCGCCTGGCAGCGGTTCAGCCAGCTCTGCACCGAGCGTTCGGCGGCCGGGATGGCCCCCTACGCGGGGGTCGCCGAGGACGCCCGGGCCCTGCTCCGGGCCGCCGGCCTCGACCGCGACGAGCACGAGCGGGTCCTGCTCGCCGAGCTGCTCGCCTCGCCCGCCGTCAACCGGGCACCCACCGCGTTCTGGAAGAGCTGGCACGACGCCGTCATCGAGCTCGCCCGGCGCGACGACACCGTCCGCGCCCGCCTGCTGGAGATCCTGCCCGACCCCGCGGGCTCCGACGACCGCGACGGCCAGGACACCGCCTGGCTCACCGTCCTCTCCGAGAGCGGCGCCGACCGGCTGCTCACCGACGTCACCGGTTCGGCCGCGCCCGCCGGTTCCGCCGAGCCGCTCGACGGCGGCGCGCCCGCGGAACCCGCCGCCGCCTGGCTTCAGCGCTGGGTGAACCACCTCGGCCGCGGCTGGCGCGATCGCGGCCTCAGCGCCGAGACCCTCGCCCTGGCCGCGCGGATGGCGGCGCGCCTGCGCGCCGAGGCCGTCCCGGTCGACCTCTTCACCGGGGTGCGCCGCAGTGCCACCCAGATCGAACTCCTCGATCTGCTGCTCGCCGAGGGCGTCCCGGTCGCCGACCCGTCCGACGGGCACACCTTCCACCTCTCCGGCTGGGTCCAGGCCTCCGGCACCGACGGGCGCGACCTCGCCGCCGTCGCCGCCGACGCCCGCTTCCGGCCGTCCCTGCGCGCCGCCGTCCCCGACGTCTGGAAGGCCGCCGGCACCAAGGGCGTGACGGCGGTACCGGTGCTGCGCGAGCTGTTCGTCGAGTGGTCCGACGCGCGGGCCGACGAGCTCGCCGCCGTCCGCGGCCTCTCGACCGCCGTCGGACTGCTGCGCGGGCTGTCCTCCAGCCGCGCCGCCATCCGCACCGAGAACCCGGCCGCCGCCGAGCGGATCGCCGCGCTCGACGTGGCCGGCCTGCTCGCCCGCAGCCTGCGCACCGGCATCCTCGACGAACTCGGCTGGCCCGCGCTGGAGGAGGCGCTCGCCCGGCTCGGTGTCAAGAAGAGTGAGGCCCCTGGCTTCGGCGACAGCAAGACGCTCCCCGAGGGCCTCATCCTGGAGGACGCCTGGCCGCACCTCATCCTGGTCCGCGGGGACCAGGCCCTCGTGGTCGGCGCGGAGGGCATCCTCCTCGAACACGCCGTCCGCATCCCCGACAAGCAGGAGTCCTGGCAGCGGCCCCGGTTCCGCTTCGTCGACGGCGAGCTGCTGGTCGCCTGGTTCCACGAGCGCAAGCAGCGCGCCTACTGGTCCAGCCGTCCCGCCGAGATCTTCGACCTCGGGGGCGCGACCATCGCCTACTACTACGGCGGGTCCCAGGAGCCCGACCAGCCGTCGCTCCCGCTGCCCGGCGGCGGCAGGAGCACCGGCGAGCGCCCGCTGCACCCCGGTGACACCCGGATGCCCGAGGAGTACCGGGTCCTCGGCGACGGCACCGGCTACTGGACGGTCCGCCACGGCCGCGGCACCGCCGCGCTCACCGAACTCGACCCGGCCACCGGCACCCTCGGCCGCGCCGCCGAACCGCCCCGGATCGCCGCCACCGCGGCCGCCGGCCGGCTCGACGTCCGGCGCACCCTGCTGCTGCCCCTCCGGCCCGGGCTGGAGGACACCCCGCTCGGCACGGACGGCTCCGCGGTCGGCAGCTGGCTCCGGGTCGAGGGCGGCCGCGTCACCACCGGTACCGCCGACGGCACGACCCTCGTCCTGCACAACACCAGGGACCACGCCAAGCTCTACCCGCTCGGCCGGCTCGGCCTGCCCGGTGGCGCCCACCCGCTGCTCGTCGAACTCCCCAACGACCACCTCGCCATCGTGCTGCCGACCGACGGCGCCACGGCCACGGGTACCGTCGCCGGGCCGGCCGTCGTCGAGGGCGACGCCGCCGGAGCCACCGCCGACGTCCGGTTCTGCCGCCCCGGTGGCCGCGGCGCCGCCGGCACCGCGCTGGTGCCCCCGCTGCCCTACTGGCACGTCCTGCGGCCGCGCGACGAGGAGGGCTCGCGCCACCTGCGCACCGTCACCGCCGAGCAGGCCGCCCGGCTGATCGACGCGGCCTGGCCGGTCGACGCCGAGCCCGTCCCCGAGGAGCGCCAGCTCTGGCTCACCACCCAGGGTGTGCGCCGCCGGCTGGTCAGCGGCAAGAAGGCCAAGAAGGGGCTCCCCGTCCAGGACGTCGCCGGGATCCTCCCCGGCATCGGGGACCGGCTGCTGCTCGCAGGGGTCACCGGGCTCGCCCGGACCGCCGCCGACCTGCTCGACACGATCTCCCGGTACGTCCCGCAGCCCGAGGCCGAGGCCGAGGCCTCCGCGGACAGCGGCACCACCGCCTTCGCCTACCGGCCGGAGCACGGCTCCGACTACGACCTCGGCGAGGCCGTCACCCTCCTGCTGCCGGACATCGGGGGCTTCGGCCGGAACTGGGAGCGGTCCGCCAACTGGCGCGTCCTCAACAACCTCCGGGCCGTCACCGCCGTCCTCGCCGCACCGCCCGCGGCCACCGGCGAGAGCTGGACGACGCCGCACCGGATCAAGCTGCACGGTGACGACAACCACCACGGCTGGCTGCACCTGCTCGGCCGGCTCGGCACCGCCGCCTACGCCGCCGCCGCCCCGCTCACCTCCGACGCCGCACGCGCCTCGCTCGCGCTGCTGCTCACCGAACTCACCGCCGGCCCCCTGGCCGACCGCGGCGCCACGGTCCGCGAGGTCACCCTCACCGAACCGCTCACCGACCCCAAGGCCACCAAGGGCAAGCACGAGAAGCGGGCCGGCCAGGTGTGGCGGCACGGCGAGCGCACCGTCGTCATCCTCGGCTGCCGCCACCACGAGAACGACCGGGTGCACTGGCTCGCCGTCGACCACGACCCGTCGGGAGCGTTCGGACAGGTCGCGCACTTCGGCGCCGAGCAGGAGCGCAGCACCGAGGAGACCCTCACCGCCGACTGGGTCACCCGCTTCACCGCCCTGCTCGCCCTGCACGGCGGCATCCCCCACCGGGCCGAGCGTGCCGCCGACTTCGGCGACCGCAGCGGCATCGGCGCCGTCCGCGCCACCCTCCTGCTCAGCCCCACCGCCGCCCTCGTCCAGTGGTACGGCGCGCCGCTGCCCGCCGACCGGCTCAAGGAGTACGGCCTCAAGTCCTCCGAGGCGAAGGCCGCCCGGGACTGGGTCCGCGACCGGGACCGGACCGTCCTCACCGACGTCTGGGCGGCCCTGCTGCCCGCGGACCCGGCGAGCCTCTGGACCGACGGCCCCGACACCGCGGCCGCTGCGGCGCTCTGGACCGAACGCCTCGGCAGGCTCGTCACCCTGCCCGAGGAGATCCAGGCCACCGTCAGCGGCGCCACCATCGCGCACATCGAGGAGATCCTCAACGTCGCCCGCACCCCGTGGCTCAGCCGCACCACCCGCCACCGGCTCCGCCCCGAGGAGGACGACGGCTCACTGCGCCTGCGCCCCGACGACCCCGCCGCCCTGCCGGCGTACGACAGCCTCACCGGCGCCGTCGACGCCGTCCGCTGGCTCGCCTACCACCTGCCCTACGAGAGCCCGCTGCGCCCGTCGCTGCCCGGGGCCGCCGTCGCGCTGCGCGCCCGCCTCGCGGACCCCGAGCTGCTGCTGAGCTACGGCTACGTGCAGACCGTCAAGGGCCGCCCGGTCTCCGAGGTGCTGCGCTCCCGGTTCGGCCTGCCCGTCGAGGGCGGCGCCGACACCGACGGCCTGGTCCGGTGCGGCGACGCCGTCGTCCTGTCGCCCGGCCACGGCGACGAGCAGATCTGGCTGCGCCCGGCCGGCCTCACCGGGGCCGACGACCCGGTGCTGGAGCTGCTCGGCGGCCTCGCCGAGGGCTACGGGTTCGCGGACCAGGTGCTCGCGATCCGGACGATCCTCGGCGGCGAGCTCGACCGGCTGGCCGCCCTGCCGGGAGCCGGACCGGCTCCGGACCCCGACGGGGCCGACGGGGCCGACGGGTCCGACTTGTCCTGGCCGCACCACCCGCAGGTCAGCGTGCCCGACCTCGTCGCCGAGGTGGCCAAGACCCACGAGCTCGGTGAGGACGCCGCCGCGCTCTACCTCCAACTGCTCGCCCTCCCCGACCCGACCGACCGCAACGCCGCCCGCTGGACGGGCTGGAAGCCCGCCCGCCTGAAGCGGGCCCGGGCCGAACTCGCCGGATCCGGACTGGTCCTGGAGGCCAAGCGGGCCCGGGCGGGCCGCACCCTCTTCCTCCCCGGCGGCTGGCAGGAGGCCAAGACTCCCGCCCTGCCCGCCGAGACCTGGAAGGCCGGGCTCTACGAACTGCCCACCCACCGGACCGCGCTGCCCCGCCACGCCGTCCCGGAGCTGTTCGCCCGGGCCTGGCAGCGCGTCACCGACGGGGACACCCCCGGCTACGAAGAGCTCCAGACCGGCAAGCGCAGGAAGGCCCGCCGATGACCACCCCCACCACCACGGAACCCGCGGCCGCCCGGCAGGTCGTCCCGCCCGAGGAACGCCACGCCGCCGAACTGGAGTTCCTCGCCGCCTACGACTCCGGCCCCCGGCCGCCCGGCTGGCGCCTCACCCCGCGCGCCGTCATCACCTTCGTGATGGGCAGCGACGGCGAGAAGCTCAAGGCGGGGCGGAAGAGCCTCGTCATCGAGCAGAAGTTCGTCGGCGAGCGGGCCCTCGTCGAGCGGTGCGTCGTCACCCTCGCCGGCGAGCGCGGCCTGCTGCTCGTCGGCGAGCCCGGTACCGCGAAGTCGATGCTCTCCGAACTCCTGGCCGCCGCCGTCTGCGGCACCAGCGCACTCACCGTCCAGGGCACCGCCGGCACCACCGAGGACCAGCTCAAGTACGGCTGGAACTACGCCCTCCTGCTGGCCAAGGGCCCCAGCCGGGAGGCCCTGGTGCCGTCCCCGGTGCTCACCGCGATGACCACCGGCGCGGTCGCCCGGGTCGAGGAGGTCACCCGGTGCCTCCCCGAGGTCCAGGACGCCCTGGTCTCGCTCCTCTCCGAACGGCGGATCGCCGTCCCGGAGCTGGCCGGGAGTCCGGACGGCCAGCTGCACGCGGTGCCCGGCTTCACCCTGATCGCCACCGCGAACCTGCGGGACAAGGGCGTCAGCGAGATGTCCGCCGCGCTCAAGCGACGGTTCAACTTCGAGACGGTCGGTCCGATCGGCAGCCTGGCCGCCGAGGTCGAGCTGGTCCGGCGTCAGTCCACCGCCGCGGTCGCCCGTGCCGGCGCCCCCTACGCGGTCGACGACGCGGTCCTGGAGGCGCTGGTCACGGCCTTCCGGGACCTGCGGACCGGCCGCTCCACCGAGGGCTGGGACGTCGAACGCCCGTCCACCGTGATGAGCACCGCCGAGGCCGTTTCGGTGGCCACGGCCCTCGGCGTCACCGCGGCCTACCTCCCCGACGGCGGCGACCTGCTCGGGCGCCTGCCCGGCCAGCTCATCGGGGTCGTCCGCAAGGACGACCCCGCCGACGGCGCCCGCCTGCTCGGCTACTGGGACGGCCCGGTCCGCCGGCGCGCCGAACAGGGCGCCGGCACCTGGCGCACGCTCTGGGACCTCCGCACGGCGCTGGAGTCGTGAGGTGACCGCGCACACCGCCACCGGGACCGGCGGCCTCCGGCCGGGCCCCGACGGCATCCGCCGGGCCTGCGGCGGCCACCGTCGCCGGGCCCGGTGCGCGGTGTGCGCGACCCGCACCGGCGCACCCCGCCCCGAAACGCCCACCGCCGCACCGCACCAGAGCCACCCGGCGACGGTCGGCACCGCGGCGGCTCCCCGTCCCCCCGGCCGACCCGCCCGCCCGGCGGCCCGGCCCCATCCAGATCCGTTCCACACCGGAGAGGTGAACACATGAGCAGCGCGGTGCTGCCCGACGAGGCGGGCGTCGACGACCCGCGAGGCGTGGTCGAGGCGGAAGCGGCCCGGCTGGCCGACTCCGGCCTCGGTGCGCCCGGGCCGTACCTGATCGGGGTGCGCCACCACGCGCCCTCGCTCAGCGCGGTCGTGCCCGCACTGCTCGACGCCGCCCGGCCCGAGGTGCTGCTCGTCGAGCTGCCCGCCGAGTTCCAGCCCTGGCTGGACTGGCTGGCGGACGAGTCCACCCGGGCGCCGGTCGCCCTCGCCGCCGCGCCCGGCGGCCCGGACGACGGCGGTGACGCGGGGCGCGGCGCCGGAGGGCTCGCCTTCTACCCCTTCGCCGACTTCTCGCCGGAGCTGGCCGCCCTGCGCTGGGCCCGCCGCAACGGCGTCGAGACGGTCGCCTGCGACCTGCCGCTCGCCCTTCGGGGCGCCGAGCGCGGTTCGGCCCCGGCGGCGGGGGAGCGGGCCGCCGCCGGCCCCCTGCCGGGGGTGGCCGACGCCCTCCGGCACCGCCTCACCGGCCGCGAGGACGACGACCTCTGGGACCGCCTGGTCGAGACGGCCGCCCCGGGCTCCGCACCGGAGGCCGTCCGCCGCGCCGCCCTGCTGGTCGGCTGGGCGCTGCGCCGGGACGCCCAGGACGGCCCCGGCGTCGACCCGTACGACCTGCGGCGCGAGGACTGGATGCGGTCCCGCATCGAGGAGGCCGCGGCGGGTGGACGCCGGGTGGCCGCCGTGATCGGCGCGTTCCACGCCCCCGCGCTGACGGCCGCCGGCCCGGCCGCCCCCGGGGACGCCGCCCGGGCCGCGGACCCCGCCGACCCGGCCCCCGCAGGCGGCGGCCACGTCGTCTCGCTGATCCCCTACACCTACCCGCTGCTCGACGCCCGCTCCGGCTACCCGGCCGGCATCCGCGACCCCGAGTGGCAGCACACCGTGCTCGACGCGGGCGGCGACCCGGACCGGCTCGCCGAGGCGCTCACCACGACCGCCGTCCGCATCTGCGAGGCGCTCCGCAACCAGGACCACCCCTCCGGCCCGGCCGACGCCCGCGAGATCGTCCGGATCGCCGGCGACCTCGCCCGGCTGCGCGGGCTCGCCGCGCCCGGCCGGGGCGAACTGATCGAGGCGGTGCAGACCGCCCTCGCCCAGGGCGAGCCACTGGGCCGCGGCAGGGCCGTCGCCCGCGCCCTGGAACGCGTCCTGGTCGGCACCCGCACCGGCCGGCCGGCGCCGGCCGCCCCGCGCAGCGGCCTCGCACCCGCCGTCGAGGCGCTGCTCGCCGAACTCGGCCTGCCCGGCCCCGGTGAGACCGCCGAGTCCGCCCCGCGGGATCTCCGCCTCGACCCGCTCCGGTCGTCCCTCGACCGGCGCCGCGAACTCCTCCTGCAGCGGCTCGCCGTCTGCGGCGTCCCGTACGGAGACCCGGTCGCCACCACGGGCGCGGGCGGTACCGAGACCCTCTCCACCCGCTGGCGCGTCCAGTGGACCCCGACCGCCGCCGCGATGCTCACCGTCGCCGGTACCCGGGGTGTCACCCCGGCCCAGGCGGCCGAAGGCGCCCTGCGCGAACAGCTGCGCCGTGAGCGGCAGGCGGACGGCCCGACCGCGCGCGAGGTCCTGCGGGGCCTGGCCGACGCGGCCGCCTGCGGGCTCCCCGCCCTCGCCGACTCCCGCCTCGCCCAGCTCACCGCCGTCCTCCCCGAGAGCGGGACCCTCCCCGAACTCCTCGACGCCCTCGCCCTCGTCGACCGGCTCAGCGCCGGCCACGTCCCCGGCCTCGCCCCGGACCCGTCCGGCACCGGTCACGACGCCGGCGGCGACGCCGATCACGACGCGGACCGCCCGGCGGTACCGCCCGGCCCCGCCCGGTCGGGCAGGGCCGAGGCTCTCGCCGCCGCCGCGGAGGTGGTGACGGTGGCCGCGGTCCGGCAACTGGAAGGGCTCGGCGGCTCGGACGAGCCGGCCGACGCCCGGGCCCTGGTGGAACTGGCCCGGCGGGCCGACCTCGCCGGGGGCCTGCGGCTCGGCCACGCCCTCGCCGAACTCTCCGACGGCGGAAGCCCGCTGGTCCGCGGCGCGGCAGGCGCGGTGCGGGTGCTGCTCGGACACGAGGAAGCCGCGGTGTTCGGCGGCCGGGCCGCCTCCTGGGTGGACGGGGCCACCGGTCCCGAGGCACGGCAGGCTCTGGGCCGGTCGCTGGTCGGACTGCTGACGGCGGCCGAGGGCCTGTTCGCGAGCGCTCCCGAAGTCCTCGAACCGGTGCTGGAACGGGTCGTCACCCTCGCGGACGACGCCTTCCTGGACCGCCTGCCCGCGCTGCGCGGCGGCTTCGACACCCTCAGCCCGGCCGCCCGCGACCGGTTGCTGACCCTGGTCGAGGAGCGGCTCGGCGCCCGTCTCGACGTCCTGCCCGAGGAGGTGCCGCCGGCCCTGCTCGCCGACTGGTCCCGGGCCGACCTGGCCGCCCGGGCCGCACTGGGCCGTCGAGGACTGCTCCCGGCGGCGCTCACCGCGCCGGACCGCGCGGGCGCGCACCCGGCTCCCGGCGGCACTCCGGCCCGCCCGTCCGGCGCGGCACCCGTCCCCGCCGCAGACCCGTCCGCCGACCGCCCGGCCGCTCCCGCAGCCGGTCCTGCGGCCGACCCCGCAGCCGGTCCCGCCCGTGCCCTCGGCCCTTCCGAGCGGTGGCGGCTCCTGCTGGGCCGGCCCGGCGACGGCGGCCTCGGCGGGCGCTCCGCCAGGCTCGCCACCGCCCTCGACGAGCTGTACGGGACGGGACACGGCGAGGGTTCCGGCCCCGGCCTGGACGGCCGGGGCGGCGGGAACCGCGGTGGACGCGAGGCGCCGTTCCCGGGCGTGCGGGAGTGGTCCGAGGAGCTCATCGCCCTGTTCGGGCCGGGTATCCGGGAGGAGGTCCTGGCGGCGGCCGTCGAACGGGGCCGGACCGACGCCCTGGCGGCGATCGACCCCGGCGCCGTCCGCCCCTCCGTGGACCTGCTGCGCACCGTGCTGGAGCACGCGGGCGGCCTGCCCGAGGCCCGGATCGCCGGACTGCGCCCGCTGGTCCGCCGCCTGGTCGACGAGCTGACCCGGGAGCTGGCGACCACGCTGCGCCCGGCCCTCACCGGGATCAGCGTGCCGCGCCCGAGCCGCCGCCCGGGCGGCGGGCTGGACCTGCACCGGACGATTCGCGCGAACCTCGCCACCGCCCGCCCGGCCGAACCGGGCCCGCCCGGCAGCCCCGGCGGCGGCCTGGTGATCGTCCCGGAGCGGCCGGTGTTCCGCACCCGGGCCCGTAAGGCGTCCGACTGGCGGCTGATCCTGGTCGTCGACGTCTCCGGCTCGATGGAGGCCTCGACCGTCTGGGCGGCGCTGACCGCGTCGATCCTGGCCGGGGTGCCCTCGCTGAGCACCCACTTCGTCGCCTTCTCCACCGAGGTGGTGGACCTGACCGACCGGGTGGAGGATCCGCTGAGCCTGCTCCTGGAGGTCCGGATCGGCGGCGGCACGCACATCGCCGCCGGCCTGAAGTACGCGCGGGAGCTGGTGACCGTGCCGTCCCGCACGCTGGTCGCGGTGGTCAGCGACTTCGAGGAGGGCGGCCCGATCGGGGGGCTGCTCGCCCAGACCCGGGCGCTGGTCGACTCGGGCTGCCACCTGGTCGGCTGCGCCGCGCTGGACGACACCGGGACGGCACGGTACTCGAAGGCGGTCGCGGGCCGGCTGGTCGCGGCCGGGATGCCGGTGGCGGCGCTCAGCCCGCTCGAACTGGCCCGCTGGGTGGGGGAGAAGGTCCGATGACGGAGACGGGAGCGGTGGGAGCGGTGCAGGAGACCGGGGCGGACTGGCCGGCGATCAGGCCGGAGGTGGTCGCCGAGGTGGTGGCGGGGCTCTCGGCCCGGCTGCAGAAGCGGCTGGACAGCGCGGCGGCCAAGTTGGCGGGCCGCCCGGTGGAGCGCACCGGCGACGACTGGCGGATCGCCGTGGACGAGGAGGCGGAGCTCGTCCTGCACGCCCCGGGCGGGGTGATCGCCGATCAGGCCGACGTCCGCTGCGGCTGCCTGCTGGCACCCGCGTGCGTGCACCGGGCGGCGGCGGTCACCGTCTGCCCGATCACGGACGAGGAACCGGCCGGGAGACCGGGCGCCGGAGGCGCCGGTACGGACGGGGCGGGGCCGGCCGCCGCGGCCCCGCCCGCCGGCACTCCGGTCGCCGCTCAAGGGACCACTGCCGGGACCACTGCCAGGACCACTGCGGGGACCGCTTCCGGGACCGGTGACGGCGCGCCCCCCGACGTCCTCGCCGCCGCCGAGGTGGCCGCCGTGCACCACCTGCACCGGGCGGGCGCCGCCGTCCTGGCGGCCGGCGTGGGCGGCGCCGGCGCCGTGCTCCAGGCGGAGCTGCTGCGCGCGGCCCACCGCGCGCGGCTGGCCGGGCTGTACCGGCCGTCGGCCGCGGCCGTGGCGGTGGTCACCCGGGTCCGGGCGGCCCGTTCGGGGGAGCCGGACCACCGGCTGGCCGACCTGGTCGCCGCCCTGCGCGAGCTCCTCGGCCTCACCACGGCCCTGGCCGACGCCGCGTCCGCCGCCCCGGCCGGTACCCCGTCCGTCGTCCCGGTCGGCATCGCCGGCCTGCGCGGCACCGCCCGCCAGGCGTACGGCGAGGCAGGCGGTCTGCGGTTGTACGGGCTGTTCAGCGAGCCGGTACTGACGCCCACCCATGCGGGTGCGGTCACCTGGGCGGTCGACGCGGGCGGCGGCCTGCACACGATCGCCGAGATCATGCCGCACGCCGACGCGACGACGGCGGCACCGCAGGCGGTCGGTGCCGGGAACCGGGCGATCCGGCTGGGGGACGCGCTGCTCAGCCACCGCGAGTTCACCCGGGCCGGTCTGGCGGTCCAGGGCGCCACCCGGTCGGCGGGCGGGCGGCTCGGCGCGGGTGCCGCGGTCCGCGCGGTCCGCGCCTCGGGGGCCGCGTGGACGGCGGAGCCGATCGCCAGGCTGTGGGCCGAGCCGCCCGCCGCGCAGGTGGAGCGGGCGCTCGCGGCGGCGGCGCTGCCCCCGGAGGGCAGGCCCGCCGGGAGCGAGCTGCTGTTCCTGGAGGTGACGCTGATCGGTGCCGTTCCCTACGGGCCGGGCGGGGCACTGCAACTGCTGGCCGACTGCGGCGGGGCCGTCGTGGTGCTCCGCGCCGCGCACGACCACCCGGGGCTGGCCCACCGGGGCAACCTCGCGCTGCTCGCCGCCGCTCCCGGGCTGCGGCTGAGGGTGGTCGGCCGGCTGGAGCGGGCGGCCCGGCCGGAGCTGCGGCTGCTTGCGGTCGGGGCGCCGGCGGACGGTCCGCACCCGGGCGAGCCGGCGCTCGCACTGACCGACCGGGCGGACCGGGTCAACCTGGGTCTGGAGCGGCTCCAGCGGGCGGATCTCGTCCTCCCGGCCGAGACCCCGGCCGAGACCCCGGCTCCGTCCTCGACCCCGTCCGGCGCGGAACCGGAGGGCGCGTCACGCCTCACCGGAGCTCCTTCCGCCCCCGGCCCCCTGGCGGCCCTCCCGGACCGGGAGGGCCCCGCGGCCCCGGTCCACCTGCTCACCCGCCGGGTCGAGCAGGCGGTGACCGGAGGCCGGGCCGCGCTGACCCTCACCGTGCGGACGGCCGACGGCGCGCGGTCGGTGGACGGTGACCGGGCACGGCTGCGGTCGGCGGGTCTGGCCACCGGTGCCGCGCTGCTCGACGGGCTCCGTTCGGCGGCTGCGGACCAGCCGCGCGACGTCTTCGGCCGGGTGGTCGCGGACGACCACGAGGCGTTCGCCGTGGCCTGGCTGGCAGCCGCCTGGTACGGGGAGGAGCTCGCCTCGGCGCTCTGCGCGACCGCCTGGACGTCCGCGATGTCCGGGCCGGTGCCCGCCGCCGGGCCGGTGCCTGCCGGGGAGGGGGCGTCCGTCCATTCACAGCTGTCATCCCAGCCATAAGGGGAGGTACTTGCACAAGCAGGTAAACGGCGCCGAATGGCATACTGGGAGGACATGAAACGTTCGACCGGTCGTCCTACCGCCGACCGGCTGTGGACGACCGGCGATGGCAGGACCGTCGCCAGAGGGACGACCGGCAGCAGAGAGGCTCCAGCCATGGGTATCCAGGACGATGCCGCCGAGATCCGCGCCTGCGGCTGGCGCACGCTCGCCGCGTTGCACGGTCAGATCGACACGGCGCTGGAGAAGGCGCTGCAGGCCGAGCACCGGCTCTCGGTGGTCGAGTACACGGTGCTGGACGCCCTCTCCCGGCAGGACGGCTGGCACATGCGGATGCAGCAGCTGGCCCGGGCGGCCGCGCTGAGCAGCAGCGCGACCACCCGGCTGGTGACGCGGCTGGAGGACAGGGGGCTGCTCAGCCGCTACCTCTGTGCGGACGACCGGCGCGGCATCTACACCGAGCTGACCCCGCAGGGGCGCGAGCTCCTCGCGGCCGCCCGGCCGGTCCACGACGCGGCCTTGGAGGCGACGCTCACCAAGGCCGCCGACGTCCCCGAGCTGGCACCCCTGGTCCGGGCCCTGTACGAGCTGGAGCTGACGCCTGCGGCCCCGGTCAGGACCTGACCGGGGCCCGGCCGCGAGTCGTCCGTCGGCGCCGCGCCGCGCCGCGCGGAAGCCGCGCGGCCCGTCAGCGCTGGGCGGCGAGTGCTTCCCGGTGGACCCGGTCGAGGAGGGCGAGCAGGAGCTCCTTGCTGGAGGCGCGGTCCCGCACGTCGCACAGCACCACCGGGACGCCCGGGTCGAGGTCCAGGGCGCGCCGGACGTCCTCGGGGGTGCAGTCGCGGCGGCCGTGGAAGCAGTTGACCCCTATGGCGAACGGGATGCCGCGCTGCTCGAAGAAGTCCACGGCGGCGAAGCTGGACTCCAGCCGCCGGGTGTCGGCCAGCACGATCGCGCCGAGCGCACCGAGGGCGAGGTCGTCCCACATGAACCAGAACCGGAACTGGCCCGGCGTGCCGAACAGGTAGAGCACCAGGTCCTCGCGGACGGTGATCCGGCCGAAGTCCATCGCGACGGTGGTCGTGGACTTGCCCTGGATCCCGTCGAGGCTGTCGACCCCGATGCTGGCGCGGGTCATCCGTTCCTCGGTCTGGAGCGGTTCGATCTCGCTGACCGAGCCGACCATGGTGGTCTTGCCGACGCCGAAGCCGCCGGCGACGAGGATCTTGACCGCGCCCGGCACCAGGCTCTGGGTCGTCACGTCGGGTCTCCTGGGAGGGAACTGAACGGAACACGAATGAACGGGGGACTGCGACGGCCGCGGGGACGGCCGGGCGGGCGACGGCCGGTCAGAGCCGGCGCACGCCCTCGATGACGGCCCGGATCAGCGAGATGTCCGGCGCCTCGGCGAGCTGCACGGGTGCCCGGGTGAGGATCATCCGGGCCTCGGCGAGGTCGTCCAGCAGCACCTTGACCACGCTCACCGGGAGGTCCAGGCTGGCCGCGATCTCGGCCACCGCCAGCGGGCGTTCGCGGCAGAGGTCGAGGATCGCGGCCGGTTCGGGCGTCAGCCGGCTGGTGTCCGTGCGCGCGTCGGCGGTGACCACCAGGGTGATCAGAGCGAACCCGTCACGGACCGGTCCGGTGCGCCCGTTGGTGATGGCGTAAGGACGGACCAGATGGCCTGCGTCCTTGTCGAAGAACCAGGCCTCTTCGGCGTCGACGGTCACGCACTGCCACCCGCGCCCGACAGGCCGGCGTCGCTGCGCGGCGCCGCCGTGAGGTACTGGCCGACCTGCTTGACCAGCATGTTGATCTCGTAGGCCATCAGCCCGGCGTCGACCGCCTCGCTGGTGAGGACGGCGAGCCGGGCGCCCTGGCCCGCGGTCGTGACGAACAGGAACAGCTGGTCCATCTCGATCACGGTCTGCCGGACCCGGCCGCCGTTGAACCGGTGCCCGGCGCCGCGGGCGAGGCTCTGCAGGCCGGAGGCGACGGCGGAGAGGTGCTCGGCGTCGGCCCGGTCCAGGCCCTGGGAGAGCCCGACCAGCAGGCCGTCCTCGGAGAGGACGATGGCGTGCCGGGTCTCCGGGACCCGCGCCACCAGCTGGTCCAGCAGCCAGTTGAGGTCGCGCTGGGTGTCGGTGTGCTGCGTCATCACTGCTGTTCCTTAGCTGCGGAAGGTGCGGCCGGTGCAGAGGGAGTGGCCGGTGCGTCCGAGTCGGGTGCCGCCGCACGGGCGGTACGGGTGCCGCGCTGGATGGCGGCCATGGTCGCGCGCGAGCGCTGAGGCATCAGGTCGTCGGCGGCCGGGGCCGCCGGTCCGGTCCGGCCGAACGGGTTGTCCCGGCCCTGGGCCGCGGCGCCGGGGCCGGTGGCCGGGGCGCCGGGGTGGGCCACCGGCGGAAGCATGGCGCCCGGGGCGTGGGCCTCCCGCAACTGCTCAGCGAGGCTGGCGTTGCGGACCCGCTGGGGCAGGACGCGGGGGGTGCGCAGCTCGCCGTCGGGGCCGTGCTCCGCGGCCTCGTCCTCGGCCCGCTGGTGCGTCGGCGTGCGGGGCGCGGCGGGGAGCGCGTGGCTCCCGCTGCCGTCGCTGCGGTCGGAGCCGGCGCCGGGAGTCTCCGCGGAGCCGTTCTCCCACGGCCCGGCGGGACCGGCCGACGGACCGGCGGCCGGATCGCCCGCCTGCTGCTCCTCGTACGGCAGGGGCAGCACGGGTCGTGGGACGACCACCGCACCGGGCAGTCCGGGGATCTGCGCACCCACCTGCAGACCGCCGTTGACGGCGGGGTCGTTCTCGCCCCGTGCGCCGCCCATGGGGTAGCGCGCGAGCAACTCGCTGATGGCGAGCCCGCCTTCGCCGCCGGTCGTTCCGGCGACCGGGACGCCGTTCGCGGGCGTCCCGTCCACGAGCGGGGCCTCGTGCCACTCGGGCCCACCCGCGACCTGGCCGGGAACGGCCTGGCCGGGAAGGACGTGGCCGGGGAGGACGTAGCCGAGGTCGCCGGTCACCGCGGTGGTGTCCGCGGTGGTGTCCGCGCTCCGGCCCACGACCGCGCCCGGCGCCGAGTCCGGTGCGCCGCCGGAACCGGGCGTCGGCCCGGTGCCCAGCAGCCCGCCGAGCACGCCGGCCAGGGCCCCCGACAGCTCCTCGTCGATCTCGCCCAGGTCCGCGTCCGGGCCCGGCAGCGGCTCCGGTACCGGAGTCCGGGTGACCCGGGCCCCGGCCGGCAGGCCGGGAACGGAGGCCGCCTGCTCGGCCTGCTCCAGCAGCACCGCCGGAACCAGCACCACGGCCCGCGTCCCGCCGTAGGGGGAGGGGCGCAGGGTGACCTGGATGGCGTGCCGGGCGGCCAGGCGGGCGACCACGAAGAGGCCGAGCCGCAGGTCGTCGCCGAGCGCGGAGACGTCGAGCTCGGGAGGGTTGGCGAGGTAGTCGTTGAGGCGCTCGTACTCGTCCTCGCCCATGCCCAGGCCGCGGTCCTCGACCTCGACGGCCAGGCCCTTCGGAACCTCCTGCGCGGAGACCTGGACCTGGGTGTACGGCGGGGAGAAGGTGGTGCCGTTCTCGATCAGTTCGGCGACGAGGTGGATCACGTCGGCGACGGCCTGGCCGCTGAGCGAGGAGCGGGGCACGCCCTGGACGACGACCCGGGCGTAGTTCTCGGTCTCGGAGACGGCGCTGCGCAGCACGTTGACCATGGGCACGGCGTTGCGCCAGCGCCGGGCGGGCAGGGCGCCGCCGAGGATGACCAGGTTCTCGGCGTTGCGCCGCATCCGGGTGGCGAGGTGGTCGACGGCGAACAGTTCGCGCAGCAGCTCGGGTTCCTCGTGCTCGCGCTCCAGCGCGTCGAGCATGCTGATCTGGCGGTGGATCAGGATCTGGGTGCGCCGGGCGATGTTGAGGAAGACCTTCTTCGTCCCCTCGCGCCCCTGGGCCTGGTGGATGATGGCGGCGACCGCGGCCTGACGGACCGCGGCGAGGCCGTCGGCGGTCTGCTGCACCTCGTCGCCGACCCTGCGGGCGGGGGCCCAGGCGGGTGGGGACGGGACCGACTCGCCGGACTGGAGCCGGCCGACCACCTGCGGGATCTCGTGCTGGGCGATCGCGAGGGTGTCCTCGCGCAGGCCGGAGAGCCTGGCCGGGAGGGAGCGCGCGACGCGTATGCCGCGGACCAGGCTCCAGAGCAGGACGGCGGCGAAGACGGCACTGCCGGCGTACAGGGCGGTGGTGTCTCCGGAGTCGCGCAGCAGGTAGGCGGCGTAGCCCCAGGCGGCGGCGAGGCCGAGGCAGGGGACCAGCGCGAGCGCGAGGAGCGAGCTGCGGAGGGAGCCGGACCGGCCGGCGCGGTGGCCCGTGCGGGGGGCCGATATGCCTGGCATCTGATTCCTTGTAGCAGGGCCGAACGGCGGGGTCGCCCGTGTGCGGTACCGGCCGGGGCTTCGGGGGTGCCACGACCGGCGGGTCCCGGAAGGGTCGCCGACGTGGATGACGCGGTGTCACCGTCCGGACGGGTGCAGCACGGCCGCCGACTGCAGGCACGCTACCAGCCCCAGGTGCCCTCACTGCAACATCAACTGACGATATGTAAACGGCCGGTGACGGATGGGTCCGTTCCCGGACGGACCGTCGGGCCGGGGATCGCCGCTGGTCAGCGGAGCTCCGGGAAACGCCGGACGGCCTTCCGGCGGCCGAGGGGTGGTCGCCGGAAGGCCGTCAGGGACAGGTCAAGGGCGCCTGTTCCGAAGAGTCGTCCGTTTCGCCGGAAGAGATCCCGAAGGAGCCCCTCCGGGCTCCCGGCCGGTCGTCGCCGGTGCGGTTCAGCCGGCCAGCGGCATCCGGAACACCGCACCGACCTCCGCGGCGGCCTCGGCCGCCGCCTCGCGCTGGGCCAGTTCGGTCCAGGCCCAGCTGGCCAGGCCCGACAGTTCGGCGGACCACTGCTTGCCGTAGGTGCCCGAGGCCACCTGGCCGAGCCGCAGCCGCTGGATGTCGGAGGTGCCGGCCGGCGGGTAGACGTGGGTGGCGTCGCGCAGGTAGCGCTCGATGTTGAACTCCGTCTGCAGGCCGCGGGCGGCGTGGATCTCCATCGCGTTGCGGGCCGAGTCCAGGGCGTACTCGGTGTTGACCAGCTTGGCGTTCATCAGCTCCGCGTCGCACGCCTTGCCGTGGTCCAGCAGGTGGGAGGCGTGGTAGGCGGCGAGCTTGGCGGTCATCAGGCGGGACTGCATCTCGCCCAGCTTCAGGGCGATGTTGGGCAGCTGGGAGAGGGGCTTGCCGTAGAGCATCCGCCCCTCCGCGAACCGCACGGTGTCCTCGACGATCGCCACGTGGATGCCGAGCGCCACGGCGGCGAGGTTCAGTCGCCCGTACAGGGTCGAGGAGGAGTAGGCGACGTCCAGGCCCTGGCTCTCCCGGCCGAGCCGGTTGGCCACCGGGATCCGGCAGTCCTCGAAGAGGATCTCGCCGAAGCTGAAGCCGTGCAGGCCGCTCTGCGAGCCGAGCGTGCCGGTGCGGAAGCCGGGGCGGTCGCTCTCCACCAGGAAGGCGGAGAGGCCCCGGCTGCCCTTGCCGGTCCGGAACACCACACCGTGCACGTCGCCGATGTGCGAGTTGCCGACGAACCACTTGCGGCCGTTGAGGACGTACTCGTCGCCCTCGCGCCGGGCGGTGCCGGTCATGCCGAGCACGTGGCCGCCGGACTCCGGCTCGGTGACGGCGATGGTCGGCAGTGACTCGCCCGAGGCGAACCTCGGGAGCCAGTGGCGGCGCTGGACGTCGTTCCCGAAGTGGATGACCTTGGCGACACCGAGCTGCGAGGCCTGGGCCATGGCGCCCATCGCGCCGCTGACCCGGGACAGCTCCTCGACGATCACGGTCTTCGCGAGGTGGCCGAGGCCCAGCCCGCCGAACTCGCGGGGGATGGTGACTCCGATCCAGCCACGACGGGCGATCTCCCGGGACAGTTCGAACTCGACCCGGCGGTCGGCCTCCATTCTGGCCACCTGTGGGCGTATCTCCTTCTCCGCGAACTCCCTTACCTCCGCTCGGAGGTATTCGTGTCGCTCGTCGGTGAAGTAGTCCATCGCCATGCCCGGGTCCTCTCGGATCGTCTGGTGGTCGTGCCTCCGTCCGTGCAGCCGATCCGCTCCGGTCGCCCAGGCGTGGGGGTGGGTGGCGGCCGGTTGCCCCATTGCAGCCGGTGCGCGCGGAGTATCGGCGATGTCCAACGCTGCCCGAAGGAAACCACCGTTTTCGGCAGGGCTCATTGTCATATGTGGCTTGGTAGTGCTCCATAGTTGATCTTCGATTGGCGAGATCCTGATCATCCGAGTTCGACCGAGGATTGAGATGGCCGCAGGAGGGGGAAATGATCCAACCCGCTTTCCCGGGTCGACCACGTCGCCGTCCACATGCGCCTTTGACTGAGCATCAGCAAGCTGGATGTGGTGGGCCGGGAGCGCGGAAAGCGCCGCATGTCTGATTACATGTGCGCCATGACTGATGTGATGAGCACTCAAGGCCAGTTCCCGGGTGCCGCCGGGGAGTCCGAGCGGACCCGCAGGCTGCGCAGCCTGGGTCTCAACGAACCGACGGCGGACGAGGCCTTCGACCGCTTCGCCCACTTGGCCGCCAGCATCACCCGCGCCCCCATCGCGATGGTCAACTTCATCAACGACGAGCGCCAGATGTTCCGGGGGCTCTACATTCCGCCAAACTCCGCCGATGTCACGTCCGACGGAGGTGCCTCCTGGGCGGATCGCGGGATCGCCTTCGACCTCCCGACCCGCGAGATGCCGCTGAGTCACGGCTTCTGCCCGCACGTCGTCGCCCAGCGCTCGCCGCTCGCCCTGGACGACATCCTCGCCTACCCCCGGTTCGCCGGTAACCCGGTCGTCGACGAGCGGGGCGTCCGCGCCTACCTCGGCGCCCCGCTCGTCGACGACACCAACACCGTCATCGGCACCGTCTGCGTCCTCGACCGCGAACCCCGCCAGTGGGGACGCGAGCGGCTGCGCGACATCCAGCACCTCGCCGAGGCCCTGCTCTCCGAGATCCGGCTGCGCGACAACCTGCTCGCCCAGCAGCAGGAGATGTTCGCGGCCTTCGACGGCTCGCCCTTCCCGATCATGCTCACCGACGGCCCCGGTCAGGAGATCCGCTACGCCAACGCCCAGCACGCCGACATCTTCGGCGCCCCCGCGGCGTACGGCACGATCGGCCAGGCCTACCCGCAGCTCGGCATCGCCGGCCTCCAGCAGGCGGTCTCCGAGGCGTACCACACCGGCCGCACCACCGTGCTCAACGACGTCCGCATCCAGTCCGCCCGGCCCGAGGCCCAGCGGATCCAGCAGATCTTCAGCTTCACCTGCACCCCGCTGCGCACCGCCCGGACGGGCCAGGTCAACGGTGTGCTCACCGTCGGCATGGACGTCACCGCGCAGTCCCGCACCGAGGAGGAACTGGGCACGCTCGCCGCGCTCCTGGTCGACCGCCTCCAGCAGAACGGCGCCGCCCCCGCCGTCCGTCCGGGCCTCGGCGCCGGAGGGACCGGGCTGGTCCTCCCGGGCTGACACCGGGCCGGTACCACCGTGGCGGGGAGCCTCTCACCCCCGAGGAG
>NZ_JBHXDN010000012.1:43148-112535 GCF_042726075.1 Kitasatospora sp. NPDC127035 | reverse complement strand
GGGAGCCCGGGGGCGTCGTCCCGGGGGCGTCCCAGCGGGGGGGGGTGCCCCCCCACGCCTGGGTGTGCCCCCCCCCCCACCGGCGCCCATAGCGGCGCGGCCGGTCCCGGACGCCACCCCGCTCCTCCCGGCGCTTCCCCGCTCCTCCCCTCTCCTCCTCGCGCCGGTCCTGGCGCGCAGCTCGCGGCCGAGCGCCGCCGACACCCGGCCCACCGCCGACACCCGGCCCACCGCCGACACCCGGCCGACCGTCGACACCCGGCCGACCGTCGATTCCCGGCCGACCTCACCGACCGCCGTTCGTACCGGGCCCGTCCGGGACGGCCGTCCGGACGGCCACCGCCCGGGTGAACCGGCCGCCGGGCCCCCCGCACCCGCGCCCCGCGCGACGGGCGGCGATGGTAGGCATGGGCCGCATGCAGTGGTTCGCGGCACCCGAGTACTGGCTCAGCAGACTGCTCGTGCAACGGCTGCTGGCCGCCGTCTACCTGACCGGCTTCCTCGCCGCCGCCCTCCAGTTCCGCGCCCTGATCGGCGCCGGCGGCATGCTGCCCGTGCCCCGCTTCACCGCCCGGGTCCCGTTCCGGCAGTCGCCCGGTCTCTTCCACCTCCACTACAGCGACCGCTTCTTCGCCGCCGTCGCCTGGACCGGCGCCGCGCTCTCCGCCGCCCTCGCCGGCGGCCTCGGCGACGCCGTCCCGCTCTGGGCGTCGATCCTCTGCTGGGCGGCGCTCTGGGTCCTCTACCTCTCGATCGTCAACGTCGGACAGACCTGGTACTCCTTCGGATGGGAGTCACTGCTGCTGGAGGCGGGCTTCCTCGCCGCCTTCCTGGGCAACGCCGACACCGCCCCGCCCGCGCCGGTTCTCTGGCTGATGCGCTGGCTGGTCTTCCGGGTCGAGTTCGGCGCGGGCCTGATCAAACTCCGCGGCGACAGCTGCTGGCGGGACCTGACCTGCCTGCGCTACCACCACGAGACGCAGCCCATGCCCGGTCCGCTCAGCTGGTTCTTCCACCGCCTGCCCGACCCGCTGCACCGCGTCGAGGTGGCCGCCAACCACGTCACCCAGCTCGCCGTCCCGGTCTGCCTGCTCCTCCCGCAGCCCGTCGCCACCTTCGCCGCCTGCGTCGTGATCGCCACCCAGCTCTGGCTGATCGCCTCCGGCAACTTCGCCTGGCTCAACTGGCTCACCATTGCCCTCGCCCTCGCCGCCGTCGACCCCGCCCGCCTCGGCCTCCCGGCCCACCCCCGGGCGTACGGTGCCGCGCCCGCCTGGTACGAGGCACTGGTCCTGGCCCTGGCCGCCGCCGTCCTCGTCCTCAGCTACTGGCCGGTCCGGAACATGGTCTCCCGCCGCCAGGTCATGAACCGTTCCTTCAACCGCCTCCACCTGGTCAACTCCTACGGCGCCTTCGGCAGCGTCAACCGGCTCCGCCAGGAGGTCGTGGTCGAGGGCACGGACGAACCGGCCGTCACCCGGCACACCGTGTGGAAGGAGTACGGCTTCAAGGGCAAGCCCGGTGACGTGCGCCGCCTTCCGCGCCAGTACGCCCCCTACCACCTGCGGCTCGACTGGCTGATGTGGTTCGCCGGCATCTCGCCCGCGTACGCCCGGCCCTGGTTCCTGCCCTTCGTCGCCCGACTGCTGGTCAACGACCCGGACACCCTCCGCCTGCTGCGCCACAACCCCTTCCCCGACGCCCCACCGACCCACGTCCGGGCGACCCTCCACCTCTACCGGTTCACCGATTGGCGCGAACTTCGCGAAACCGGCGCGTGGTGGCACCGGACCGCGCTCTCCGAGTACCTCGCGCCGGTCGACCTCGCCGCCCTCGGCCGCAGCGGGTACCGCCCGCCGCCCGGGCACCGGCTCCGCACGGTGCCGACGGAGCGGATCCGGCGGCCGGGAACACACGGGGCGCCCACGCACCACCCGCCCGGCCGAACACCGGACCACCCGCCCGGCCCTCCCGAGTAGCGGCCAGGTGAGCGGTATGGCACGCCACACCCGACCGATGGACGGTGGGTGCGTGCAAGGCTCGAACGGGCACCCGTATTCTTGGCCTCCACAACAGGCAGCCCGACCGCGCACCCCTTGGCCCCTCCCGCCGGGGCCCCACGCGCACCCGGACCGCCGTCCCCCTCGACGCCAGCCCCGCCGCAGTCGCCCAGAACCGGACCTCACATGACAGTGCTTCACTCGCGCAACGCCGACGCAGCCGACGCCGCGGACGCCAAGGACGCCACCGACGCCAAGGACCTGGAGCAGACCCGCGGCCAGGCGGTCACCGCCGACACCGACCTCCGGGAAGAGCTCGGCCGGTACGCCGACCTCGGCGCCTTCACCCTCACCGCCGACACCCACGCCTGGTACGCGGCCGTCGACACCGTCGCCAGCCCCGAGGACGCCCGCGCGGCCTCCACCGTCCTCGCCGAGCTGCGCGGTCACGACCTCCAGCAGACCTGGGAGGACGTCACCGCGCTCGCCGCCGAGGTCAAGATCGACGCACCGGACACCGTCGGCAAGACCGCCGTCCTGGTCGAGATGCTGCAGCTCGTCCACCGGACCTCGACCATCCTCACCGGTGCCGCCTACGACGCCGACCTCGGCACCCTCGTCGCCGCCACCGCCGACCGGGCCTGGCGCCGTGAGCGGGGCGTCAAGCTCTCCTGGCTGCGCGCCCGCTCGCTGCGCAAGCAGGCCGCCGCCCTCGCCGCCACCTCCGGCCGACCGCGCCCGCAGGACCTGCACGAGGCACTCGCGTCGGCGGAGGTCGAACGCCGCGCCTGGACCGCCCTCGCCCCCGCCGGCACCCTGCCCGTCCCGCCGGCCGACGGCGCACTGGTCCACCGCACCGCCCTGGCGTTCGAGTCCATCAACACCGGCCTGCGCGACCTCGCCCGGCTGCTGCCCGGCCAGGACCTCGACGCGCTGTCCTTCCCGGACCTCGTCGACCTCGTCGACCGGCTCGCCGCGGACGAGGGCACCCTCTACCGCCTCCCCACCATCCGCACCCTGCGCGCCACCCTGGAGGACGCCGGCCTCGCCGACCTCCTCTCCGAGCTGACGGCCTCCCGCGCGGACCGCCGCGCTGCCGAGGCCGCCTACACCGCTCGCCAGGCGCTGGCCGGCGGCCAGCGCGACGGCCTCGCGGGCAGCGGCGAACCGGCCCCCACGGCGGAGGTCGAGGCGGCCGACGTCGAGACCGCCGGTGAGGCCGACGTCGTCGAGACCGAGGCCCCGACGGCTGCCGGGACCGATCTCGCGGACACCGAGACCGACGGCGTCGCGGACACCGTCGCGGACATCGCCGCCGAGGCCGGCGTCGATGAGTCGCCGGTCGAGGTCGAGGCCCCGGCCTCCGAGGCCCCGGGTACCGATGAGGCGGAGGCCGAGGCGGCCGTCGAAACGGTCGTCGAGTCGACCGTCGAGGAGAAGCCGCTCGTCGTCACTCTCCCCGCTCCGTCGCCGGCTGCCGATGACCTGGTCGGCGCCGCGCCGGTGGAGCCTTCGGCCGCAGAGGTCGAGACGGTGACCGAGGAGACTCCCGTCGTGGAGGCCGAGGCCGAGGCCGCTGACGCCGACGAGACCCACACCGAGGACAGAACGGCCGAGGACGAGACGGAGACCGAGTCCGTCGCCGAGCCGGTCGAGGAGGTCGCGACCGAGGTCGAGGCTCCGGCCGCCGCGGTGGTCGAGGAGACTGCGCCCGCTGTGGTCGAGGCCGAGGTTGTTGCCGAGGAGACTCCGGTCGTCGAGGCTCCGGTGGAGGTCGTGGCCGAGAAGGCTGCTGCCGTCGAGGTCGCGGTGGTCGAGGAGACTGCGGCGGTCGAGGCTCCGGCGGTCGAGGCTTCCGCCGAGCCCGTGGTCGAGGAGACTGCGCCCGCCGTGGGCGAGGCTGAGGTTGTGGCCGAGGAGGTCCCGGTCGTCGAGGTCGTGGCCGAGCCCGTGGTCGAGACTCCGGTCGAGGCCGAGAAGGCCGAGGCTGTGGTGGTGGAGACCGCGTCTGTCGAGGTCGTCGTCGAGGCTTCCGCCGAGCCCGTGGTCGAGGAGACCGCGCCCGCCGTGGTCGAGGCTGAGGTTGTGGCCGAGGAGGTCCCGGTCGTCGAGGTCGTGGCCGAGCCTGTCGTCGAGACTCCGGTCGAGGCCGAGAAGGCTGCTGCCGTCGAGGTCGCGGTGGTCGAGGAGACTGCAGCGGTCGAGGCTCCGGTGGTCGAGGCGCCGGTCGAGGCCGAGAAGGCCGAGGCTGTGGTGGTGGAGACCGCGTCTGTCGAGGTCGTCGTCGAGGCTCCCGCCGAGCCCGTGGCCGACGAGGCCGCGCCCGCCGTGGCCGAGGAGGTCCCGGTCGTCGAGGCGCCGGTCGAGGACGTTGCTCCGGAGCCGGTCGTCGAGCCGGTCGTGGTGGCGGATGTCGTCGTCGACGCCGAGCCCGAGACGCCCGTCGTCGTGGAGCCCGCCGCCGTTCCGGCCGCTCGGGCTGCGAAGCCGGCGTTCACGCCGGGTCGCCCGGTGACGGCCTACTCCGCCGAGGAACTGCTCGCGATCGTGCGCTGGATCGACGGCGACGGGGTCGGGCGGAGCGACGAGGAACTGCTCCGGGCCGCGATGAAGGAGCTGGGCTTCGCCCGTCTCGGCCCGCGCATCAAGGACGCGCTGGGCACCGCCGTGACGGCGGCGCGCGCCTGACGACGGAAGCGCCAGGGCCCGGTGGAAGCGGTACGCACCGCTTCCACCGGGCCCTTCCGTCGTCCGTGCCGCCGCCGTCCCGCTTCTCCGCGGGACGGCGGCCGGAGGAGCGTCAGCCGGCCTTGTTCCAGGGCTGGCTCGCCATCAGCGCCTTGACGTTGGCGACGTAGCCCGGGTTGGGAATGACCAGGCTGCCCGTGGTCGCGCCGGTGGCCGGGTCGGTGACGGTGTTGTAGTGGACGTTGCCGGCGCCCGCGTTGTAGGCGGCGATGACCAGGTCCAGCAGCGGGGCCTTGCCGGTGGCCGCGTCGGGGGAGAGGTCGTACTTCCCGCCGAACGAGGAGTCGCCGTAGTAGGCGATCAGCCAGTCCAGCAGCTGGGTGCCGAGTTGCACGTTCCCGTTCAGTGTCTTCGGGTCCGAGGCGGTGCCGAACTTGCTGTTCATCCAGCTCACGGTGGCGGGCATGATCTGCATGGTGCCGATGCCGCCGTCGCAGGCGAGGATGCCGGACTGCCAACCGCTCTCCTGCCAGGCGATCGCCTTCACCAGGTTGACCGGGAGCGGCGGGAGCTTGTCGGTGCCGCCGTTGCTGAGGAACAGCGTCCGGGACGTGCCGGCGGCGGTGGTGAGTGCGGCGGCGACGGCTTCCTTGGGGTCGTCGGGCTGGGGCTTGGTCGGTGTGCAACTGCTCTGCAGCGGCGGGACGTGCGGGGTCGCGGGCGCGGGCGGCGGCGGGGGCGCGACGGGACCCGGCTTCGCGGTGGGTGCCGGGGCGGCTGCGACGGCGGCGCCGGCCGGCGGCGCGACGGGCGCGGCGACGGGCGGTGCCTGCGGCGCGGGTGTGGTCTCGGCGGGCTTGGCGCTGCCGGGCTTGGCAGCGTTCGCCGCCGGGCCGGTGCTCGGCGACCGTGTGGCGGTCGGGCTCGGCTTCGCGGACTTGGACGCCGTGCCGTGCGGCGACGGGCCGGTGCTCGCGCTCGGCGTCGTCGGAGTGGACGCGGTCGCGGACGGCGAGGTGCTCGGCGAGACGCTCGGCGTGGGGGTCGGTGTCGCGGACGGCGAGGCGTCCGTGGTGGCCGCGGCCGGTGTCGCGGACGTCCCCGTGGCCCGTTCGTCGGCCTGCTTGGTGCCGCATCCCGTCAGGAGCGCGGTGGACACGGCTGCCGCCGAGACAGCCACCAGCGCTCGCCGTGACGCGTTTCCGCGCACGGCACCCACCCGTACCGCACCCCCCCGTACTGCACTAACCCGTACCGCACTCGCCCGTACTGCACTCACGTGCTTCCGTCCCCCCGTACATCACCGGCCGACCCGGTGAGAAGCCGACATCGTACGACGACCCGATCGTCCGACTGTCAGGTGGGGAGGCGGCGTTCGAGCCCTGCCGCCGCGCCCGGCTACTGCGGCAGCGCCCGCGCGAGTCCGGCGGTGAGCACCTCCGGCGCCTCCACCAGGGACGGTCCGTACCAGGTGAGGTGGCGACCGCTCACCAGGGCGACCGGAAGGCCGGGGAACGCCTCCGGGCCGTCGTCGGCGGTGAAGCGGTAGGGCTCGTCGGGAAGGACCACCAACTCCGGCCCGGCGGCCAGCAGGTCGGGCAGCGGGACGGCGGGGTAGCGGTCCGGACCGTCGGCGTGCAGGAGCCGGACGCCGAGCCGGCCGAGCAGGTCACCGGCGAACGTGTCGCGGCCGAGCACCATCCAGGGGCGGCGCCAGATCGGCACGACGGCCGGGCGGGGCGGACCGGGCAGGGGCCGGACCGCCGCCCACGCGGACTCGGCGGCGTCCAGCCACCCCGGGCGCGGCAGGCCGCAGCCGACCGTCAGCAGCCGGTGCAGCGAGTGGATCGCCTGGTCGAGCGTGCGGATGTCGGTGACCCAGACGGGCAGACCGGCCGCGCGCAGCGCGTCCAGGTCGGGCCGCCGGTTCTCCTCGTCGTTGGCGACCACCAGGTCGGGAGCGAGTGCCACGATCCGGGCCACGTCGGGGTTCTTGGTGCCGCCGATCCGGGTGACGGCCAGGTCGGCCGGGTGGCTGCACCAGTCGGTGGCACCGACCAGCAGACCGGGGTCGGTGGCGGCGAGCGCCTCGGTGAGCGAGGGGACCAGCGACACCACCCGCCGGACGGGTGCGGGACCGAGCGGAACGGTCAGACCCAGATCGTCGACCGGCACCGTACCCGCGGGCGCCGCTCCGGCCGACGCCGCGTCAGCGGGTCCCGTGCCCGCCGCTGTGGAGGGGGCGCCCGCTGAGGTCCACGGGGCGGAAGGGGAGGTCATCGCGCCACCCTAGACGTATCCGGAGCCGCCCGTCCGGGCAAACTCGTGGGAACCGCTCGGGCACCACGGCCGACTACCTGGTCCGGGTTCGTAGGACGGGCCCGAGCACGACCATTGACCAGGAGAGTTCTGATGCGCCCTCGCGTGTTCTGCGGTATCGCGGCCGCCGTCGCCCTGTTCGCCACCGCCTGTTCGAGCGACGGCGGAGGAAGCAGCGACGGTTCGAACGGCGGCGGTAGCGCACAGGCGACCGCCGCCGGCGCGTTCCCGGTCAAGGTGGCCGACTGCGCGGGCAAGGAGACCACGGTCAAGCAGGCTCCGAAGAAGATCGTCACCACCGACGCGGCCGGTCTGGAGATGCTGCTCCAGCTCGGCGCCGGCGACCGCGTGATCGGCACCGGCTTCCCGCCCGGCAAGGGAAGCCTGCCGGCCGCCGTCGCCGAGCAGGGGGCCAAGGTGCCGGTGCTCGGCGACGCCCTGATCCCCAAGGAGAAGCTGCTCGGCTCCGGTGCCGACCTCTACGTCGACACCTTCGGGCCGATGCCGATGATGGGCGCGGCCGGTGCCGGACCGACCGAGGAGGAGCTGAAGGCGGTCGGCATCCAGCACGTCCTGCTGCTCTCCACCGCGTGCGCCGGCACCCCGAAGGCGGCCAAGGGGCCCCGGACCGACCTCTCCGAGATCGAGAACGACATCCGCCGGCTCGGCGCGGTCACCGGGACCGCCGCCCGCGCCGAGGAACTGGTCGCCGCCATGGAGAAGCAGATCGGTGAGGTGCGAACCGCCACCGCCACGATTGCCGAAGCAGAGAGGCCCGGCTACTTCCTCTTCGACTTCGATGCCGGTACAAAGCAACCGATGGCTGTCTGCGGCAAGCAGGTCGCCAACGCGGTGATCACCCTGGCCGGTGCGCGCAACGTGTTCGCCGACTGCGACGCCGACTTCCGGCCCGTCTCCTGGGAGGACGTGGTGGCGAAGAACCCGGACTGGATCCAGCTCGCCGTGCGCAACCGCGGCAGCGAGGAGGCCAACCGTAAGGCCTTCGACGAGGCCGAGGCCTACCTCAAGGGCTTCCCGGCCACTCAGGGGCTGAAGGCCGTCCAGGAGGGGCACTTCCTGCGGATCGGCTCCGAGACCACCACCATCGCCGGGGTGCGCAACGCCGACACCGTCCGGCAGATCGCCGCCACCGTCCACCCGACGCTCGTCAAGAACGGGCAGTAGGCCGTGGCGTCGGCCACCGTCGCCGCCCGGCGCAGCCGCAGCCGTGCGCTGCGCGCCGGGCCGCTGGCGGCCGTCCTCACCGCGGCCCTCGTCGTGGCGCTGACCGCCGCCGTCTCGCTCGGCTCGGTGGACATCCCGCCCGGCGAGGTCTGGTCGGTGGTCGGCCGCCGGCTCACCGGGCAGAGCCCGGCGCCCGGCACCCGGGACCTCATCGTCTGGCAACTGCGCGTCCCCCGCGCCCTGCTGGCGGCCATGGTCGGGGCCGGGCTCGGCCTGGTCGGCACCGCCGTACAGGCGCTGGTCCGCAACCCGCTCGCCGATCCGTACCTGCTCGGCATCTCCTCCGGTGCCTCGCTCGGCGCCGTCGCCGTGATCGTCCTCGGGACCGGTCTGGGCCTGGAGATGAGCCTCGGGGGCGTGGCCGGGCTCACCGTCTCGCTGGCCGCCTTCCTCGGCGCGCTCGCCGCGTTCTCCCTGGTCTGGCTGCTGGCCAGGCGCGGCGGCGGGTTCTCGCCGCTGCGCCTGGTGCTGGCCGGCATCGGCATCGGCCAGTTCCTCACCGGCCTCACCAGCTACCTGGTGCTGCAGACCGGCGACGAGCAGCAGACCCGGGGCGTGCTGTTCTGGCTGATGGGCAGCCTGAGCGGCGCCACCTGGGGGCAGCTCGTCGTCCCCGCCGTCGCCGTGGTCCTCGGGCTGGCCGTGCTCCAGGGCCGCGCCCGGGGGCTCAACGCCATGCTGATGGGCGACGAGACGGCGGCCGGTCTCGGCGTCGACGTGGTCCGGCTGCGCCGTGAGATCTTCGCGGTGACCAGCGTCCTCACCGGTGTCCTGGTCGCCGTCTCCGGTGCGATCGGGTTCGTCGGTCTGATGGTCCCGCACGTCTGTCGCCTCCTGCTCGGCGGCGACCACCGCCGCCTGCTGCCGCTCTCCGCACTGACCGGCGCGGTGCTGCTCGTGATCGTCGACCTGCTCGCCCGGACCGTGCTGGACGGTCAGGAGGTGCCGATCGGCGTGGTCACCGCCCTGCTCGGCGCGCCCACCCTGCTCTACCTGCTGGACCGACGACTGGAGCGGAATTGAGAATCGCGGTCGAGGACCTGAGCGTCACCCTCGCGGGGCGGACGGTGGTCTCCGGCGTCCACCTGGTCGCCAAGGAGGGTGAGATCGCCGGCCTGGTCGGTCCCAACGGCAGTGGCAAGTCCAGCCTGCTGCGCACCGTCTACCGGCACCTGAAGCCGAGTGCCGGGCGCGTCCTGCTGGCGGGCCGGGAGCTGTCCGGGCTGACCCCGGCGCAGTCGGCCCGGCACATCGGGGCGCTGCCGCAGGAACGCGGCGGGGACTTCGAGCTGACCGTCCGCGAGGTGGTGGCGATGGGTCGAACCCCGTACAAGAAGGCGTTCGCCGGGGACGACGCCGAGGACCACCGGCTGGTCGACGACGCGCTGGTCCGGGTCGGGATGGCGGACGCGGATCACCGGCGGTTCGCCCAGCTCTCCGGTGGTGAGCGTCAACGCGTCTTACTGGCGCGGGCGTTGGCCCAGCAACCGGACGTCCTGGTGCTGGACGAGCCGACCAACCACCTGGACGTCCGGCACCAGGTCGAGCTGCTCGCGCTGCTGCGCGAGCAGCGCCGTACCACGCTGGTCGCGCTGCACGACCTGAACGCCGCCGCCTCGGTCTGCGACCGGTTGCACGTCCTGCACCGCGGGACCCTGGTGGCGTCCGGGACGCCGAGGGACGTGCTGACCGCCGAGCTGCTGGCCGAGGTGTTCGGGGTGCGGGCGGCGGTCGTCGAACACCCGCTCACCGGTGACCCGTTGATCGCCTTCGACCACCGTACGCCGGCGGGCGCGCCCGGCCGGGGGGCCGCGGACCTCGGCAAGGCAGGCCCGGCGGACTCGGACCTCGTGGCCCCGGTCGCGCCGTTACCCCTCGCGGCAACGGCAACGGCAACGGCAACGGCATCGGTGGGCGCAGGGGCGAGGTGGAAGCCGGGCCGGAAGTCGAACCGGAAGTCGGCTCTGGAGCCGAGCCTGGAGTCGAGCCTGGAGCCGGGGCCGGCGACGCTGCCGGCCCCGGCTGAGCCTCAGGAGGTCTCGTAGTGGCTCGGCCGGCCGTTGCGCTCGACCAGTCGGCCGACCTTCGCGGCCTCCTCGCTGCGCATCAACTCCCAGCCGCCGTCCTGGCGGTGGAGCACGGAGGAGTGCCACGGGGTCATCCACACGTCGGAGTGCTCCAGCAGCCGGATGCCGAACTTCAGCACGCCGGCCTTCTGCGGGTGGATGGAGAGCCGGAACGACCGGGGGTGCTGCTCGGCGATCAGGTCGCCCCAGGCGCGGCTGCGCTGGATGACGCCGTAGGCGCGGGCGCGGCAGTCGCGCTGCAGGGCGGACTTGGTGCCCTCGAAACCGAAGGTGTCCTCGGTGAGGAAGCGGGTGATGCCGCGATAGAGCTTGGCCGTCTCCTCGTCGGTCAGGATCTGCTCGCGCAGCTCCTCCTTGGTCGGCGCGTACTTCTCGTGCACCCGGGCGCGCTTCTCGTCGAAGGGCAGGTCGCCGAGGACGGCCCGCAGGTCGAAGGTGGCGAGGTGGGCGAGACCCTCGCGCTCGATCATCGCGGTCAGGGCGTCGGAGTACTCGTCGATGTGGTCGTCGGGGACGTGGATCAGGTCGCCGAAGATGTGCCCGTCCGAGCAGATCAGGATCTGCGCGCCCGGCTCGTAGAGCTTGCCGATCTGCTCGCAGAGCCCGTTGAGGAAGGTGAGCGAGAGCCGCTCGCCCTCGTCGGGCAGGTGGCTGAGCACCTTGGCGAGGTTGGGCGACTTGCACGGGAAGCCCGGCAGGGTGAACAGGATCGGGTCGCCGGCGGTGATGAAGTCCGCCAACTGCTCCAGCTGGAGCGGGAAGTCTTCGGGCGTGGTGTCGATCTCCGGGTCGGAGGCGCGGCGGTGCGGCAGCAGCAGGTCGACGATCTCGGCGGAGATGCGGGCGACGGTCTGGGCGTCCGGTGCGGTGTACCCGGATCCGGTGTCGCCGGTCCGGGTGCTGCCGGACTGGGCGTTGCTGGGCTGGGCGTTGCTGGGCTGGGAGTTGCTGGTGACAGTGCCGGCGGACGGCATGCTGGTCCTCCACGGAACGGTGTACGGGCTTCGGGCAGGCGGAGCCACGCCCCGGCGACGGTCGCCGGGACGCTGTGGTGGATGCCGGACGGTGCTGGGGCGGACCGGTCAGGACCGCTTGTCGTAGGCGACCGGGAGCCGGTTCACCCCACGGGCCAGGACGGCGGGCACCCAGGCGAGCGAGTCGATCTCCTCGCCGTCGGCGGCCGACGGCCGGAGGCCGGGCAGACGGGTGAGCAACGTGCCGATGGCGATCTGGAGTTCGGCCCGGGCCAGGGACGCGCCGGGGCAGAAGTGGATACCGTGGCCGAAGGCCATGTGGGCGTTGGGGGAGCGGTCGAAGTCCAGGACGTCGGCGTCCGGGAACTGCTCCTCGTCACGGTTGGCGGCGTTGAGCGAGATGATCACCGAGTCGCCGGCCGGGACGGTGGTCCCGTGCAGGTCGCTGTCCTCGGCGAAGAACCGCCAGGTGGTCAGCTCGAACGCGCCGTCGTAGCGGAGGAGTTCCTCGATGGCACGGGCGAGCAGCCGCGGGCCGGCGGCCTGGTCGCCGTCGTCCGCGGTGAGCGCGGTCCGCAGCCGGTCGAGCTGCTCCGGGTGGCGCAGCAGGGTGATCAGCATGGTGGTGATCTGGTTGGTGACCGGCTCCTGGCCGGCGACCAGCAGCTGGAACACCATCGAGTCGAGCTCCTCGGGGCTCAACTCGCCGGCGTCGCACGCCGTGACGAGCCGGCCGAGCAGGTCCACGCCGGGTCCGGCGGGGTCGTAGGTCGCGCGCTTGTGCGTGACCACCTCGGCGATGTAGTTCTGCAGGCCGTGCAGCCGGCCCTCGTACGCCGGTCGGCCCGGGTCCTGCGGGCCGACCGGTTGCACCACCTTGCCCCAGTCGCGGTCGAAGCGGACGGCCAGCTCCTGCGGCAGGCCGATCACCTCGGCCAGCACCCGGAACGGGTAGTGGGCCGCGAAGCCCGCCACCAGGTCGGCGCCGCCGGCCGGGGCGGTCTCCGGCAGTTCGTCGATCAGGGCGTCGGCCAGCTCCTGGATGCGCGGGCGCAGCGACTCCACCCGGCGCGGTGAGAAGGCGTCCAGGACGAGCCGGCGCATCGTGGTGTGCTTCGGCGGGTCCTGGTGGAGCAGGTGCACCTGGAGCTGCGAGTGCTGCGGCTCCGGCATGATCGAGGCGAGCCTGAGCCACTCCTCGTTGCCGAGGTCGTGGTTCTTGCCGAACCGGGGGTCGTTGAGCGCCTCGTGCGCGGCCTTGTAGCCGGTCACCAGCCAGGCGCCCACACCGCTCGGGAACTTCACCCGGTGCACGGGGCCGGCGGCGCGCATCTGCCGGTACAGCGGATAGGGGTCGCTCTTGTACTCCGGCCCGTACAGCGGGACCGGATCGGGGAGCTCGTCGTAGCCGAACGGGCAGCGCGACGCGTCGGCGGCGGGTGCCGTCGACGTCGTCTCTGCCGCGCCGGTCTGGCCGGCCGAGGCCGGGTCGTGGACGGTGTCGGTCATGCGGGTGTTTCCTCCGGTCGGGATCTGTGGTGCGCAGGAGGAGGTGCGACGGTGGTCACACTCTGCTGCGGATCGTCCGGTTGGTGCTGGTGGTGCCGGTGGTGCTGTCGCCGCCGGTGGCTCCGGCGGCGCGGTGGTGCAGGGTCAGGAGGACGACGGCGAGGGCGGTGAGCAGTCCGGCGAGCAGGAGCCCGGCGTGGATCCCGGCGACCTCGGTGGTGCCGTAGAGCGTGGCGGCGGTCCCGAGCGCCGGGCCGAGCGCGAACCCGAGGCTGCGGGCGAGCTGGACGGCCGAGCCGGCGGTGGCCATCTGCTCCCGCGGGGCGGAAGTCATCACCAGGGCCTGGACGGGGCCGCCGTTGAGGCCCATGCCGATGCCGGCCACTGCCAGGCGCCAGGCGATGTCGGCCGAGGACCAGCCGGTATCCACCGGGACGAGCAGCAGCAGGCCGAAGGCGGTCACGGCGGCGCCGGTCAGCGCGGTCGGGCGGGCTCCCCAGCGGTCGGCGAGCCGTCCGCCGAACCGGCCGGCCACCACCATGCCGAGCGGGAAGGCCAGCATGGTGACTGCCGTTCCGGTCGCGCTGACGCCGTCGTCCCGGCGCAGGTACTGGGCGAGCAGGTAGTGGTTGGCGGCGAACCCGGCGGCCAGCGCCAGCACCGATCCGTTCACGGCGGCGGTGCCGGAGGCCCGCATGACGGCCGCGACCGGCTTCCCGCCGGGCCGGCGCAGCCAGAACAGCGTCAGCGGCACGGCCGGCAGCAGGAGCAGCAGCCAGAGCGGGGCCTCGGGCGCCAGGGTGAGGCCGAGCAGGACGGCGGCCACCGCCGAGCCGATCAGCGCGGCGTCGCCCAGGGTGCTGCGGTCGGGCAGTCGCAGGCGCCCGCCGAGCGGGGCGTCGCGCCGGGTGATCAGCCAGGCGGCCAGACAGATCGGCAGCTTGACGAGGAAGATCGCCCGCCAGCCGACGTGGTCCAGCAGCAGGCCGCCGATCACCGGGCCGAGGACGGCGCCGAGCGGGCCCAGGGTGGCGGGCACGCTCATCGCGCGCCCGCGCAGCTCGGGCCGTACGGCGGTGGCGGCCAGTACCGGCATCAGGACGAACAGCACCGCGCCGAACGCGCCCTGGGCCAGCCGGGCGGCTATCAGCCAGCTCGCCCACGGTGCGGCGGCGGCCAGCGCGCTGCACAGGGCGAAGCCGCCGAGGGAGAAGAGCAGCGCGGAGCGGATGCCGACCTGGTCGAGCCACCGCCCGGCGGGAAGCAGCAGGGCCACCAGGGGGAGCTGGTAGCCGAGCACGGCCCACTGGGCGGTGGTCGAGGAGACGTCGAGGGCGTCGGCGATGTCGGTGAGCGCGAGGTTCACGACGTTCATGTCGAGCATCGCGACGAACGAGATCAGCCCGGCGGCCAGGACCAGGCTCCACCGGTCCTCCGACCGCGCCGGGTCGTCACCCGCCTTGCTGGTGGCGGGCGACTGCTGCGCTGCCATGGGTCATCCTCCGTCCGTTCCCCGTGCCGTCCGGACACCACCTCGGCGGCGGTGTCCGGTACAGCAGTCGGAGGCACACGAGGGTGAGTTCCGAACAGGTGAGGGATTTTTATGACTTGGCCGGATCATGGCGATCGTGGCCGATCTTGTCCGCCCGGGGGCCTCCGGAGGCGCGGTACTGGCGTCGGTGCGGTGCCGGCGGTCGGCCGACGTGGTCGGTGCCGGTGGCGTGCCGACCGCTTCAGCAGGCGGCGGCCAGCTCGGCGGGCGCTCCCGGAGGCGCGTCGCCGGTCTCGGCCGCCCGCAGACGGGCTATCAGCTCCTCCCGGGCCCGTGCCACCCGGGAGCGGACGGTGCCGACCGGGCAGCCGGCCACCTCGGCGGCCTCCGCGTAGCTCAGCCCGACCACCTGGGTGAGCACGAAGGCCTCGCGCCGCTGGGCGGGCACCCGGTCCAGGAGGTCGCCCAGCGCCACGCCGTCCTCGAAGCCGGCGGTGGGCGCGGTGCCCTGTCGCTCGGCGGCCTCCTGCCAGTCCGGCAGCGCGGCGCAGCGGGGCCGGGCGGCGGCGGTGCGGTAGCGGTCGATGACGGTCCGGCGGGCGATCGACAGCAGCCAGGTGCGGGCGGAGGACCGTCCGGCGAACCCCGGCAGGCTGCGCAGGGCCCGAAGGAAGGTCTCCTGGGCCAGGTCGTCGGCGGACTGGACGTCGGTGAGGTGGGCGACGAACCGCCAGACGTCCCGCTGGGTGGCCCGGACGAAGGCCTCGACGTCGGCGGGCCGGCCCTCCCGGGCGGCCAGGGCGAGCGCGGTCAGCTGTTCGTCATCCACGGCGGCCTCCCACCCGGGCGGTCGCACGTCGGGGCGGGTGCGGGACGATGGTCACATGAGATGCGCGCAACTCCGTACCGCTCTGTCCGCACGCCTCGACGGCGAACCCGCCGGTGTGCCGGACCGTCGGCTGGACAAGCACGTCGCGCGCTGCGCGGCGTGCCGGGACTGGCTGGAGCAGGCGGAGCGACTGCGCGGCCCACTGCTCGCGGACCGGACCGACGGACCCTCCGACGACTGGTCCGCGGGGCTCCTCGCCCGCCTCGCGGCGGAGCGCGGCGACGCGGACCGGGGAGACGCGGGCCGGGGCAGTGCTGGATCGGGCCGTCCCGGGCAGGGGGACGACGGGCGGACGCGGTAGGACGGTGGCGCCGGACGAGGCCGGTGCGCCGTCGTAGTCAGGCATGGAAGGTCCTGAGGGGAAGACAGGGGCGGTGCCGCTGCGGGCGGCACCCTCGGCGTCGGTGGGCCGGTCGTGCCACGTCGCCCCGCATGACTGCGGGGGCGGCGGCACGTGCCGGGCCCGGGCCCTGGCGGCGCGGCGGCGCCGGACGCACTCCGGAGTAGCGGTACTCGGGAGTGCGCGGTGTCCGGCGGAACGGCGCAGGGCGACCGGCCCGTCGCGCCCCGGACACCGGTGGTGTCGGGGGAGGCGGCGGGCGCGTCAGCGGGCGATCGCGAGGACCGGCGGACCGCGTCGGACCAGGGCGTGCGAGAGCAGCACCAACCGGGGCGGCCGGGTCCGGTGGCCGGCGGTTCTCGGTGCGGTCGGCGGCCGGAGGCCGACCGGACAGCCGAGCAGGGCCAGCAGCGGCACCAGCAGTGCGCCCGCCAGCACCGAGCCCAGCGAACCGAGCAGTTCGAACAACCGGGCCAGGGCCGCCTCACCGCGCCAGAGCAGCAGCGCACAGGCCAGCGCGGCGAGCACGTGGGCGGTGATCATGCCGGGCGTCATGCCGTGCGCGGCCATGTCGTGCGCCGCCGTCCCGTGGGCCGCCAGACCGTCCCCGGACGTCGCGGCGCCGGACAGCGCGGACGGGTCCGCGGTGGTCGCCGCGCCGTGCGCGTGGTGCTGGACGGCTGCCGTCGTGACGGCCGGTGGCACCGCCGGGTCGAGTCCGGCCATCCGGGCCAGGTCGTCCGGCGAGAGGCCGGTGGGAGAGGCTTCCGGATTGCAGAGCAGCAGCGAGGCCCAGTCGGTCCCGGCCAGCCGGCCGAGCCCGCCGCCCCCGGCGAGCGTTCCGGCCTGTTCGAACGTCAGGTGGAGCGCGGTCTGCGCGGCCACCATCCAGACGCTGATCAGGCCGAGCCCCCGCTGTCGCCCGGCCAGCAGCCAGGTGAGGCCGAGGGTCAGACCGAAGGCGCCCGCCAGTACCGGGGGGGAGATCCCGGCGCCGGCCATGGCGACGTGAGCCGCGGCGGCCAGCGCTACGCAGAGCGCAGCGAAGACCACGGCGCGCAGCGAGCGGATCCGGTCGGTCATCACGATGACACTCATCGTCGCACCCGCCTCCGTCGGCCAGTACCGCACCCTCGGGTATTGGCCGGTTCCGCCCCCGTCCCGCCACGTCCGACCACCACGGGCACCGCTGTCCCGGGCAAGCCGTTCGGGCACTACCGCCCTGTGCGGGCGGCGGGAACGGGTGGGGTGGCCGGGGGCCGTGCGGTGGCTGGTTCATGACGGTACGGACGTCCCGCTTGCGACGTCTGTGCCTGAATACCCGTTAGTCGTACCAGCAGCACGGTTTGACAGCTTCCTTTCCGGTACGTACTAGATGTGACCCCGCGATGTGACCCCGCGCACACGGGGTGTGAGGGGGCAGGAGGACAGGCATGAGCACCGCCGCCACACCCGACGCCGAGGCCGCACCCGAGGCCGCACCCGAGGCCGCACCCGAGGCCGCACCCGAGGCCGCACCCGAGGCCGACGCCGGGGTGCCCGGCGCCGGCGTTCCCGCCGTGGACCTCGCCGACCCCGCGTTCTGGCGGCTGCCCGCCGCCGTCCGCGCCGCCGCCTTCGCCGAACTGCGCCGCCTCCCCGCCCCGGCCCGGTTCGGCGGACCCGGCTCCGGGCACCCCGGCCACGGCTTCCACGCCCTCGTCCGGCACGCCGACGTCGTCGAGGCCGGCCGCACCCCCGCCGTCTTCCTCAGCGGACCGGGCGTCACCACCCCCGAACCGGCGCGCTGGGTCCGGCTGCTGTTCGGGGACTCCATGGTCAACCTGGACGACCCCCGCCACGCCCAGCTGCGCCGCATCGTCTCCCGGGCCTTCACCCCGCGGCTGATCTCCAAGGTCGAGGACGACATCCGGCGGGTCGCCGCCGACCTCGTCGACCGGGTGGAGCGCGAGCGCCCCGAGGACTTCGTCACCTCGGTCGCCGCCGAGCTCCCGTTCCAGGTGATCTGCAACATGATGGGCATCCCCGAGGAGCCCCGTCGCGTGATCCTCGACCAGGTCAACCACGCGTCCGAGCACACCGGCGTCGCCCGCCCGCTGCGCGCCCGGCTCCGGATGCCCGGCCGCGGCCTGCTGGCACTGGCCCGGATGCAGGGCATGGTCGCCGACCTCGGCCGCGAGCGCCGCCGCCGCCCCGCCGACGACCTCGTCACCGCCCTCGTCACCGCCGACGTCGACGGCCGCCGCCTGACCGGCCGTGAGCTCGGGGCCTTCTTCTCCCTGCTGCTCGTCGCCGGCGTCGAGACGACGCGCAACGCGCTCGCCCACGGCCTCCACCTGCTCACCGCCCACCCGGAACAACGGGCCCTGCTCGTCGGCGACCTCGACCGGCACCTCGGCGGGGCGGTCGACGAGATCGTCCGCCACGCCACCCCGATCATCCAGTTCCGCCGGACCCTGGCCGTCGACCACCGGCTCGGCGGCCCCGACGGCCCGTTGCTGAGGGCCGGGGACAAGGCGGTGCTCTACTTCGGCTCCGCCAACCGCGACGAGACGGTCTTCGCCGACCCGGACGCCTTCGACATCACCCGCAGCCCCAACCCCCACCTCGGGTTCGGCGGCGGCGGACCGCACTACTGCCTCGGCGCGCACCTCGCCCGGCAGGAGATGAAGGTGCTCTACCGGGAGCTGTTCACCCGCCTGCCCGGGATCCGCTCGGTCGGCGAGCCGGAGCTGGTCCCGTCCAGCTTCGACCACCGGGTCCGGTCGCTGCGGTTCACCTTCTGAGTGCCCTCCGGGCGCGCTCGGAGGGCGCTCCGGACGGCCCCCGAGCGCCGCCTGAGCGCAGGCCACGCAGGCCACGCCGGCCACGGCGCGCGGGTCAGCCGCCGGTCGGGATGCCCCGGTCGGTCTTGACCTGCTTCATCGTCAGGTGGGAGTTGACCTGGGCGATCCCCGGCAGCCCGGAGAGCACGCCGGTGATGAACCGCTCGTACGCGGCGATGTCCGCCACCGCGATCCGCAGCAGGTAGTCCGGCTCCCCGAACAGCCGGTGCGCCTCCACCACCTCCGGCAGCTCGGCCACCCGCCGTTCGAACTCCGCCACCGTGACCTGGTCCTCGTGCCGCATGGTGATCGTCACGAAGGGCTGGAAGCCGCGCCCGACCGCCGCGCCGTCCAGCAGGGCCCGGTAGCCGCGGATCACGCCGTCCTGTTCCAGCTGCCGGACCCGGCGCAGGCAGGGCGAGGGGGTGAGGTCGACCCGGGCGGCCAGTTCGGCGTTGCTGAGACGGCCGTCCTGCTGGAGCTCGTGGAGGATTCTGCGGTCAATTCGGTCCATGGCGCAATATTCTGCCAAAAGGTGGTGAAGGCGGGCACGAAGTAGCCATCGCATGCCAGGCCGATCCGGCTACCGTCAGTGACCGCAACCCGCCCGGCCGAGCACGACAGGTCACCGCCATGGACACCCACGCCCTCCTCCTCTTCCTGGGGGTCGACCTGCTACTGGTCTGTACGCCCGGCCCCGACTGGCTCTACATCGCCGCCCGCGGCCTCGGCCAGGGCCGGCGCGCCGCACTGACCGCCGTCGCCGGGGTCTGCGCCGGCTACACGGTCCACACCCTGCTCTCCAGCGCCGGACTCGCCGCGGCCCTGCGGGCCGTCCCCGCGGCCCTGCCCGTCCTCCGCGTCACCGGCGCCGTCTACCTGCTGGTCCTCGCCGTCACCATGCTGCTCGCGCTCCGCCGCGGACGGGGCGGCACCGCCCTCGCCGCACCCCGGCCGCAGCCCACGGCCACGGTGCTGCGCCAGTCCGCTCTCACCGCGCTGCTCAACCCCAAGGGCCTGCTGCTCTACCTCTCCCTGGTGCCGCAGTTCGTCGACCCCGCCGCAGGGCTGCCGGTCGGCGGCCAGGTGCTCGTGCTCGGCACGCTCAACGTGCTGGCCTGCGCCGTCGTCTACGGGCTGGTCGCGCACGCCAGCGGACGGCTCGGCGGCCGCTTCGGCGCCGACCCGGCCGCCGCCCGCCGGATGACCGTCGTCTCGGCGGTCCTGCTGATGCTTGTGGCGGGTGTCACGGCGACCGCCTGAGGACGGGAGCAGAATGCGCTCATGACAGACCGTTCGACGTCCTCACCGCCCGGCCCCGGTCCCGTGCCCGTCGGGGACCTGCCCACCGCCGATGCCTGGGCCGCCCTCGGGGGGCCGGCGGACCTGCTGGAGCGGGTCGCCTTCCACGGCCCCGACGCGGTGCTGCCCTCCCGGCTCCCCGTCCTGCGCCTCGCCCGGGCCACCGTCGCCGCCTGCTCGCTGGCCGCCGCCGAACTCGCCGCGCTGCGGTCCGGCGGACCGGTACCGGAGGTCGGGATCGACCACGGCGCCGTCGCCACCGCCTTCGTCAGCGAACGCCACCTGCGGATCGACGGCCGGACCCCGGTCTCCTTCGCGCCGCTCTCCGGCTTCTGGCAGACCGCCGACGGCTGGCTCCGGACCCACGCGAACTACCCGCACCACCGCGAGCGGCTGCTCACCGCCCTCGGCCTGCCCGCCGACACCGGGCCCGAGCGGCTCGCCGCGGAGCTGCGGCAGCGGCCGGCCGCGTCGGTCCAGGAGCGCGCGTACGCGGCGGGGGCGCTCGCTGTCGCCGTCGCGCCGGTCCGGGAGACCGCGCTGCCGCTGGTCGAGTCCCGGGTCGTCGACGAGGCCGCCCCCCGGCCCCTGGGCCCCGCCCCGCTCCCCGCCGCCGGGATCCGCGTCCTCGACCTCACCCGGGTCATCGCCGGACCGGTCGCCACCCGCACCCTCGCCCTGCTCGGCGCCGACGTGCTCCGGGTCGACTCACCCCGGCTCCCCGAGGCCGAGGACGCCCACGTCGACACGGGCCTCGGCAAGCGCTCCACCCGCCTCGACCTCGCCGACCCCGCCGACCGGGCCGTCCTGGAGACCCTGCTCGCCACCGCCGACGTCGTCGTCACCGGCTACCGCCCCGGCTCCCTCGACGCCCACGGCCTGGCCCCCGAGGCGCTGCTCGCACGCCGCCCCGGGCTGGTCGTCGCACAGCTCAACGCCTGGGGCTGGACCGGACCCTGGTCCGGCCGGCGCGGCTTCGACAGCCTGGTCCAGGCAGGCGTCGGCATCGCCGGGATCGAGGCCGGCGCCGACGGCCGCCCCGGTGTGCTGCCCGCCCAGGCCCTCGACCACGGCACCGGCTACCTGATCGCGGCCGGGGTCCTGCGGGCCCTCACCGACCAGCGCACGACCCGCCCGGGCGGCCGCCGGCTGCGCTACTCCCTGGCCGGCACCGCCTCCTGGCTGCTGGAGGGCATCGCGCCCACCGCCGACCCGCGCGTCCTTCCGAACGACGAGCCGTACGACCCGGCGCGCTGGATCACCGAGACCGACTCGCCGTACGGGCGGCTGCGCCACGCCCTGTCGCCCGTCGCGTACGCGGGCGCCCCGGCGGGGTGGTCGCGCCCGCCGGGGCGTTGGGGGACGGACGCCCCCGCCTGGCACTGACCCCCCGATCGGTGGATCGGCCCCGGCCCCGGGTGGGGTCGGGGCCGGGGCGTCAGACGCCGGAGGGGATCCGGCCGGCCGTGCTCCGGACCTGGAACGCCGTCACGATCTCGACCAACCCGAGGATCACCAGCCAGCACCCGGACAGGATGGTCAGCGCGGTGATCGAACCGACCGGCCAGACCATCAGCAGCACGCCCGCCAGGGTGTTCGCGACCCCGGCGACGGCCTGCCAGCCGCGGGCGGGCATGGACGCGTCCGAGATCACGGCCGCGAGCTGGGTGATGCCCCGGAACAGCCATCCGATGCCGATCCAGATCGCCAGCAGGAGCAACGACCGGGCCGCGCTGCGGAAGCAGAGCAGGCCCAGCAGCACGCAGATCGCCCCGCTGATGAAGGCCAGCACCCGCAGCGCCGTCGTGGCGTGCGTGCCGAACGCCGCGACCAGCTGGACGATGCCGATGACCAGCAGGTAGAGGCCGAACAGGACGCCCACCACCAGCAGCGTCTGCTCCGGCCAGACGAACACGATGATCCCGAGGCCGAGCGAGACGAGCCCGGCGACCAGCAGGACCTGCCAGGCGGCCTTGGCGAGGAGTCCGAGCGGGCCCCGGACCGGGGAGCCGTCGGGAGTGATGATCGGGGAGACCACGGTGGCGTCCTCCTGGGGGAGCGGAGCGGGTCGGCGTTCCTCACGATCTCCGCGTGTGCCGCGCACCGCCCGCCGGATGCACCCGTTCGGGGGACCGGCCCGGCTCAGGGCGCGGCCGTTCCGCACCGCCGCCGTTTCCCCCCGCGGCTGTTTCCCCTAGGCCACCGGACGTCCATCTCCGCCTCGCCTCGCGTCGATATCGTCCGGCGATATGACTTCTGAAGGGTGGGGGACCCCTCCGGTCGAACCGATCAGCCAGCACTACATCGTCTGCGGCGGAAACGCGCTCGCCCACCGCCTCACGCTCGAACTCGTCGAACACTACGAAGTGCCCGTGGTGGTCCTCGTCCCGGACCGGACCCGCGACCACGCACCGCAGATCGAGCAGCTGGACGGGGTCGCCGCCGTCGTCGAGTACGCCGGCGTCACCGAGGAGGCGCTGCGCGCCGTCCGGGTCGAGACCGCGCGGGGCATCGCCCTGGTCGAGGGCCGCGACCAGGAGAACATCCACGCCGCGCTCTCCGCCCAGGGCCACAACCCCGACATCCGCATCGTGCTGCGGATGTTCAACCAGCGGCTCGGCGAGAACATCGAACGGCTGCTCAGGAACGGCACCGCGCTCTCCGGCTCCGCGACCGCCGCGCCCGCCTTCGCCGCCGCCGCGCTCTCCCGCCCCAACTCCGTCCAGGTCGGCGACCGCTTCCTGCACATCGCCTACGACGACGACATCGACTCCCACCGGATCTGCGTCGTCGCCGACCGGATCGACCGCCAGGACCTCGGCCGCACCCGGCTGCTCCCCGAGCAGGAGGGCGACTCGGCGTCCTTCGTGCGGCTGGCCAGGGAGTTCGGCGACGACGGGCCGATCCGCTCCGGCGCCGCCGCTCGCCGGGCCGCCGGGGCGGAGGGGGCCGCCGGGACGCCCGGGAGCGGGGACGGGGCGGGAGATCGGGCCGGGGACGGGGACACCGGCCGCGAGGCCGCCCGGGAACCTGCCGCCGAGGCCGCCGAGGCCGCCGAGGCCGCCGAGTCCTCCGAGGTCGCCGAGGTCGCCGAGTCTGCGGAATCTGCGGAGTCCGCCGAGGTCGCCGCCGACCGGGCCGCCGAAGCCGACACCGCCGCCCGCGAGGTCGCCGGGGCCGCCGCCGAGGGTCGCGGCGGGGTCGCGGCGCTGCAGACCCTGCCGAGCGAGCCACCGGTCCGGATCGCCTGGTGGCGCCGGCTGCGCTGGCGGCTGCTCGACACCCTCCGCTTCTTCACCAGCGCCCGGCTCCGGCTGGTGCTGATCACCGCCCTGGCCGCGGTGCTGCTCGCCTTCGGCCTGCTCTGGTACCTCAACCGCGACTTCGGCTGGTCGCTGTACGTCTCGCTGCTCGACCTGGCCGGCGCGGCTCAGCCGGACCAGCCCGCCGACGCCGCCGCCGGGACGGGCACCGGCGGCACCTGGCAGCGGATCGCCCAGGTGGTGATCACCTTCTGCGGGATCACCTTCGCACCGGTCGCCACGGCCATCATGGTCGAGGTCCTCGCCTCCGGACGGCGCGGCCAGCCCCGCAACCCCGGCGCCGGCACCCGCGACCACGTCATCGTGATCGGCCTCGGCAACGTCGGCACCCGGGTGGTCGCCCAACTGCACGGCCTCGGCGTCCCGGTGGTCGGGCTCGAACGCGACCCGCAGGCCCGCGGCATCTCCGCGGTCCGCGCGCTGGGGGTCCCGGTGGTGGTCGACGACGGTCCGCTCGCCGAGCAGCTGCGCCGGGCCCGGCTGAAGCGCAGCCGGGCCGTGGTCGCGGTCAGCGGCGACGACGCGACCAACCTGGAGGCGGCCCTGGAGGCGCGCGCCGTCCGGCCCGATGTCCGGGTCGTCGTGCGGCTCTTCGACGACAACTTCGCCCATCACGTGTACGCCACGCTGGACAACGCGGCGTCCCGCTCGACGTCCTACCTCTCGGCGCCCGCCTTCGCCGCGGCCCTGATGGGGCGTGAGGTGCTCGGCACCCTGTCGGTGTTCCGGCACGTCCTGCTGATCGCCGAACTGCGGGCCGAGGTCGGCAGCGGCCTGATCGGCCTGAACCGGCACGACCTGGAGGACCCGGGGGGTGTCCGGGTCCTCGCCGTCCGGCTGGCCCGCAGCCCGCAGGTGTACCACTGGAACTACGCGGACCGTACCCGGGGCCTGGAGCCGGGCGACCGGGTCGTGGTCGCCGCGACACGCAGCGGACTCGCCCGGCTCAACACGGTGCCGGGGAACGCGGGCGGCGGTCGGGCGACGGCCGAGCAGCAGTCGGACCGGTGACCGGCGACCGCTGACCGGTCGGCCGCCGGCAGCGGCCGGCGGCCGACGGCGCCCGTGAACCGCCGGCCGCCGTACGCCGGTTGTCAGCGGTCGTCAGTTGTCAGCGGTGGGTGAACGACGCCGGCCGCTTCTCGGCGAACGCCGCCATGCCCTCCTTCTGGTCGGCGGTCGCGAAGACGGCGTGGAAGAGCCGCCGCTCGAAGCGGACGCCCTCGGCGAGGGTGGTCTCGAAGGCGCGGTTGACCGCCTCCTTCAGCATGATGCTCGCCGGCGCGGACATCTCCGCGACCTTCTCGGCCGTCGCCAGCGCCTCGGCCAGCAGCTGGTCGGCCGGGACGATCCGGGAGACCAGGCCGGCCCGCTCGGCCTCCTCGGCGCCCATCATCCGGCCGGTCAGGCACAGCTCCATCGCCTTCGCCTTGCCGACCGCCCGGGTGAGCCGCTGCGAACCGCCGATCCCGGGGATCACCCCCAGCTTGATCTCCGGCTGGCCGAACTTCGCGGTGTCCGCCGCGAGCAGGATGTCGCAGAGCATCGCCAGCTCACAGCCCCCGCCCAGGGCGAAGCCGGCCACCGCGGCCACCACCGGCTTGCGGAGCTCGCCGAGCCGGTCCCACGGGCCCAGCCAGTCGTCCAGGTAGACGTCGGGGAACCGGTTGCCCTGCATCTCCTTGATGTCGGCGCCGGCCGCGAACGCCTTCTCGGAGCCGGTGATCACCAGACAGCCGATCTCCGGGTCCCGGTCGAACGCGGTCGCGGCGGTCACGACCTCGTTCATGAGCTGCGTGTTGAGCGCGTTCAGGGCCTCCGGCCGGTTGAGCGTGATCAGCCCGACCCGGCCCTTGCGCTCGACCAGGATCGTCTCGTAGGTGTCGGTCATCGCCGTTGACTCCCTTTTCCACTGCTCGGCGCCGCCGGGGCGCGCTCTGACCACCCCACGATCTCCGAACCGGACCGCCTCGCGCCAGTCTCGCTCCGCGAGACGGTCGTCACGGGCCGCGCCCCGGGGGTTCGGGCCGGTGGCTCGGGCGGGTCGGTCCGGCTGTTCAGTACAGGGCCGGCCCGTCACCCTCACGCGGGGCCAGGAAACGCGCCACGTCCTCCTCGGTGACGGCGGCCAGCGACGCCGGGGACCAGTGCGGGTCACGGTCCTTGTCCACGACCTGCGCGCGGATGCCCTCGACCAGGTCGTGGCCGTCCAGCGCCGCGCAGGAGATCCGGTACTCCTGCTCCAGCACCGCCTCCAGCGACGGCAGCGTGCGGGCCCGGCGCAGCGCCGCGAGCGTGACCTTGACGGCGGTCGGGGAGTTGGCGAGCACCTGCTGGGCCGCCTCCTTCGCCTCCGGGACCCCGCTGCCGAGCAGCCGATCGACGATCTCCTCGACGCTGTCGGCGGCGTAGCACTCGTCGATCCACGCCCGCTGCCGCGCGAGTGCGGCGGGCGGCGCCGGTTCGGCGTGCGCGGCCACGGCGGCGGTGACCGCGGCCACGGTGTCGAGGCCGTCGGCGGCGACGAGCCCGGCGAGCAGGGCCGGCACCTGCGCCGACGGGACGAAGTGGTCGGCGAACCCGCAGAGCAGCGCGTCGCCCGGCCCCATCGAGGCCGAGGTGAGCCCCAGGTGGGTGCCCAACTCGCCCGGGGCGTGGGCCAGCAGGCGGCTGCCGCCGACGTCCGGCACCAGGCCGATCCGGGTCTCCGGCATCGCCACCACCGAACGCTCGGTGACGATCCGCACCGCGCCGTGGGCGGACAGCCCGACACCGCCGCCCATGGTGATGCCGTCCATCACCGCGAGGTACGGCTTCGGGTAGCGGGCGATCAGCGCGTTGAGCCGGTACTCGTCGCGGAAGAAGGCGCGCGAACCGGCTCCGCCCGCCTTGGCGTCGTCGTGCATCGCCCGGATGTCCGCTCCCGCGCAGAGCCCGCGGTCGCCGGCGCCGGTCAGGACCACGGCACGGACGGCGTCGTCGGAGGCCCAGCCGTCCAGTGCGGCCCGGACGGTCGTGATCATGCCGTGGGTGAGGGAGTTGAGGGCTCTCGGGCGGTCGAGCACGATCCGCCCCACGCCGCCGTCCCGGTAGACCTGTACCTCGTCACTCATCGGGCTCGCTCCCGTCCGTCATCGGTCCCGCGCTGCAAGGTCGGATGGTTCCTCCGGACACGGTACTGGCAGCGGTGACCCCTGAGAACCGACGCGATCATGGACGTCCATCGGTGCCGGTGGACGTCGCCGTCCGGCCGAGCGGTACGGGGTGGGCGGGGAGTCGCCGACCGGCGCGAAGGGCGGCACCGGTTGCGTACGGTGCCGCCCTTCGCGGTGGGACGGCCGGTGCGGCCCGCGGGGCCCCCTACGGCGCCACGCGGCCGGTGACCTCGCCGAAGCCGATCCGCGTGCCGTCCGGGCCGGGGGCGGTGGCGGTGATGGTCACCTCGTCGCCGTCCTCCAGGAACGTCCGGGTGGACCCGTCGGGGAGCTTGAGCGGCTCCTCGCCGTTCCAGGTCAGCTCGATCAGCGCGCCTCGGGTGTCCCGCTCCGGTCCGCTGACCGTGCCCGACGCGAACAGGTCGCCGGTGCGCAGCGAGGCGCCGTTGGCCGTCATGTGGGTGAGCTGCTGGGCGGCCGTCCAGTACATCGCGGCGAACGGCGGCCGGGAGACGGTGTGTCCGTTGAGCCGCACCTCCAGCGCGAGGTCCAGCGCCCACGGCTCGCCGCCGCGGTCGTCCAGGTAGGGGAGCGGCTCGACGTCCCGGGCCGGCGGGGCGACCCGCGCGTGCTCCAGGGCGTCCAGCGGCACGATCCACGGCGAGAGGGAGGTGGCGAAGGACTTGCCGAGGAACGGGCCGAGCGGCACGTACTCCCAGGCCTGGATGTCGCGTGCGGACCAGTCGTTGACCAGGCAGACGCCGAAGACGTGCTCGCGGAACCGGTCCAGCGGGACCGGCGTGCCGAGCGCGGACGGGGCGCCGACCACGAAGCCGACCTCGGCCTCGATGTCCAGCCGCCGGGTCGGGCCGAAGGACGGGGCGGCGTCGGCGGGCGCCTTGCGCTGGCCGTGCGGGCGGACCACCGGCGTCCCGGAGACCACGACGGTGCCGGAGCGCCCGTGGTAGCCGATCGGCAGGTGCTTCCAGTTGGGTGTCAGCGGCTCCGTGCCGGGGCGGAACATCCGGCCCAGGTTGGTGGCGTGGTGCTCGGAGGCGTAGAAGTCGACGTAGTCGGCGACCTCGAACGGCAGGTGGAGCTCCACCTCCGCGAGCGGCAGCAGCGCCGGGGAGACGGCCTCCCGGAAGGACTCCTCGGTGAGCCAGCGGGTCAGGTCGGCCCGGACCTGCGTCCAGACCGGACGGCCCGCTCCCAGCAGCGGGTTGAGCGATTCCGCGTCGAGCAGCACGGACGGCGCCCCGACGGCGCGGGCGGCCGCTCCGGCGTCGAGGACGAAGTCCCCGATCCGGACGCCGACGCGCCGCCGGCCCGGCCGGTCGGCCGCGGTGAAGACGCCGTAGGGCAGGTTGTGCACGCCGAACGGGGAGTCCTGGGCGCTCACCGGCCGGCTGAGGGGGGTGGTCAACGGTCCTCCTGGGACGGAGAGTCGGGCGAGGTGGGTGGCGAGGTCGACCCGGCCGGCGCGGCGCCGGGCCCGGACAGCAGGCCGAGCGCGGCCAGGTCGTCCAGCGGCTCGACGATGCTGCACGTGCCGAATGCCGTGAACGAGTTGCGGATCGCGGTGATCTGACGATCCGTCAGGTCGCGTACCGACGCTGCCAGGACCTCGCCGGACCGCTCCGCCAGCACCTCGGCGGCGGCCTTCCGGTCGGTCTCCAGGGCCGCGAGCAGGACGTTCAGGAAGCCGTGGTGCTCGAAGCCGGTCGCTTGGTCGGTGTGCCGGACGGCGTGGTGCAGCCCGGCGGTGCACTTGTACGGCAGGCCGCGCTGCGCGCAGCCGGTGAGGAAGCCGGCCAGCTCCTCCTCGTCCGGGAAGGCCCCGGCCACCACTCCGCCGGTGCGGAACTTGGCCCGGTACGGGCTGTCGACCAGGGCGTCCAGCACCTCGTCCAGGCCGTCGCCGCGCAGCAGTTCGCGCGGCAGTTCGACGGCCGCCGGGACGGAGGGCGGCAGCAGCAGGTCGAGCGCGGCGATCGCCTCCCGGGCGTCCCGGGTCGACAGCTCGACCCCGGCGACCTCGAACGGCGCGGCGGCGGTGAGTGCCGGGCCGAGCTCGGAGCTGCCCCCCGGCAGCACCAGGCCGACCCGGAGGGCGGGCCCGGAGCCGACCGTCCCGCCCAGTTCGGCCAGCCGGCCCGCTCCGCAGAGGAACGGGCCGACCGCGTCGGCGTACCAGGCGGTCCGGTGCGCGCGGTGGGCGGGCGCCGCCTCGGCGACCGGCAGGTTCCCCGGCGGGAACACCGCCGCGTCGTCGAAGAGCCCCCGGAACAGCTCGGGGACGACGGACTCCCGGGTGTCGTTCACTGCTGCGGCCCCCGGCCGGCCCAGGTCCAGGCGTAGCCCGGGTCCTCGCTCGCCCGGCCGCCCTCGCCCAGCTCCAGCGGGCGGAACGTGTCCACCATGACCGCGAGCTCGTCGAAGAACTCCGCGCCGATGGACCGCTCGTACGCGCCCGGCTGCGGGCCGTGGGTGTGGCCGCCGGGGTGCAGCGAGATCGAGCTCTGGGCGATGCCAGAGCCCTTGCGGGCCGCGTAGTCGCCGCCGCAGTAGAACATGACCTCGTCGCTGTCCACGTTGGAGTGGTAGTAGGGCACGGGGATCGACAGCGGGTGGTAGTCGACCTTGCGGGGCACGAAGTTGCAGATCACGAACCCGTTGCCCTCGAACACCTGGTGGGCCGGCGGCGGCTGGTGGATCCGGCCGGTGATCGGCTCGTAGTCCCGGATGTTGAACGCGTACGGGTACAGGCAGCCGTCCCAGCCGACCACGTCGAACGGGTGGTGCGGCACGGTGTAGCGGGTGCCGGAGATCCCGTTCGGGCCGCGGTGCTTGACCAGCACGTCGACGTCGCCCTCGGGCGCGGCGTCGGCCGGCAGCAGGTCGGCCGGGCCGCGCAGGTCCCGCTCGCAGTACGGCGCGTGCTCCAGCAGCTGGCCGTACTTGGAGAGGAAGCGCTTGACCGGGGTGATGTGGCTGTTCGCCTCGATGCAGTAGGCGCGCAGCGGCTCGTCGCCGGTCGGCAGCCACCGGTGGGTGGTCGCCCGCGGGATGATCACATAGTCGCCCTGGCCGACCTCCAACGTGCCGAACACCGTCTCCAGGGTGCCGGTGCCGGACTCCACGTACACGCACTCGTCACCGAGCGCGTTGCGGTACAGCTCGCTGGGCGCCCCGGCGGCGACGTAGGAGATCCGCACGTCGCCGTTGCCGAGGACCAGCCGGCGACCGGCCACGACGTCCGCGGACTTCCAGTCCTGGCCCGCGAACAGCTCGTGCAGCTTGAGGTGGCGGGGGAGCAGCGGGTGGTTGGGCACCGTCGACTGGTCCGGCAACTCCCACGGCACCGCGTTCACGACGGCCGAGGGGATGCCCCGGTGGTAGAGCAGCGAGGAGTCCGAGGAGAACCCCTCCTCGCCCATCAGCTCCTCGTAGTACAGACCGCCTTCGGGTGTGCGGTGCTGCGTGTGCCGCTTGGGCGGGATGCTGCCCAGCTGCCGGTAGTGCGCCATCGTCCTGCTCCTCCCAGACCTTCCTACGGCTCAGCGGTGGCCGGTTCCAGCGGTGCCGGTCCCGCGGTGCCGGTTCCGCGATGGCCGGCCCGGCGGGGTGGCGCCGGGCCGGCGGTTTCCGGCCCGGCGCGTGACGCCGGGCCGGGGCGGCGCCTCAGAGGTTGCCGCGGCGGTCCTGCTCGCGCTCGATGGCCTCGAAGAGCGCCTTGAAGTTGCCCTTCCCGAAGCCCAGCGAACCATGCCGCTCGATGAACTCGTAGAAGACGGTCGGACGGTCGCCGATCGGCTTGGTGAAGATCTGGAGCAGGTAGCCGTCCTCGTCCCGGTCGACCAGGATGCCGCGCTTCTTGAGCTCCTCGATCGGCACCCGGACCTTGCCGATCCGCTCGCGCAGCTCGGCGTCGTCGTAGTACGAGTCGGGGGTGTTCAGGAACTCCACGCCGCGGGCACGCAGCACGTCCACCGTGGTGAGGATGTCGTTGGTGGCCAGCGCCATGTGCTGGCAGCCCGCGCCGGTGTAGAACTCCAGGTACTCGTCGATCTGGGACTTCTTCTTGGCGACGGCCGGCTCGTTGAGCGGGAACTTCACCCGGTGGTTGCCGCTGGCGACGACCTTGGACATCAGGGCGGAGTAGTCGGTGGCGATGTCGTCACCGACGAACTCGGCCATGTTCACGAAGCCCAGGACCTTGTTGTAGAAGGCGACCCACTGGTCCATCTTGCCGATCTCGACGTTGCCGACCGCGTGGTCGAGCGCCTGGAACAGCCGCCGCGGCGAGCCCTCGGGGTGCTTCACCCTGCTCTGCGCGGCGACGAACCCCGGCAGGTACGGGCCGTGGTAGCGGGAGCGGTCGATCAGGGTGTGCCGGGTCTCGCCGTACGTGGCGATCGCGGCGCGGCGCACGGTGCCGTTCTCGTCGGACTCGTCGTTCGGCTCCTCCAGGACCGTCGCGCCCTGGGCCCGGGCGTGCGCGATGCACTTGTCGACGTCCGGGACCTCCAGCGCCAGGTCCACGACGCCGTCGCCGTGCCGGCGGTGGTGGTCCAGCAGCGGGCTGTCCGGGGCGACGCCGCCCGTGATCACGAACCGGCAGGAGCCGGAGCGCAGGACGAAGGCCTTGCGGTCGCGCACGCCCGTCTCCGGACCGGAGTAGGCGACCAGCTCCATGCCGAAGACGACCTGGTAGAACTGGGCCGTCTGGGTGGCGTTGCCGACGACGAACACGACGGCGTCCTGCGCGGTGACCGGGAACGGGTCGGTCGCGGGGTCGTGCTCGACGAGGCCGACGAGGCGGCGGAGCTGCTCGGCGTCGAGACCGGCCTCGCGCTCCTCGGGGGTGAGCTCAAGGGCGTGGGACTGCGGGGTCATCGGTCGTTCCTCCACATTGAGGCCTCGGCATTGAGGCATCCGCTTGAGGCGGCCGCGCCGCGGGGTGGGTGCGAGTGCGGCTGAGCGGAGAGCTTGCTCCAGTCGGGGTGGTTGGGCAACAGGTCGGATTTCCACTGTTCAATGTGTACAAGGTGATCAGGAAATCCCTGGTCCTGCTGTGCAGAATGCCCGGTCTTGGGGGCGGTTTCACGAGTTCTGAGGAACGCCCCCGAGGGACCGGGGGCGTCGGTCGGGTGCCCCGGGAGCGGCCGACCACGGTGGGGCCGGGGCGTGCTCGGAGCCCGGTCAGGGCCCGGTCAGGGCCTGGTCAGGGGTGGTGCGGGTCGGTGTGTGCAGGCGGGTCGGCGGGTCGTGGCGGGGGTCGCGGCGGAGTTCGTCAGGCCGGTGCGAAGTGGTCGACGAACCAGACGCGGGCCAGCTCGGCGACCCGGTCGAGGGTGCCCGGCTCCTCGAAGAGGTGACCGGCGTTCGGCACCACCGCGAGCTCACTCTCGCAGCGCAGCAGCTCGCGCGCCCGCCGGTTCAGATCGATCACCGGGCCGTCCCGGGAGCCGACGATCAACAGGGTCGGCGCGGTGACGCGGCCCAGGTTCCCGGCGCCGGCGAGGTCCGGCCGCCCGCCCCGGGAGACCACCGCCCGCACGCCGTCGCCGAGCCGGGCGGCGGTCCACAGCGCGGCGGCGGCGCCGGTGCTGGCGCCGAACAGGCCGAGCGGGATCCCGTCCGCGGGGCCGTCCCGGCCGGGCGGCCCCGCGGACGGGGCGGCGGAGAGCCGGTCGGGCAGGACCGCGGGGAGGTGGCCGGCGACGTCGGTCAGCCGGGCGCCGAGCAGGTCGACGTCGAAGACGTTCCGCCGGTCGGGCTCCTCGTCCTCGGTGAGCAGGTCGAAGAGGAAGGTCGCCAGCCCCGACCGGTTGAGGTAGTCGGCCACGTACCGGTTGCGCGGGCTGCGCCGGCTGCTGCCGCTGCCGTGCGCGAACACCACGATCCCGCGTGCCCCGGCGGGCACGGTCAGCCGGCCGGTCAGCCGGACCCCACCGGCCGCGACGGTCAGCTCGCGGTCGGTGGGGTCCGTGGCGTCGGTGGAGTCCGGCTCGACGCCTCGGTCGGGCCCGGCGGCGGCCCGGGGCCCGGCGCCGACCGGCGTGCCGGCTCCTGCCTCCGCCCGTGCCTCCTCCCGTGCGCCGGCCTCGGCGAGACGGCGCAGGACCTCGGTGTCCTCGGTCTGCCGGAAGTCGGCGTAGAACTCGCCGATTGCGAAGAACGGCGACGGCGTACCCACGCAGACCAGCTCGTCGGCGACGTCGTCGAGCCGGTCCGTCCAGTCGTCGGGGGCCACCGGGACGGCCAGCACCACCCGGGCGGCGCCGCGGGCCCGGACGATCAGGCAGGCGGCCCGGGCGGTCGAACCGGTCGCGATGCCGTCGTCGACGACGACCACCGTCCGCCCCCGCAGGTCCGCGGGTGGCCGGTCGCCCCGGTAGCGGCGGGCCCGGCGCTCCAGCTCGACGCGTTCCCGGGACTCCACGTCGGCGAGCTGCCGCGCCGTGACCCCGGCCGGCCGCAGCACCTGGTCGTTGAGCACCCGTACGCCGTCCTCGCCGATCGCCCCCATACCCAGCTCCGGCTGGTACGGGACACCGAGCTTGCGGATCACGCAGATGTCGAGCGGGGCGCCGAGGGCGGCCGCCACCTCGGCGGCCACCGGGACCCCGCCGCGCGGCAGGGCGACCACCACGGTGCCGGGGCCGCGCAGATGGCCCAGGAGCGCGGCCAGTCGGCGTCCCGCGTCGGTGCGGTCGGTGAAGTGGGTTCCGGTGACGTGCATGGTGCGGCCTCCGGCTTCCACCGTACGTCGGCTGGGCGGCTGGGCGGCTGGGCGGTGGGGCGGTCGGTGTGCCGGGGCGGCGGGCCGCGGGGGCGGCCGTGTCCCGGGTGGGGCCGGGACACGGATGGGCCCGGCCGCCCGTGTGGCCGGGACGGCGGGCGGGACAGCGTGGAGAGCGGCCCGGTCGCCCGTCCTGCGTCCGGCCGTGCCACCCGATCCGTGCGAAGGAGTCGACCCGTGTCCATTCCCCACCCCCAGCACCCCGCCGCCGAACCCGCGGAAACCGCCGATGGCGCCGATGGCGCCGAGAACGCCGCGTCCGCCCTGACCGCCCGCGAGGCCCGGGGCCGCGACCGCCGTGCCGTGCCGGGACCGCACTCCGCCGGTCTCCACGCCGCGGGGCCCGACTCCGCCGGCCACGCCCCCGCGGGCCGGCACGGCACGGCAGCCGGGCACGTCGCCGGCCTGCACGCCACCGGTGACCCGGTGAGCGGCGCCCCGGCCGCCGGCTGGACGGTCGCCACCGCGCTGCCCGTCAGCTACCGGGTCCGCTTCACCCCCGGCGTCCTGGACCCCGGGAACCCCGCGCTCGCCCTGGCCGGCGGACCGCCCGGACGCCGGCTCGTCGTGGTCGACGCCCGGGTGCACGAACTGCACGGACACCGGCTCCACCGCTACCTGACCGCCCAGGGCGTCGAGTACGAGGCACTGGTCCTGCCCGCACACGAGCAGGTGAAGACCATGGACTCGGTGTTCCAGGTCGCCGACCGGATGGACTCCTTCGGCATCTCCCGACGCGGCGAACCGGTCATCGCCGTCGGCGGCGGCGTGCTGACCGACGTCGTCGGCCTCGCCTGCAGCCTGTACCGCCGCTCCACCCCGTTCGTCCGGGTGCCGACCACGCTGATCGGTCTGGTCGACGCCGGTGTCGGCGCCAAGACCGGCGTCAACCACGGCCGGCACAAGAACCGGCTCGGCACCTACCACCCGGCCGTGGACACCCTGCTCGACCCGGCGTTCCTCGACACCCTGGACCGGCGGCACCTCGGGAACGGGCTCGCGGAGATCCTCAAGGTCGCCCTGATCAAGGACCGTGACCTCTTCGAACTCCTGGACCGCCACGGCCGGAGCCTCCTCGACGAACGCTTCCAGGGCCGGCGCGTCGCTGCTGCGGTGCTCGGCCGTGCCGTCCACGGCATGCTGGAGGAGCTCCAGCCCAACCTCTGGGAGCACCGGCTGGAACGCCTCATGGACTACGGCCACTCGTTCAGCCCGACCGTGGAGATGCGCGCACTGCCCGAACTCCTGCACGGCGAGGCGGTCTGCGTCGACATGGCGCTCACCACCGTGGTCGCCCAGCGGCGCGGACTGCTCGACGCCGCGCAGGGCGAACGGATCCTGCGGCTGATGCGGCGGCTCGAACTGCCCGTCTGGCACCCGCTGGTCGAGCCGCTGACGCTCGGTGAGGCACTCGCCGACACCGTTCGCCACCGCGACGGGCGGCAACGGCTGCCACTGCCGTCCGGGATCGGGTCAGGCGTCTTCGTCGACGACCTCGACGCCCGTGAACTCGCCGAGGCGGCAGGCCGGTTGCGTGCCTGGTCGGCGGCGGAGCGCGCGCGGCCGGGGACCGGACAGGCGTTCCGGACGTGGGAGGGGAGTGAGACGCGTGCGTAGCGCGATCGTGGTCGCGGACACCGACGCGCCGGCCGCCGTCCACGGCGTGCACGGCGCGGCCGGGGTGACCGAGTGGACGTGCCTGGCCCGCCGGGTGGGGCTGACCGGGGCCTGGGAGGCCGTGGAGTGGGCCCGCGTGCCGGTCGGCGGGGCCAGCGGCGAACACCTGCACACCCGGACCCGCGAGATCTACGTGCTGCTGGCGGGGGAGGGCGAGGTCGCCCTCGACGGCCGCCCGTACCCGGTCCGGTCCGGTGACGCCGTGCTGACGGCGGTCGGCACCCGGCACGGGTTGCGCAACACGGGCGCGGAGCCGCTGGAGTGGCTGGTGATCGAACTGCCGGCCGACCCGGCGGAGGAGGATCCGGACCGGGCGGGTGACGACGGCGGCCGACGGGTCGGCAGCACGGTGATCACCGACCTGCGGCGGACCGGGCCGCTGGACCCGTCCGCCGTCATCGGCGGACCGCTGCGCCTGCTCCACCACGCCGAACTGGCGCCCGGCGAAAGCACCGGGCTCGTGGCGGACGGCGCGGAACACACGGTGTTCGTCACCGGCGGGGGCGGGCGGACGGACGCCGGGAGTGTCCGGGCGCCGCTGCGGCCCGGGACCGCGCTCACCCTGCCGCACGGCACGGCGGCCGGCCTCGCCGCCGGACCGTCCGGACTGGCGTACGTGCACGCGGAGCTGGTCCTTCCGGGCGGTGAGCGGCGATGATCGTCACCGGAACCGGCGGGCCCCGACTGCTGCTGGGCCCCGGCACCCAGCGGGTCCGCACCCGCTGCCTGGCCCGGCGGGGCATGCTGCACAGCGAATGCGAGGCCTTCGAACACGTCCGGCTCGGCCCCGGCGCCTGCTTCGACCTCGCCGGGCGCGAATCCACGGAAGCCGCCTGGTACGTGCTGCGCGGTCCGGTCGCGCTGGTCGACTGCCCCGACCTGCCGCTGCGCCTGCTCGACCGCGGCGCCCTGGTCCTCGCCCCGCACGGGGAGTCCGTCCACCTGCACGGCGGGCCGCTCGGTGCGGAGCTGCTCTGTCTGACCGTCCTGCCGGCGCGGGTCAGCGCCGCGCTGCCGGAGCGGCGGCCGGAGCTCGACGGCCACGGCACGGCAGCCGGCGGACCGCCGTCGGCAGGGAGCGGCTGACCGGCAACGGCTGACCGGCAACGGCTGACCGGGAACGGCAGACCGGAGCGGTCGGCCGGGAGTGCGGGCAGGCCCGGGCTGCCGTCGCCCGTTGTGCGCCCGTTGCCCGTTGCCCGTTGCCCGTCGCCCGTTGCCCGGCCCGTTGCCCGCGCCGTCGGGACCGGTCCCGGTGTCCTCCTCCCGGGCACCGGGACGGGCCGGGACGCTGCACCCGGGCCGGACCCGGGCCCGGCCGGGGCGCGGACAGGCCCGGCGGCTCAGGCGTCCGGGGCGACGGGCGCCGCACGGTGGGTGTGCGATCCCGAACGGGAGGAGGCCCGCCATGCGTAGCAGCGTTCGACTCGACCGGCGGATCCAGGCCGGTGCCGCGAGCATCGCCCTGGCGGTCCGCAGCGGCGAGCAGTCCTGGGACGAACTCGGCGAACGGATCGGCGAGTTCGCCGGTTCCGCCGGTTCGGCCGGTTTCGTAGGGTCCGCCGGGTCCGCCGAAGCCTCCGGTCCTGCCGGGTCGGCCGCCTTCCGGTTCGTCCTCGTGACGGACGGTACGGCGCCCGCCGACCTCGTGGCCCGGGTGCACGCGCTCGCCGCCTCCCGGGCCCCGTGCGCGGTCCACGACCTGCGGAGCGGTCCGCTCCCCGACCGGCCCGCTCCGGCCGGCCGGACCGTCGTCATCGCCGTCGGCGGTGAGCGGGCCTGCGCCGTCGCGGCCGACGTCCGGGTACCGACCGACCTCGCCACGGCCTGCGGACCGGCGCTCGCCCTGCACCGTCCCGCTCCGACGGGCCCGTCCTCCGCGGACCCCGGCCGCGGCGGCGCCGCCGGTCCCGCGCCCGCCCTGGTCTGGGTCCGCGCCGACCGGCTGGCCGACCGCCCGGCCCGGGAGACCGTAGCCGGGACGGTCGCCGTCGTCCGGCACGTCCTCGCCGTCTGCCCGGCGCAGTACGCGCCGCTGGCCGAGGCCCTCGCCCCCGGGGCCCGGTACGGCGAGCGGACCCTCACGGCGCTGCTCGCGCTCTGCGCGGACGCCCGCGCCGCCCTGGTCTGCTTCGACCCGTACGAGACCGGCCCGGCCCTCGCCCTCGGCTACGGCCGGAGTCTCGGCCGGGCCCTGCGGACCGCCGTCGGCCCGGCGCTCGCACCCGGCGACGCCGACGCCCTGGGTCTGCTCCTCGCCGGCCGGATCGCCTTCCGGCTCGGCCTGCTGAACGGTCCCGCCGCCCGGGCCCACGGCGATCTGCTGGCCCGGACCGGCGCGCCGACCGCCCTGCCCGGCGGCGTGGACACGGACCGCCTCGCGGCAGCCGTCGGCGCCGCAGCCGCCCCGGGCCTGCTGCTCCTCGCCGACCTCGGTCACCCGCACTGCGTCGACGGCCGGTTGCTCGGCCCGTTGGACGGCAGGGTGCTGCGGGCCGCCGTCGGGAGCCTGGGCGGTCCGGCCGGCCTCCCGCACAGCCGGGCCGCCGCACCGGACGCGCCGCCCGTCCGGGACCGGCTGCCCGGCCCGGCCGCGGTGCCCGGCCAGGGCCTGCTGCCCCTCCCGGACGCGCTGTGCGCCGCCCGCTGAGCGGCAGACGGGTCCGGCCCGCGGTGCCCGGCCCCGCTCGGCCCGTGCCCGTCGTCCCGGCCCTCGTCCCGGCCGCTGTTCCCGGTCCCGTGACCCCCGGGACCGGCACCGTTCCCGGGCCCGGCCGGGGGCGGGAGCAGGACGGGACCGGGCTCCCGTGCGACCGGGACGGCGGGCGCCACATCGTGGAGGTCAGAAGCGGCCCAGCACGGACCGCCGGACAGCAGAAGGAGTCCCCGTCATGACGGGCACCGTCATCACCGACCTCCGCCGACGTGGCGCGGTCGACCCCAGCCGGGTGCTGACCGGACCGCTCCGCGCCGTCGGCCTGCAGTGGCTCGACCCGGGCCGCAGCGCCGAGGTCGTCGCCGAGGGTGTCGAACGCGCCCTCTACATCACGGCCGGTTCGGGCACCGCCACCGCTCCCGGGTCGGAGGCGTCGACGGCCCCCGACTCCGGAATCCCGCTGGTCGAGGGCACCGCCGTGACGCTGCCGCTGGGCACGGGCACCGTGCTCACCGCAGGAACGGCCGGTCTGGAGTTCTTCCACGCCGTCCTCGCCGTCGCCGGGCATCCGGGCCGGGCCGCCGCCCACCCGGCCGCCGGCCGCCCCACCACCGAACACCGCCCGGTGCACCCGGACCGGCCCGCGCAGGCGGAACACCGCGCGGACCCGGAACCGCCGGAGAACCCCGAGCGCGGTAGCCGTTCCGGCGGCGCCGACCGCCCCGGACATCCGGACCGCCCCGAGAACCCCCCGAGCCCGAAGGGAGGCGAGTCCCGGTGATCGTCACCACCGCGACGGCCTCGGCCGCCGTCATCCTCGGCCCGAACGGCGAACGCGTCCGACTGCGCTGCCTGGCGCGCCGTTCCATGCTCGCCAGCGCGTGCGAGTCCTTCGACCACCTGCGCCTCAGCCCCGGCGCCCACCACACGCTGGCGGGGCAGCCCGAGGCCGAGACCGTCCTCTACGTGCTGCGCGGATCCCTGCTCGTCGGCGGGACCGCCGACGGGCCCGACCACCTGGCCGTCGACGGCGACCTGCTCCTGGCGACCCGGGGCCGCACGCTCGTGCTGGAGGCCGGCCCGGTCGGTGCGGAGGTGCTCTGCCTCAGCCTCGCGGCGGCCCGCCGCACCACCGCGACCAGGGAATCCCTGGCCCGGCGCCGCAGCGAACGACGGACCCGACCGTGAGCGGCCGCCCCGTAGGTCCGGTGACCGGACCCGTCACCGGACCCGTCACCGGGCCGATCCCGGTGCCGATCCTGGTGCCGGCCCCCGGACCGGCACCGTCCCGGGGCCCGGCGGGTGCGTCCGGCCGGGCCATGACCGCCCTGCGGTTCGAGGCGCCGCACCGGATCGCCCTCGCCCGGGTGCCCCGACCGGGGGCACCCGGGCCGGACGCGGTCACGGTGCGCACCTCCCTGGTCGGCCTCTGCGGCACCGACCTGGAGCTTCTCCACGGCACCGCCGCCTACCTGCGGGACGGACGGGCCGGCTACCCGCTCGTCCCCGGGCACGAGTGGTGCGGGACGGTCGTCGAGGTGGGCCGCGACGTCGCCGGGCTCACGCCCGGCGACCGGGTGGTCGGTCACACGATGGTGCACTGCGGCCTCTGCCGGATGTGCCGGCAGGGCCGCCGTCCGCTCTGCGAACGCCTCACCGAGGTCGGCCTCTACGGTCGCCAGGGCGCCGCCGCCCAGTACGTGCAACTGCCCGAGCGTTCGCTCTCCCGAGTCCCGGACGAGGTACCGGACCGGACGGCGGTGCTGACCGAGCCGGCGGTCACCGTGGTGGCGGGCCTGGAGCAGGCCCGCTGCCGGCTCGGCGACCGGGTGGCGGTGATCGGCACCGGCACGATGGGACTGCTCGCCGTCCAACTCGCCGCCCGGCTCGGCGAATCCGTCGACGCCGTCGGCATCGACCCGGCCGGACGGGACCTCGCCCTGCGCTGCGGGGCGCGCCGCGCCCTGACCCCCGGACAGGCGCGCACCGCCGGCGCCCGCTACGCCCTCGCCGTCGAGGCGTCCGGTGCGGTCGAGGCGTTCGGGTTGGGCCTGGAACTGCTGGAACCGGGCGGACGCCTCGCCGTGATCGGCGTGGCCGGGCAGCCGTACCCGGACTTCGCCCCCGGCCGGCTCGCCCTCCGTGGACTGGAGGTGATCGGGGTCCGGCACGGTCTCGACCACTACGACCGCACGCTCGGGCTGTTCCGTGACGGCGTGCTGGTGGCGGAACCGCTCATCGCGGCCGTCCTGCCGCCGGCCGCGGGGCCGGCGGCCTTCCGGTTGCTCGCCGAGGGGCGCAGCGGCCCGCCCAAGATCCTGCTCGACTTCGGCCGCGTCGGCGGCCCGACCCCGTTCGTCCCCGGTCCGGCCGGCCCCGGGCGCCGGTCCGCCCCGACCGGACGGCCCCGCCGGGAGCCCCGGTCCGGTCCGGCCACCCCGACTCCCACGGTTCCCCCGACTTCCCCGACTCCCACGACTCCCCCCGTGCAAGGAGACCTCGCGTGATCCTCGTACCCGCCGCCGTGCCCCGCACGGCCCCCGCGTTCCGCCGACTCATCGACCCCTTCCACCTGCCCTCGGTCCACGGCGGGCTGACCGTCGAGACCCTGCCGCCGGGGGTCCGGGTCGAGCAACACCCCTCCAGGGTGGCCGAGTCGGTGACGGTGGTCCTCTCCGGCCGGATCCGGTCGGCCGGGCGTGTGCTCGGCCCCGGCGAGGGCATGTACCACCCGCCCGGCAGCTCCTGCGGCATCACGGCACTGCCCGGTGCGCCCGCGGCCGTCCTGACCGTCCGGCCGCGGGCGGTGGCCGACGACCGGCCCGCGCCGCTCCCGTACCCCGTCCCGCTGGGCCCGCCGAGGCCCACCGCCCCTGACGCTCCCACCGCCCCCGCCACTCCTGCCGCCGGGACCGTTCCCGCCGCGCGCCGGGCGGGCGAGGCGGGCCCGTCGGGCGAGGCTGGCCCGGTCCAGCCGGAGCCGGGCGCCGCGGGCCGGATCGCCGGTTCGGCGGGGATGGAGGTGCGCTGGCTCGCCACCGCCGACACGGTCGGCGCCCGCCGGCTCACCGTCGCGGCCTCGACCTTCGCGGTCGGGGGCGGCCACGGCCTCCACCGCCACCCGCACGCCGACGAGTTCTTCCTGGTGATGTCCGGAGGCGGCGGCCACCTCACCGAGACCGCCGAAGTCCCGCTCCGGGCCGGTGACCTGGTGTTCGTCCCGGCGGGGGAGTGGCACGGGTTCCGGACCGGCCCGGCCGGCCCGACCGCCGCGCTGTACGGCTACCTGGGTGCGTCGAGCCTGACCGGCGCCGGCTACCAGGTCCGTCCGGCCGACGTGCCGGAGGTGGCCTGATGGACACCGGGCACCCCGACCGCGGGGAAGGGCCCGCCGGCGGACGCGGGCGAGCCGCCGCGGCGCCGTCGGTGGCGATCGTCACCGGCGCCAGCTCCGGTATCGGCCGGGCCACCGCCGTCGCGCTGGCCCGGGCCGGCCACACCGTGGCCATCGGCTACCGGACCGACCGCGCCGCCGCCGGCCGGACCGCTGCCCTGGCCGGCGGGCGGACCGTGCTGCTGCCGCTTGACCTGGCCGACCCGGCCGCCGCCGCCCGGGCCGTGCACGGCGCGGCGGACCGGCTCGGCGGGCTCGACATCCTGGTCAACTGCGCGGGTGTCAACCGGCGTTCACCCGTGCTCGACGAGACGCTGGACGACTGGCAGCGGATCCTCACGGTGGATCTCAGCGGCCCGTTCGCCTGTGCCCAGGCGGCTGCCCGCCGGATGGTCCGGCAGGGGCGCGGGGGGCGGATCGTCAACGTCACCTCCGTCCACGAGTTCACCCCGATCGTCGGCGGCGCCGCCTACTGCGCGGCCAAGGGCGGGCTGGGCGAGCTGACCAAGGTGCTCGCCCTGGAACTGGCCCCGTACGGGATCACCGTCAACGCCGTCAGCCCCGGCGAGACCGCCACCCGGATGAACGGCGCGACCGACGAGTACGACACACCCGACGGAGCCGACACACCCGACACACCCGACGGAGCCGACCCCGGCACGCCCGCCGACGCCGCCCGGCCGGCCCGGTTCGCCCCTCGTCCCGCCATTCCGGTGGGCCGCCCGGGCCGGGCCGCCGAGGTCGCCGCGGCCATCGTCCACCTGACAGGGCCGGACGCCGCCTACACCACCGGCATCTCGCTCACGGTCGACGGCGGCCTCAGCCTGATGAGCGCCGTCGCGAACCAGCGCGACGCCGCGCACGAGCGGCCCGGCGACGCCCGGCACCCGGCGGGGCGACCGGCCTGACGATCTGACGGCCCGACCACCGGACGAATCGACTGCCTGACGACCGACCTGACGACCGACTTCGCAGAGGAGTGCGCCATGACCGGAATCCCCGGTGCCCGCGCCGTCCATCACGTCGCCTACACCGTGCCCGACCTCGACGCGGCCGTGGCGTTCTTCACCGGCGTGCTCGGCGCGCGGCTGCTCTACCGCGTCGGGCCGGTCGCCGCACCGCAGGGTGACCGCGACTGGATGGCCCGCCAACTCGGCGTCCACCGCGAGGCGGTGGCGCACATCGCGATGCTGAGGCTCGGCCCGGTCAGCAACCTGGAGCTGTTCCAGTACACCGCCCCGGGCCAGCGGCACGAGCTGCCCGCCAACAGTGACTGGGGCGGTCACCACCTGGCGATCGCGGTGGACGACGTCGACCGCGCCGTCGCCTACCTGCGGGGCTGCCCGGGGGTCGAGGTCCTCGGCGAACCGCAGACCGTCGCCGACGGCGGCCCGATCGACGGCGACCGCTGGGTGTACTTCCGCACCCCCTGGGGCCTCCAGCTGGAAGTGCTGGCGATGCCGCCCGGGATGCCCTACGAACGCGCCACGCGCGACCGGCTGTTCACGCCCGACACCCCGTGGGCGTCCGCCGACGCGCCCGGGAGCGGCGATGATTGAGGCCACCGCCGCCGTGGTGGACACCAGGGGCGGACCGTTCGAGCCGGAGACCGTCCTGCTGGACGACCCGCGCCCCGACGAGGTGCTGGTCCGGATCCGCGCCGTCGGGATCTGCCACACCGACCTCAGCGTCCGGGCCGGCCGCACGCCCGCCCCGCTGCCCGCAGTCCTCGGCCACGAGGGCGCGGGCACGGTGGTCGCGGTCGGCGCCGCCGTCACCAGGGTGCGGCCCGGTGACACCGTGATCCTGACGTTCGACTCCTGCGGCGCCTGTCCGCCCTGCCTGGGCGGCCGCCCGGTGCGCTGCGAGCACTGGGCCGCGCTCAACCTCTTCGGCGGCCACCGGCTGGACGGCAGCGCCACCCTGCGCGGCACCGGCCGCCGCGACGGGGCCGTCCTGCACGGCCACTTCTTCGGCCAGTCCTCCTTCGCGACCCACGCGCTGGCGGACGAACGCAACGCCGTCGCCGTCCCGGGACCGGCCCTGCCCTTCGAACTGCTGGCCCCCTTCGGCTGCGGGGTGCAGACCGGCGCGGGCGCGGTGTTCCACGTGCTGCGCCCCCGACCGGGCGACACGGTGGTGGTGTTCGGTGCGGGCGCCGTCGGGCTGGCCGCCGTCCTCGCGGCCCGGCTGACCCCGGCGGCGCGGATCGTGGCGGTGGACCTCCGCCCGGTCCGGTTGGCCCTGGCCCGGGAGCTCGGTGCGACCGACGTCGTCGACGCGGGCGCCGACGACCCGGTGGCGGCGGTCCTGGACCTCACCGGCGGACGCGGCGCCGACCACACGCTGGAGACCAGTGGGAGCGTCCGCGCGCTGCGGCAGGCCGTGGACGCGCTGGCCGTCGGCGGGACGTGCGGGGTGGTCGGCGCGCCGCCGGCCGGCAGCGAGGTGGGCCTGGACGTTCCCGCGCTGCTGGCCCGGGCGCCCCGGATCGTCGGCGTCAACCAGGGGGCGAGCGTGCCCGGGCGGTTCCTGCCGGCCCTGGTCGACCTGTTCCGTGCGGGCCGCCTGCCGGTGGACCGGCTGGTGCGGGCCTTCCCGTTCGCGGCGATCGAGGAGGCGGCTGCGGCGGCGGAGGCGGGGGAGGTGGTGAAGCCGGTGCTGACCCTGCCCTGATCTGCGACGACGACCGCCGTCCCGGCTGCCGGGCCCGTTCTGGGACCGGAACGGGACGGCGGGCCCATGCGCCCGGGGCGCGGGTCCGCCCAGAGTGGAGGAAGAGCGGCCGATCGGCTCGACCCCTCGGAAGCGAAGAATCTGGAGCATCATCCATGGCAACGAACACGGCAACGAAGACGCTCGGCGTCGCGTCCGTAATCGTCGGCTTCGCCGCAGCCACCGCCGTCATCCGGAGCGCCGTCGTCGGCGCGGCGGCCAAGGCGGGCCCCGCGGTCCAGGCCGCGGACTCCGCGCGACGCTGCAAGCCGGGCGAGAAGGACTGCAAGGGCTGATCACCCCTCGGTTCTCCTCCGTCCCCCGATCACTCGTCCCCTGCCTCCGCCCCCGGCGCCGCCAGCGCCGGGGGCGGCAGCCTGTGCGGAGACCGCCCGCCCGGCGGGAACGCCGTCGAGGCGGCGCCGCGGATCACGAGCTGCGCGCCTCCGGGGCGGTCACGCCTCGACACGGATCCAGGTGTTGCCGGCGCGAAGCCACAACACGCCGTCCCGACCCTGCCCGCCGTGCCTGACCACCCGGCCGGGCACGTGCAGGATGCTCCGGTCGATCACCCGCCAGGTGTCGCCGACCAGTTCGGCCCGCACGACCTCGGTCGACCGCTGGTCGTGGGTGCGACGGGTCAGGACTGCTCGACGGTCGCGCACGGCGAATCCGTCCGGGTCGCGCACGGGGCTCGGCCGGCTGGTCACCTCACCCGTCGAGGGGGTGATCCGCGTCAGGAACGTCTCGTCGGACCGGGTGCCGGAGTACCAGACCAACCAGACCCGGTCGCCCTCGGTGGTGGCGGCGCAGCCTTCCAGCGGCTCGTCGGGAAGGCGCCCGCCCGGGGCCCAGACCGCCCGGCCGGTGGCGCTCCAGCCGGCAAGCCCGGCAGTGGACTCCGGATGCTCCCCGTAGACGCCCTCGTCGCCGTAGGCGGTCCAGATCGATCCCGCGCGGTCGGTCACCAGGGCGGGGATGTCGTCGCCGATGCAGAAGGCGTCCTCCTGCTCGCCGCTCCCCAGGCAGAACACCACGGCGTTCGGGCTCCACCCGCCCGCCGGCTCCTGATACGCCCGAGCGCTCGCCACCAGGAGCCGGGACTCCGGGAGAAGCGCCAGGTGGTCGGGGCTGACCGGTACGTCCCTGACCGGTCGGCGCCGCACCGACCCGTCCGCCCGCCGAACCACCAGCACGCCGTCGAACGGCACCGCCGGACCGTGTCCCGCCCGACCCCTGACGGCGTGGCTCCGACGGAGGTACGCCCGGCCGACGAGCAGAACCGCCAGTTCCCCCGCCGGCCCGGCGGTCCACCCCAGGGGGCGCCGCCCGGCCCGCAGGTCCGTGGCGGACGGCCGCCACACCCGCTGAACCTCGACCGCCGACACCGCGCCCCCCGTTCCCGATCGCAGCACCCGGCAGAGGCGCTGACGGGAGGAGTGTACGGACGGCGCCGCCGTCCGCCCGCCGCACCTCCGTGTCTCGCCTCCGCCGCCTCGCCCCCGCCGGCCGGTCGACGCGACCCGTCCGGGGTCAGCGGCCCGACGTCATCCGCCCGGGGCCGGATCGCCGCTCCGGGACGGGTAGCGGGGCAGTACGGCCAGCACGCGCGTCCCGCTGTCCCGGGACAGCGCGTCGACGGTGCAGCTGCCGCCGATCTCCGCGGCCCGGTCCGCCATCGACCGCAGGCCGACGCCGCCGGACGGTTCCTCCTCGGGCCGCGGCGCCTCGCCGATCCCGACCCCGTCGTCCTGGACGGTCAGCGTCAGGCTCGCGCCGTCCACCCGGAGGGCCACCTGGGCGCGGCGGGCCCGGGCGTGGCGCAGCACGTTGTTCAGCGCCTCGGCGGTGATCCGGTACGCGGCCACCTCGACGGCGGCGGGCAGTTCGGGCAGCGGCTCGGGTTCCACCACGGCGGTGACGGCGAGGCCGTCGCCGCTGAACGTGGCCGCCAGCTGCTGTACGGCCCGGGCCAGCCCGAACTCGCCGAGCGGGGCCGGTCCGAGCCGGTCGGTGATCCGCCGGACCTCCTTGATCGCCATCGCGAGCTCCTCCGAGATCCCCTGCAGGCTCTCCGTGAGCCGGTGACCACTGCCACTGTCACTGCTACTGCCGCTGCCGCTGCCGCTGCCGCCGACCCCGCTCCCCGCCCCGGCGTCGCTCCCGGTCCCCGTCATCGAGGCCGAGGCCGAGGCCGCGTCGTCCACCCGCAACCGCAGCCCGGCGAGCGCGGGCCCGAGCCCGTCGTGGATGTCCCGGCGCAGGCAGCGCCGTTCCTCCTCCCGGGCCGCGACGATCAGCTCCCGGCTGGCCTGGAGGTCCTCCAGGAGTCGCAGCGAGGCGACGGCGGGCGAGGCCTGGTCGGCCAGTGAGCGCAGGATGTCGACGTCGCTCGGGTCGAGCTCCTCCTCGCCCGCCCGCAGGCCGACCGTCAACTCGCCGATCACCGTGCCCTGGTGGATCAGCGGGAAGCCCTGGCGGCTCCCGCCGGTCCGGCCGACCGAGGCCAGCGGCCGGCTCCCGGCCCGGGTGGTGACGGTCAGCGCGACGCCCGGCAGCCGCAGCTCCGCCGCGACGGCCGTGCACAGCGCGGACGGCAGTCGCTCGGGCTCGACGACCTGCCGGACCTGGCCGGCCAGTGTGCGCAGCACCTGGTACGGCTGGGCGCGTTCGCCGTAGTAGAGCCGGTCGACCAGGCCGACGGCCCGGCGGGTGGCCCACGGCAGTCCGGCGCCGAGCCCGTAGACCAGGGCGATCAGCAGCAGTGCGGCCGCGCCCCGGCCCGGCACCAGCCAGCCGGAGAGCACGGCCGCGCAGACCACGAACAGCACCGTGAGCCCGGTGGCGAGCAGCAGTCCGGTCAGGACCGAGCGTGCCGCCCGGTCCAGCCGCCACCCGCCGTCGCGGACCACCAGGTACGCGACGGCGACGGCCCAGACCGCGCCCGCCGCGGTGAACAGCGAGTAGCTCAGCCAGTACTCGTACGGGTACCGGCGGGTGTAGTAGTCCTGCATGCCCGCCCAGAGCAGGTACGCGCCCAGCATCCCCGCCACGTGCGCCCGGTGCCGCGGCAGCGCGGTGGCGGTCCCGCCGTCTCGGCCCGGCACGGGCCGGACCAGCCGGGCCAGCAGGACGGCGGCCGCGATGCCGACCAGCAGGTAGTTGACCGGGTCGTAGAGGCCGTCCAGGTGGTCCGCGACGGACCCGAGGAAGCTCGCCGGCTCGGAGCCGGCGAGCGGACCGGGGCGGCCGAAGACGGTCGTCCGGTCGAGGAAGGACAGGCCGTCGGGGATCACCCAGAGCGCCACCGCGCCGATGTAGAGCCACCACCGGCGGGTGGTGAGGCGTCCGGCCGGCAACCAGAGCGGCAGCACGTAGAACAGCGTCTGGCTGACCGTGTCGCAGACCCCGCGTACGACCGCCGTCGCGCCCACGATCGCGGGATCGGAGATCTCGACCCAGACCGGTGCGGCGGCGGCGCTCGGCAGCATCGACGTCAGCGCGTAGACGAGCATCACCCAGCCGAGCGGACTTCCCGGCCGGTGGGCGTGCAGCAGCATTCCGGCGCCGGCGGTCGGCAGGGCGTAGAGCAGGATGGCGAGTTGGTCGCGGGGCCGGTCCACGCCGGGTTCGCCGAGGTGGACCAGCACGTAGCAGACCCAGGCGGCGGCGATCGCCAGGCAGAGCGCGGTGAGGACCGCGGCGCCGGTCAGCCGGCGCTGTGCGGGCGTCCGGTGCGGGGTGGCCCGGGCGGGCCCGCGGGGCCTGGACCGGGGCCGGAGGGAGATCACCGTGGTCATGGCACCGCCTCGAAACGGACTGGGGATGGGTCCACCGGCGGCCGGGCGCCGGGCCGAGCGCTGGATCCAGTCTCGGCCGCCCGTCGTCCCGGGCGCATGGGGCAGCGGTCTCGTCCTTCCCGGGGGCGCCCGCGGGCGGGGCCCCGCGGAGCCGGCCGGCCCGGCGCCGGGCCGCGCATGTCACGGAAAGTCACTCTCCTATCGCTGGTAGTGTCGGCCGGGTGGACGAAGAGCACCCCTCCGCAGAGCCCCCGCACCCGGACCATGCACCGCACCCGGACCCCTCCCCGCACCCCGACCGCGCCCCGGTCCGGGCCCAGGACCGGCGTCCGGACCGCACCCCCGGCGCGGAACCGGACGTCCCGCCGGTCCGGGTCCTGATCGTCGACGACCACCCGCTCTTCCGGGAAGGGCTCAAGGCCGCCCTGGAGAGCGCCGAGGGCATCGCCGTGGTGGGCGAGGCCGAACGCGTCGCCGACGTGCCGGACGCCGTCGCGCGGCACCGTCCGGACCTCGTCGTGATGGACCTGTCCCTGCCGGACGGGTCCGGGCTGGAGGCCACCCGTCGGCTCTCCGTCGAGCAGCCGGCCCCGCCGGTGCTGATGCTCACCATGGCGGACGACGACGGCAGCCTGCTGGCCGCGCTCCAGGCGGGCGCGCGCGGCTACCTGGTCAAGGGCGCGGGTCGGGAGGAGGTGCTGCACGCGGTGCGGACCGTCGCGGCCGGAGGCGCCGTGTTCGGCGCGGACGTGGCCGAACGGATCACCACCCTGCTCGCCGGCGCCCGGGTGCGGGAGGCCGGCCAGCTCTTCCCGGCGCTCACCGCCCGCGAGGCGGAGGTCCTGGACCTGGTGGCCCGGGGGCTGGACAACCGGCGGATCGCCCGCGAGCTGGTGGTCGCCGAGAAGACCGTGCGCAACCACGTCACCCACATCTTCGAGAAGCTGCACGTCGCGACCCGGGCCGAGGCGGTCGCCCGGGCCCGCGACATGGGCCTCGGCGACGCCTGACCCGCGGTGCCCCGGACCGGCCGGACCCGGGACCGGCGGGGGCGCGCCCGGACGCGGGCCCGCCGCCGGACCGCAGACCCGGGCCCGCCGCCGGACCGCGGACCCGGGGCCGAGAGCGGACCGCGGACCCGCGCCCCCGGGACGGCAGGACGCCGAGGATGCGGGGGAGGAGGCCACCCATGAGTGAACCGGCTGTCACCCCGGACAGGGCGGACCGGGCGTCGGCCCGGGCCGACGGTCCGGCCCCGGCGCCGCCGGGCCCGACCGCGACCCGACGGGCGGGCCCGCCCCCGGCGGCCTGGGCCTGCGCGCTGACGCTGGCCGGCGGCCTGGGCTGGGTCCTGCTGGCTGTCACCCACCAGGACACCCGCTGGGCCACGCCCTTCTACCTTCACGACGGCGAGACCGTCCTGCTCGGCTTCGCCTTCGCGCTCTCCGGGCTGCTCATCCTCGCCCACCGCTCCGGCCCCGAGGAACACCCGCGGCCGGGGAGCGTCGCACCCGCCCCGCCCGTCGGCCGCAGCCTCGGCCGCTGCCTGCTCGCCGCCGGCCTCGGAGGCTGCCTCTCCCGGTTCGTCCTCTTCGCCGGCGCGGCGGCCGACGCCGGTCCGGTCGTGGAGGCGCTCGGCGCGGCCCTGCTGCTCGCGTCCGTCACCCTGTTCATCTTCATCTCCCTCGCCCTCCCCCTCTGGCTGCCCGAAGGGCGGCTGCCCGGTGGGCCCGGCCGCCTCTACGTCGCCGCGATCGCGGCGTGGAGCGCCCTGCACGCGTGCGTGGTCCGCCTCGGAAGCCCGCTCCCGTACTTCGACGACGTCCTGGTCCCGGACGGCCGGGGGCTGCCGCTCGGCGAGTGGCGGGCGACGCTGGTCGCCTGGGGCATCGTCGTCACCAGCCTCGCGGTGGCGGCCGTCCGCTGGCGGCGCTCGGCGAGCCCGCACCGCTCCGTGACCGCCGTCCTCGTGCCGTACCTGATCTGGCTGATCACCACCAACATCGCGCTCCGGATGGGGAGTTCCGAGAGCGTCGCGGCGGTCGCGTACTTCGCCGGATCGGCGCTCTGGATGCTCGGTGCGGTCGGCTACGCCTTCACCCGCGACCGCTCCCACTACCTCGACCGGGCGACCCGCCGGATGTTCAGCGTCCTCGCCCTCACCGCGCTGCTCATCGCCGGCTACCTCGGCATCGCCCTGCTGCTGCGCCGTCTGCTGCCGCAGGCCAGTACCGCGGACGCCCAGCTGCTGGCCGCCGGGGCGCTCGCCATCGGCGGACTGCTCGGCCCCACCACCCGCTGGGTGGTGCGCGCCGTCGACCGGTTCTACTACGGGGACCGGGCCCGGCCCTACCAGGTGGTGCGGGCGCTCGCCGAACGCCTGAGCCGCGCCGTCAGCCCGTCCGACGCGCCGCCGCTGCTCTGCGACACCGTGGTCAACGCCCTCGGCCTGCCCGGTGCCCGGGTGGTCCTGCACACCCGCACCGGACCGCTCGAACTCGCCTCGGTCGGCGTGCTGGGACCCAACAGCCAGGTCTTCCCGCTCAGTTACGAGGGCGCGGTGATCGGCGACCTGTATGCGCCGCCGCGCGCCGGACAGCCCGAGCTGGACGCCCAGGACCACGAGGTGCTGCGCTTCCTCGCCGACCAGGCCGCGCCCGCGATCGCCTCGCTGCGCCTCTACGAGGAGCTCCAGAGCGGGCGGCGACAGATCGTGCTGGCCCGGGAGGAGGAGCGCCGACGGCTCCGGCACGACCTGCACGACGGGCTCGGACCCACGCTGTCCGGCCTGCGGCTCGGCGTCGACACCGCGCGGGCCGCCGTGCCGCAGGACTCCGCGGCGGCCCGGTCGCTGGGCGCCGTCTCGGCCGGGATCGGCCAGGCGATCGTCGAACTCCGCCGGATCACGGAGGGGTTGGCGCCCGCCGCGCTGGCGGGGGAGGGGTTGGCGGTCGCGTTGCGGCGGCTGGTCGCGGAACTGGACGGGCCGCGGGTGCGGATCTCCCTGGTGCTCGATCCCGATCCGCCACCCGCGCTGCCCGCCGCCGTCGAGGTGGCCGTGCTGCGGATCAGCGGGGAGGCGCTGAACAACGTCCTGCGTCATTCGGGTGCCGCCAAGGCCCGGTTGACCCTGCGGGTCCGGCCGGACCTCGTCGTCGTCGAGGCGTGGGACGACGGCTGCGGGTTCCCCGAGGCCCGGGCGGCGGGCGGCGGCGGGGCGGGGTACCGGCCGAACGGGTCCGGCGTCGGGCTGCGTTCGATGGCCGAGCGTGCCGAGGAACTGGGCGGCGGCTTCACGGCGGTCAACCACGACGGCGGGGCGCTCGTCCGGGCGGCGCTGCCCCGCACGCCGGAAGCGGACGACACGTAGCCGAGGGTGGGTAGGGGTCGACGGGTAGCCGACGGCGGTCGGCCGACGGCGAGTGGGGGTCGTCGGGTGGGGGGTCGTCGGGGAGCGGCCGACGGCCGGCGGCGGCGCGTGACGGGAGGTGGCCGAACGGCCGCCGTCACCGGCCCGCTCGCTCCCCTCGTCGGGCCTCCCCTCTTGACGGGTCCGCGAGTTGGCCCAATCATCATGGTCGCGTCAACTTCGCGACCCGACCCCGCTTACCCGCGAAGTGCCGCGCTTCCGTTCTGCCCCATCAGAAACCGGAGCCTCCCTTGACCGAGCGCGCCCCGCGGCGATTCCGCCTGCGCCGAACCACCCTGCCGACCGCAGCCGTGGTCACCCTCGCCGCCGCCCTCCTCGCCCCCGCCGCAGTCGCGGCCCCCGAAGCCCCGGCCGTCCGGGTCGCCTCGGCGGGCGTGAGCCCGGCCCTCGCCGCCGCCCCCGACATCCCGGTCGCCAACGTGAAGGCGCACCTCGCCCAGCTGCAGTCGATAGCCACGGCCAACGGCGGCAACCGCGCCCACGGCCGAACCGGCTACAAGGCCTCGATCGACTACGTGAAGGGCAAGTTGGACGCGGCCGGCTACACCACCACACTGAAGACCTTCAGCTACAACGGCGCGACCGGCTACAACCTGATCGCCGACTGGCCGGGTGGCGACACCTCGCACGTCGTGATGGCCGGTGCCCACCTGGACTCCGTCACCGGCGGTCCAGGCATCAACGACAACGGCTCCGGCTCGGCCGGTGTCCTGGAGACCGCGCTCGCCGTCTCCCGGGCCGGGCTCACCCCCTCCAAGCACCTGCGGTTCGGCTGGTGGGGTGCCGAGGAGTACGGCATGATCGGCTCCAAGAACTACGTGAACAGCCTGTCCGCCGCGGACCGTTCGAAGATCGACACGTACCTGAACTTCGACATGATCGGCTCGCCCAACCCGGGCTACTTCACCTACCGCTACGACAGCACGCTCGACGCCCTGTTCCGGAACTACTTCGCCGGTCTCGGCATCAGCACCGAGCAGGACTTCGAGGGTGACGGCCGGTCCGACCACGCGCCGTTCCAGGACGCGGGCATCCGGGTCGGCGGCCTGTTCAGCGGCGCCGACTACACCAAGACCAGCGCGCAGGCCGCGAAGTGGGGCGGAACGGCGGGCCAGCCGTTCGACCGCTGCTACCACTCCTCCTGCGACACCACCGCCAACATCAACGACACCGCGCTGGACCGGATGAGCGACGCCATCGCGTACGCGATCTGGAACCTGGCCGCCGGGAGCACCACGCCGCCCACCGGTACGGTCTTCGAGAACACCGCCGACGTGCAGATCCCGGACTACGGGGCGGCGGTGACCTCCGACGTCGCCGTCACGGGCCGCACCGGCAACGCGCCGGCCGCGCTCCAGGTCGGCGTGGACATCAAGCACACCTGGCGCGGCGACCTGGTCATCGACCTGGTCGCGCCGAACGGCACCACCTTCCGCCTGAAGGACGCCAGCGGCAACGACTCCGCGCCCAACGTGCAGACCACGTACACGGTGAACGCGTCCGCCGTGGCCGCCAACGGCACCTGGAAGCTGAAGGTCCAGGACATCGGCCGGCAGGACACCGGCTACGTCGACAGCTGGAAGCTCACCTTCTGACGGCGCCGGGGGTGCCGGCCGGCCGGGCCGGCACCCCCGGGACCACCCGGTGCGGCTACGGCTGCATCTCGTACGCGCCGGAGAGCGCCTCGACCATGCCCCACACCTTCGCCGCCCGCGCGCCGTCCGCGACCGGGCGGCGGACGTGCGCCAGCGCCCACGCGGCCTGCGCGTCCGTCGTCGACGCCTTGCCGTGCAGCTCGGTGGCGTGCGCGGAGAAGTCCCGCACCAGCGCGTCGAAGACCTGGTCGAGCAGGTCGGCGTCCAGTCCGGTCAGGGCGGCCTGCTCCAGGACCAGCTGGCCGTAGACGATCAGCGCGAAGAGCTGCCCGATCTCCAGCAGGAAGTCGAGGTCGGCCTGCTGCTCGGTGCTCGGCGCGGCGGTCAGCAGCAGCTCGCAGAAGCCGTCGGCCTGCTCGCGGAACCGCGCGACGTTCGGGACGTGCGCGTGCGCGTCGTAGGCGGTCCGCCAGTCGTGGAAGCGGATCGAGCCGAGGCCGCGGGCCGGACCCTGCCGGAACAGGAACGTGTCGTCGGCGGCGTCCCGGCGGCCGGGCACCGGGGCGTACTCGGCCGGGTCGAACAGGTAGTTGGCCATGAACTTGAGGATCAGCGCCAGGTTGACGTGGACGGTGCCCTCCAGCTTCGGCAGGCCGCGGATGTCCTTGGCGGCCTTGTCGAAGTAGGTGTCCGCCTCGAAGCCCTTGGCCGCGATGACGTCCCACATCAGGTCGATGACCTTCTCGCCCTCCGTGGTGACCTTCATCTTGGTCATCGGGTTGAAGAGCAGGTAGCGGCGGTCCTCGGGGGAGGCGGTGCGGAAGTAGTCCACCGCGCGGGCGGAGAACAGCTTCATCGCCACCAGCCGCGCGTAGGCGTCGGTCAGCTCGCGCCGCACGTGCGGGAAGTCGGTGACGTTCCGGCCGTACAGCACCCGGTTCCGGGCGTGCGTGACGGCCTCGTACATCGCGTGCTCGCAGATGCCGACGGAGGCCGTGCAGAGGTTGAACTTCCCGACGTTGACGGTGTTCAGGGCGGCGTCGAAGGCGGCCTTGCCGGTGTGCAGCACGTCGTCGGCGCGGACCGGGTACCCGTCCAGGCGGAACTCGCTGACGTACATCTGGGCGTTCACCACGTTCTTGACGAGGTGGTACGCCTCGTGGCGGCTGTCCGCCGCGAAGAAGACGTAGCCCTCCGGGCCGTCGACGTCGGAGCGGCGGCCGAACACCGAGACCAGGCCCGCGACGTTGCCGTTGCCGATGTAGTACTTGGAGCCGGTGGCGGTGAAGCCGCCGTCGCCGTCCGGGGTGAGGATCATGTCGGTGGAGTAGATGTCGGCGCCGTGGCTGCGCTCGGAGAGCCCGAACGCCATCACGTGCCCCTCCGTCAGGAGCTTCGCCGCGCGGGCCCGGACGGCCTCGTTCTCGCTCTGCCAGACGGGGCCGAGGCCCAGGATGGTGACCTGCCAGGTGTACCAGTAGCCCAGGCCGTAGAAGCCGAGGATCTCGTTGAGCTCGGCGATCCGCGCGGTGTCCCAGCGCTTGGCCGGGTCGGCGGCCGAGGGCGTCAGGAACTCGGCGAACAGGCCCTCCTTCGCCGCGAAGTCGAGGAAGTCGGCGTACCAGGTGCGGTCGACGTAGGTGTCGATCAGCGCCTTCTTGCCGCGCGACTCGAACCAGTCCACGGTCGTGCGCAGCAGCCGGCGGGTCGGCTCGTCGAACTGCGTGGGGTCGTAGGTGCGCGGGTTGAAGAGCATCGCGGGCTCCCGGGAGTGTCGAGGGTGGGGAGGGGTGTCAGGGGGTGTCGGCGGCGGAGCCGCCGGTGCGGTCGGCGGGGTCCGTGCCGCCGGCCGGGCCGGTGCGCGCCGGGCCGGCGGACCGGCCGTCCACGTCGGCACCGGCGAGGTCGTGCAGGGTGGCGAGCACGTCGTCCAGCCAGGCGAGGGTCATGCGTTCGTACTCGATCCCGCCGCGCAGCACCACGTGCTGGAGCCGCTGCCGGGCGTCGAGGGCGTCCGGGGCCGGGAAGTCCCGCTGCTCGCCGTGCAGGTAGCGGGCGAGCAGGGCGGCGTGGCCGTCGCGGTGCCGTTCGACCTCGGGGATCAGCGCGGCCGGGTCGTCGAAGGCCACCGCCCGGATCCGGACGGCCAGCTCGTGCCGGACGGTCTCCGGTTCGACGGGTTCGCGCAGCCAGCCGGCGAGTGCGGCCCGGCCGGGCGGGGCCGCCGAGTACACCTTCTTGTCCGGTCGGCCGTCCTGGGCGACCTCCTCGACGGAGATCCAGCCGTCCGTCTCCATCCGCCGCAGCACCCGGTAGATCTGCTGGTGCGTGGCGGTCCAGAAGCGGCCGATGGACCGGTCGAAGCGCCGGGCCAGTTCGTAGCCGGAGCCGGGCCGCTCCAGCAGCGAGACGAGGATCGCGTGCTCCAGTGCCATGAACGGCATCCTGCTATGCACCGAGTTGCATAGGCAATGGCGGCGCGCGAGGGTGAGACGGAGGTCACCCGGGTCGTCGGGGGTCGTCGGGGAGGGGGGCGGGGCAGGGTAGCTTCCGGGGCGAAAAGGTGCAAAACGGTCGAACGGCGCCAGAATGGTACTGGGCTAGCGCCCTCCATGTGCCGAACCTAGGAGGTGGTATCGGTGTCTACCCAGATTCCGATGGGCATGGAGCACCATCCGGACATCGTCGAACTACGGGAGCACTACGAGCGACTCACCCTCACTCCGCGGGCCCAGGCCGTCGAGGCCCTGGCCGTGCTGGCCGGTCTGTTCCTGGCGGCCTCGCCGTGGATCATCGGCTTCACCGCCTTCAACACGCTGACCGTCACCTGCCTGATCGTCGGACTCGCCTACTGCGTGCTGATGGCCGGCTACGGCTCCGCGTACGAACGCACCCACGCGCGGGCCTGGGCGGCCACCCTGCTCGGCGCGTGGACGATCATCTCTCCGTGGGTCGTCTCCGGTGAGGTGGACCGCGGCAAGAACATCGTCACCTGCATGATCGCGGGCGGCGTGATGTTCCTGCTGGGGCTCGCCGCCATCTCGATGGCCACCATGACGTCGAACGGAGCATCGATGCGGCGCGGCCGGGCCGGTCGGGCCAGGGGCTGACGATCACGGGAAGCCCGACCCGGGGCGCGGAACGGCGAGGCCGCCGTCCGCGCCCCGGGTGCTGCCCTACGGCCGCGTCATCCGCAGCACGTCCAGGGCCTCGTCCAACTGCTCGACGGTGAGCCGGCCCTGCTCCACGTACCCGCGCTCCAGCACCACCTGCCGGATCGTCTTCCGCTCGGCCAGTGCCTGCTTGGCGACCTTCGCCGCCTCCTCGTACCCGATGTACCGGTTCAGCGGGGTGACCACCGAGGGCGACGACTCGGCGTACTCGCGGGCCCGCTCGACGTTGGCGGTGAGGCCGTCCACGGCGCGGTCGGCCAGCAGCCGGGCGCTGTTGGCGAGCAGCCGGACCGACTCCAGGACGTTGCGCGCGATCACCGGGAGCATCACGTTGAGCTCGAAGTTCCCGCTCGCCCCGGCCACCGTGACGGTCGTGTCGTTGCCGATCACCTGGGCGGAGACCATCAGCACCACCTCGGGCAGCACCGGGTTCACCTTGCCCGGCATGATCGACGAGCCGGGTTGCAGGTCCGGCAGGTTGAGCTCGCCGAGGCCGGTGCGCGGGCCGGATCCCATCCACCGGAGGTCGTTCGCGATCTTCGTGAACCCGACTGCGACGGTGCGCAGTTGGCCGCTCAGCTCGACCAGTCCGTCCCGCGCGCCCTGCGCCTCGAAGTGATCCCTCGCCTCGGTCAGCGGCAGGTCGGTGGCGCGCGCCACCTCCTCGATCACGGCCGCCGCGAACCCGGGCGGGGTGTTGATGCCGGTGCCCACGGCCGTGCCGCCGAGAGGGAGTTCGGCCACCCGGGGGAGCGTGGCCAGCAGCCGCTCCCGCCCGTGCCGGACCTGCGCGGCGTACCCGCCGAACTCCTGGCCCAGGGTGACCGGCGTGGCGTCCATCAGGTGGGTCCGGCCGGCCTTGACCACCAGCGCGAACTCCGCGGCCTTGCGCTCCAGCGCCTCAGCGAGGTGCTCCAGCGCCGGGATCAGGTCGTGGGTGACGGCGGCGGTGGCGGCGATGTGGATCGAGGAGGGGAACACGTCGTTGGAGGACTGGCTGGCGTTGACGTGGTCGTTGGGGTGGACCGGTCGGCCCAGCCGCTCGCCGGCCAGGGTGGCGATCACCTCGTTGGCGTTCATGTTGGACGAGGTGCCCGAGCCGGTCTGGAACACGTCCACCGGGAACTCGGCGTCCCACTGCCCGGTGGCGACCTCGTCGGCGGCGGCCGCGACGGCCTCGGCCGTCTCCTCGTCCAGGACCCCGAGCCGGGCGTTGACCCGGGCGGCGGCGGCCTTGATCCGCGCCAGCGCGGCGATGTGCGCCCGCTCCAGGCGCTGGCCGGAGACCGGGAAGTTCTCCACCGCCCGCTGCGTCTGCGCCTGCCATTTCGCTGCGGCGGGCACCCGCACCTCGCCCATCGAGTCGTGCTCGGTCCGGTACTCCTGCTCGTCGGCCATCGCGCGCCGCACCTCCTGGTCGGTCCGGGCGGGCGCCGTTCCCCGGCCGTCCGACGGCCGTACGGCGCCCGTTCCCGGGCCCTCGCTCTCGGGTCTGGGGTCTGGGGTCCGGGTCCCGGTTCCGGGTCCCGCTTCCGATCACCACAGCCGCGCGCGGGCCCCGGGTATTTCCGAACCCGGAGCAGGGCTGCGGCGTCGGCGGGGCGGCGCCGTCGGAGCCGCCCCGGGAGGGGCCTACCGGAGCTCGACGCGGATGATCTCGCCCGCCCCGTCGCCGGCCTGGACGACCAGCGAACCGTCCGCCGCCCAGACGCCGGAGCCGCCCGAGGTCTCCGCGAAGTCGCCGCTGGCGCCCGCGCCGGTGGACAGCACGCCCCACACCCCGTGGGCGGTGGCCCGCTCGCGCATGTGGCTGTCGCGCCTGGCCAGCTGCGACTCGCTCACCCCGTACAGGGCGGAGCCGACGTAGGCGTCGATCCCGAGCCCGGCGGTCCGCTCGGCGTGCCCGGGCTCGGCGACGTCGGCACACACGGCGAGGCCGAGGCGGAAGCCGTCCAGCTCCAGGACGGACGGCGTCCCGGCCGGGGCGAACCGCTCGACCTCCTGCCCGTGCAGGTGGGTCTTCCGGCAGGCGACCTCGACGCCCCGGCCGCTGACGGCCAGCGTGCCGATGTACTCGCGCCCGTCCCGGTCCGCCACCGGCGCGCCGACCAGCGCGACGGAGCCGGTCTCGGCGCAGGCCGCGACCAGGGGCGCCAGCCTGGGATCACCGGGAGCGAGGGCGGGTGCGTCCAGGTCGTACCCGGTGAGCGAGAACTCGGGGAACACCACCAGGCGCGTCCCGGCCTCCCGGACGGTGGCGGCGTGCCGTTCGACGTTGAGGACGACCGTGTCGGGCCGGCCGGACTCCGCGCAGACGGGTTGGGCGACGGCGACGGTCAGCGGAGCCGACTCGGATGCGGATGCGGATGCGGATGCGGGCGCGGACTCGGACTCGGGCGCGGGCACGGTGGGGCCTCCGGGCGTGATCAGGTGGGATCGAGAGTGATCGGGCGTGATCCGGGATGGTGATCACTCTTAACCTACGAGCCTGTCGCAGAACGGGGCAAGGTTCACCTGATCGAGTGAAGATCGCGAGGCGTCGCCCCGTGCTCGAACGGTCCGCTCCGTACGCTCGCCCCGAACCGGGGGACCATCCGGGCCTCGGTCCGCCGGGGCCGATCGACAGGGGCGGGCATGGCGACACCACAGCACGACGATCGCGGCAGCGGCAGCGGCAGCGGCAGCGGCAGGGACGGTCACGGTAGCGGCGACCCCGGCGGCGTCGGCCACCACGACGGCCGCCCTGACCGGGGCGCCCCGACCGGCCTCAGCCGTCGGCGTCTCCTCGGCGCCACCGCCGCGCTCGGCACCGGCGCCTGGCTGCTGCGCGGCACCGTCGGACCGGACGGCGCCGAGGCCGCCGCCCTCCCCGCCCTCCCGCCCCCGCCCGACCTGCCCGCCGGCACCGAGATCACCCGGAGCGTCTACCAGAACTGGTCGGGCGAGGTCCGCACCGACCAGCTCTGGACCTGTGCCCCGCGCACCCCCGAGGAGATCCCCGCGCTCGCCGACTGGGCGCGCGCCCACGGCTGGCGGCTGCGCCCCCAGGGGTACCGGCACACCTGGGCACCGCTCACCGTCGCCGACGGCACCCCCGGGGCGGCCCGCGTCCTGCTGCTGGACACCACCCGCCACCTCACCGCGATCACCGCCGACTCTCCCACCACCGTCCGGGTCCAGACCGGCGCCACCATGGAGGACCTGCTCGCCCACCTGGCCGGCCGGGGTCTCGGCCTCACCGCCGTGCCGGCCCCGGGCGAACTGACCGTCGGGGGCGTGCTCGCGATCGGCGGCCACGGCACCGCCGTCCCCGCGGCCGGCGAACTCCGGCCCGACGGACACGGCTACGGTTCGGTCAGCAACCAGGTCACCCGGCTCACGGCCGTCGTCCACGACCCGGCCACCGACCGGTACGCCCTGCGCACCTTCGATCGGTCCGAGGCCGACAGCGCCGCCTTCCTGGTCCACCTCGGCCGGGCGTTCCTCACGGAGGTGGTCCTCCGGGCCGGTGCCGACCGGCCGCTGCGCTGCGTCAGCCGGCTGGACATCCCGGCCGCCGAACTCTTCGCCCGGCCCGGTACCGCCGGCCGGCCGCGCACCTTCGCCGACTTCGTCGAACGGGACGGCCGCGCCGAGGCCATCTGGTTCGCCTACACCGACCGCCCCTGGCTCAAGACCTGGAGCGTCGCCCCGACCCGCCCGTTCGGCTCCCGCGCCGTCGACGAGCCCTACAACTACCCCTTCTCCGACTCGATTCCGGAGCCCGTCGCCCGTCTGGCCGGTGAACTCGTCGGCGGTTCCTGGGCCGTGGCCCCGCTCTTCGGGCAACTCCAGTACCTGATCGCCAAGGTGGCGCTCACCGGCGACATCACCGACATCCTGCTCTCGGGCGGTCTGATCCGCGACCTGCTCACCGGCGAGGTGCTCACCCACCTGCTCGCCGGCGGCCTGCGCTCCGACCTCTGGGGTCCGTCCCGCACCCTGCTCCAGTACGTGCGGCCCACCACCCTGCGGGTCACCGCCAACGGCTACGCGATCCTCGCCCGTCGGGCCGATCTCCAGTGGGTGGTGGCCGAGTTCGCCGACCGGTACCGGACGCTGCTCGACGCTTACCGGGCGCGGGGCGAGTTCCCGGTGAACGGCGCGGTGGAGATCCGGGTCACCGGCCTGGACGACCCCGCGTGGTCCGGGGTGCCCGGGGCGCGCCCGCCGCTGCTCTCCGCGCTGCGCCCGCGTCCCGACCGGCCCGAGTGGGACACCGCCGTCTGGCTCGACGTGCTCGGCTTCCCCAACACGCCCGGGTTGCACCGTTTCGGCAGGGACCTCGAACAGGCCCTGCTGCGTTCCTTCGACGGCACCAGGGCCGGTCTGCGCGTCGAGTGGTCGAAGGGCTGGGCCTACACCGAGGACGCGGCCTGGGCGGACCCGGACGTCCTCGACCGGGTCATCCCCGCCAGCCACCGGGACGGCGGCGGGCCCGGGTGGGACGAGGCGATCGCGGTGCTCGACCGGCACGACCCGCACCGGGTCTTCGGCAACCCCTTCCTCGACCGGCTGCTGAAGGCGTGAGGGCGTGAAGGCGTGAAGGCGTGAGGGGCCGAGGACCTGAGGACCTGAGGACCTGAGGACCTGAGGGTCCTGCGGGTGTGAGCCGGACGGAACCCGTCCGACGTCCGGTCAGATGTGCTCCATCACGATCACCGCGAGGGTGCCGGGTTCCAGCGCCCGGAAGACGTGCGGGACGTCCCCCGGGTAGCTCACGTAGTCGCCCGGCCCCAGTTCGATCGGTGCCTCCGTCGGCCCGGCCAGCGCCCGTCCTGCACCCAGCAGGACGTGCTCCACCGTCCCCGTCATGTGCGGGTCGGAGGCCCGGGTCTCGCCGGGCTGGGCGTCGATCCGGTAGATGTCGCGGCGGGCGTTGGGCGGGCAGGAGGCGAGCAGGGTCGCGGCGTAGTCGGCCCGCTCGGAGTGGGTGATCGGGCCCTCGCCTGCCCGCACCACCCGGACCACCGGGCGCGGCGGGTCGACGAGCCGGCTGAACGGCACGTCCAGGGCGACGCCGAGCGCCCAGAGCGTCTCGACGCTGGGATTGCCGGCGCCCGACTCCAGTTGCGAGAGCGTCGACTTGGCGATCCCCGCGCGCCGGGCCAGCTCGGCCATCGACAGGCCGGTGCGCTCGCGCTCGCGCCGGATGGACGCCGCGATCAGCCCGATCAGCTCCGATCCGGTGGCGGAGCCCGGGTGTGATCCCTGGCCACTGCCGGCGCCGGCACCGGAGGGCCGGGCGGTGCGGTCGGTCGGGGGGATCCCGTCGCTGGTGTCACTCATCCGCGTTCGCTCCACAGGTCCAAGCGTTCGCCTTGACGAACGGCAGCCATGGGGTTCACTCTACTGGACATGCGTTCGCTCCTCCGAACCCTGGAACGTTCCACGCTCCGTGACATCGCCCTGGTCTGTCTCGCCGACGCCCTGGTCGGCGCCTCGTTCGGGGCGATCACCGTATCCGGTGGTCTCCCGCTCTGGGTGCCGGTCGTCATGTCCGTCCTCGTCTTCGCCGGCGGTGCCCAGTTCGCGGCCATCGGCGTCGTCCTCTCCGGCGGCGGCGCGCTCGCCGCCGTCGCCACCGGGCTGGTGCTCAACGCGCGCCTGCTGCCCTTCGGCTTCACCGTCGCCGGCGTGCTCGACGGCCCCTGGTGGCGGAGACTGCTGGGCGCGCAGCTCCTGACCGACGAGTCCGTCGCCTTCACCCTGCTCCAGCCCGACCGGCGGCGGCGCCGGGCCGCGTACTGGGTCTGCGGCCTCGCCCTGTTCGCCGTCTGGAACGCCTCCGTGCTGGTCGGCGCCGCGGCCGGCGGAATGATCGGTGACACCGACGCGCTCGGTCTCGACGCGGCCTTCCCGGCCGTGCTGCTCGCCCTGGTCCTGCCGTCGCTCACCGACCCCCGCACCCGGACGGCCGCCCTGGCCGGCGCCGTGGTCGCGGTGGCCGCCACGCCGTTCCTGCCGGCCGGCGTCCCGGTCCTGCTCGCCCTGGCCGGCCTGCTGTTCGCCCGGCGCCCCGCCGGTCCCGCCCGGCCCGGCGATACCGCCGATCCCGCCCGGCCCGGCGATACCGCCGATCCCGCCGATCCCGCCGTCCCCGCGGACCCGGCCGGCTGCCCTTCGGACTTCGCCGCGAAGGCCGGCCCGTCCGGCGACGCGGCCCCGTCCGCCCCCGCCGACAGTGCCGGAGGCGCGGCCGACCGCAGCCGGCCGACCCCCCTCGCCGAGGAGGTCCACTGATGCCCCTGCTCGCCGTCCTGCTGCTGGCCGTCGGCACCTACGCGTTCCGGATCGCCGGCCCGCTGCTCGGTGACCGGCTCACCGTCTCGGACCGCGTACGCCACCTGCTCGCCGTGGCCGCCGCCGTCCTGCTGGTCGCCCTGGTCGCCACCGGAACCTTCACGCAGGGCCACGACTTCGCGGGCTGGGCACGCCCGGCCGGCGTCCTGGTGGCCGGGGTCCTCGTACTTCGCCGCGCGCCGTTCCCGCTCGTGGTGGTGGCGGCCGCCGCGACCACGGCGCTGCTCCGGCTCGCCGGGGTCTCCTGAGCCGATGCTCAGCGGGTTCCGTCGGTGAGCCGCTCCTGCTGGACCTCCGGGCGCTTGCTGTCCCACAGCAGCTCCCACACCTTGAAGACGCAGTGGTAGTCCCGCATGCTCCCCCGGGAGATCAGCATGTAGGTGTCGCCGTCCCGCAGCAGCGTGCGCCGGCGGCTGTTGAACGGGTGCTGCGGCGTGTACGACGGGACCAGCTTCCGCAGTTCGGCGAGGGCGTCCTCGCGGCTGCCCTCGATCTCGGCGAGCACCTTGGTGCCCCAGATCCGGTCGTCGCCTATTCCGTCGGTCTCCTGGACGACCAATGCCCAACGCGCCACGGTCCACCCCTCACGTCTCGTCACGTCCCCCCGCATCCCGCCCGTGTGCGAGAGCGGTCATCCTAGAGCTTGTCCCGGCCGGGGCGGACGTCCGGCCCGGCGGCCGGTTCCGCGGGCAGTGCCTTGTAGAAGACGGTCGTCGCGTGCGGCGTCCCGGACGGGTCGGTCGCGTAGTCCGGCACGGTGCCGACCCGGGTCCAGCCCGCCGCCGCGTACAGCCGCTCGGCGGGGCTTCCCGTCTCGGTGTCCAGGACCAGGGTCCGGATCCCGTGTTCCACGGCCGCCGACTCCAGTGCCGTCAGCAGCCGGCCGGCCAGCCCCCGGCCCCGGTCCGCCCGGTGCACCATCAGCTTGGCCACCTCCGCCCGGTGCCGGCCGTTGGCGGGGGTCGCCGGGCGCAGCTGCACCGTCCCCGCGATCCGGTGGTCCGCGTCGTGGTGCGCGGCCCAGACCAGCAGCCGGCCGGCCGCGACGTCCGGGGCCAGGGCCCGCCACCAGCCGGCGGCCTCGGCGGCGTCGAGCGGGGCGAGGAACCCGAGGGAGGAGCCGCTGCCGACGGTGTCGACCAGGAGTTCGGCCAGCGGCCCCGCCGAGTCCCGCAGTTCGCCCGCCGCCAGCCGCCGGACTGTGTACATGCTCACTCCCTCGCCGCCGGTCCTCCGAAGGCAGGGCCCGTGCGGAATACTCGCCGGTACCCAGCGCTGCGCCCGGCACCCGCCGAGACTAACAAGGAGCTCCCATGGCGAAGCCGACCAGGATCGACCCCGCCGACCTGCTCGCCGTCGGTGACCTGCTCACCGACGAGGAGCGGCTCGTCCGCGACACCGTGCGGAGGTTCGCCGACGAGCGGATCCGCCCGCACGTCGGCGACTGGTTCGAGCGGGGCGTCTTCCCGGCCCGCGAACTCGCCCCGGAGCTCGGCGCCCTCGGTGTCCTCGGCATGCACCTCGACGGTTACGGCTGTACCGGCTCCACCGCCACCGCCTACGGCGTCGCCTGCATGGAGCTGGAAGCCGCCGACTCCGGGCTGCGCAGCTTCGTCTCCGTCCAGGGCTCGCTGGCCATGCGCTCGATCCACGCCTTCGGGTCCGAGGAGCAGAAGCAGCGCTGGCTGCCCGGTCTCGCGGCCGGTGAACTCATCGGCTGCTTCGCCCTCACCGAACCGGACTTCGGCTCCGACCCCGCGAACATGCGGACCCGGGCCCGCCGCAAGGGCGCCGGCGAGGACGCCGACTGGGTGCTCTCCGGCTCCAAGATGTGGATCACCAACGGCAGCGTCTCCGACGTCGCCGTCGTCTGGGCGCAGACCGAGGACGGCGTCCGGGGCTTCCTGGTCGAACCCGGCACGACCGGCTTCACCGCGACCGACGTGCACGGCAAGCTCTCGCTCCGGGCGTCCGTCACCAGCGAACTGGCCTTCGACGAGGTCGTGCTGCCCGCCGACGCGGTCCTGCCCGGCGTCAGCGGCCTGCGCGGACCGCTCTCCTCCCTCAACGAGGCCCGCTACGGCATCCTCTGGGGTACCGTCGGCGCCGCCCGCGACTGCTACACCACCGCGCTCGACTACGCGAAGAGCCGGATCCAGTTCGACCGGCCGATCGCCGGGTTCCAGCTCACCCAGCAGAAGCTCGTGGAGATGATGCTGGAGGTCGAGAAGGCGTACCTGGTCGCGCTGCGGATCGGCCGGCTCAAGGACGAGGGGGCGGCCCGCCCGGCGCACATCAGCTTCGGCAAGCTGAACAACGTCCGTGCCGCGCTCGAGATCGCCCGCAGTGCCCGCACCGTGCTCGGCGCCAACGGGATCACCACCGAGTACCCCGTTCTGCGGCACGCCAACAACCTCGAATCGGTGCTCACGTACGAGGGCACCGGTGAGATCCACACCCTCGTCCTCGGGGAGACCATCACCGGAGAGTCGGCCTACCGCTGACAGCCGGTCCCGGCTGCGGACCGTCGCCACCGGCCGGGTCCGGGCCGGTCCCGCGCGGCGTCCGCGGCGGCACCGCACGGGAAAAACGGTTCGTCCGTCGGGCCGTTCGTGGATACCTTCGGTGACCATGAACGGCCCGACGGCGCAGCCCGTCACCCCAGTCACGCCCACCACGACCCTCTGGCGCCCGACCGGTCCCGCGGAGCTGGCCCTGGTCGAGGCCGCGGACCGGCGCGCCTGGCCGCCCCGCCTCCCCGACCAGCCGATCTTCTACCCGGTGCTGAACGAGGACTACGCGGTCCGCATCGCGCGCGACTGGAACGTCCCCGCGTCCGGGGTCGGCTACGTCACGCGGTTCGAGGTGGAGACCGCGTTCCTCGCCCGCTATCCCGTGCGGCGGGCGGGCGGCCGGACGATCCTCGAACTCTGGGTGCCCGCAGATGAGTTGCCCGAGTTCAACCGGCACATCGTCGGCCGCATCGAGGTCGTCCACGAGTTCCGGCCCGCGTCGTGACCGGGCCGTTCGGGCTCCCGGCCGCCCGATCCGATCACCCGCGCGCGGTGACACCGGACGCCGCACGGTCACCCGCCGTTGTGCCGGAGGACACCTGGTGGTCCGGCAAGGCGTGAAGCATGACGCGGTCGGTGACGCCCTCGCGGGCGGGTCCGGCACCCGCACCGCGAAAGGAACCACCGTCCTCATGTCCGTACCACCGCTGCCCCGCCCCCGGCCCCGGGTCCTCGTCGTCGGAATCGACGGCGTCCGGTACGACCTGCTGGAGCAGGTCCCGATGCCGAGGCTGGCGGAGGTCGCGGGGGCCGGCTTCCTGGCGCCCGTCACGGTGGCGGAGTCCACGCCCACCATGTCGGGGCCCTGCTGGGCCACCGTCGTCACCGGCGTCGAACCCGCCAAGCACGGCGTCTGGGGCAACCACCTGGGCGGCAACCGGCTCGACGTCTTCCCCGACTTCACCACCAGGCTGGCCCGGCAGGACCGCCGCCGCACCTACGTCGCGGCCGGCTGGGACCCGCTGGTGATCGGCGAGTCCGGCGGACCGTTGTTCCGCGCACCCGGCCGGCTCAGCTACGTCGCCCCCGCCGAGGACACCCCCGAAGCCTGGGAGGCCGTCGACGAGGAGGTCACCCGGGAGGCCGTCGACGTCCTGCGCGCCGCCGACCCGGAGGTCTCCTTCGTCTACCTCGGCGCCGTCGACGAGACGGCCCACTTCCTCGGCTGCGGGGACGAGTACCGCGCCTCGATGCGCACCGCCGACGAACGGCTCGGCCGCCTGCTCGACGCGGTCCGGGCCAGGCCCGGCTACGCCGACGAGGCGTGGACGATCATCGTCGTCACGGACCACGGCCACGTCGACGCCGGGGGCCACGGCGGACGCACCCCCGAGGAGCGCACCGCCTGGGTCGCCTGCGCGGGGCCGGACATCCCCGCCGCGCCGCCCACCGGCGAGATCCGCCACCCGGACGTCGCCGCCCAGGTGTACGCGGCCCTCGGCCGGCCGATCGACCCGCACTGGACCCTGGACGGCCGTCCGTTCCCCGTCGCCCGGCCCGTCCCGGCCGGGGCCTGACGGGGCCTGACGGTCGGACGGCCCCGGCACGAGGGCCCGGTACGCCGGGCCCGGTGCGGTGTCCGGCAAGCGGGTGGCCCGCGCACCCGGGCGGCCCCGGCCGGGTGCGCCCCGGCCCCGTCCGGGCCAGGCTCGACCGGGGTGAACCCCTAGACCGGACGGCCTCGCGTACGCCTGAAGGTGGAGGGCGTACCCCCCAAGGACGGCGGACGGTCGCGACTTGCTGGTGACGTCCCGACAGGGGCGGACGGGCCAGGATGGGAGACGACCGGAGCGCCGGCCCCCGGACCGGGTCGGCGACGGCCGCGGGGGACAGCGGTTCCGGCAGAGGTACGGAAGTGGTCCGGGCAGTGGTCCGGACAACGGCTCGGGCAACGGCTCGGGCGGGCGGTGCCGCACGGCGCGCCGCACAGCAGTGGTGGCGGTGCCGCACGGGGCGGCACCACAGGAGGAGAGGGCAGGCGGGCATGAACGGCATCGTGGGCAAGGTCGTACTCGGAGTGGCCGGCACCGGCATGGCCGTCGCCGCCGCGGCCGTGGCGGTCGGACCTCGGGTCGTCGACTGGTACGACGGCCGGCACCAGGAGCAGTCCAGCTACGCCAGCGGCAGCGAGGCCAAGGCCGGCCGCCACTCGGTGCCGACCTGGCTGCCGGACAACGCCTCCTCCGTCCGGTACCTGGCCTCGACCACCGGCGACGACCGCCTGCTGATCGCCACCCTGCCGGAGGGCAGGCTGCCCGCCGGGTGCACCGCCACCGCATCCGGCCGCGGTGGCCACCCGGCACCGGCCACCCTCAAGGCGGGCTGGTTCCCGGAGGGCGTCGTCTCGAAGGTCACCGGCTCCTGCGGCCACTACAACGTGACCCTGACAGGCAACCGGCTCTACGCGTGGCAGGACGGCGCCGCCGTCCAGGCCGCCCTGCGGGCCGAGCGCGTCGCGCGCTGACGGGCCCGCCCGACGGCCCCGCACCGACGGGCCCGCCCCCCGGTCGGCAGGGGGCGGCGGAGGGAGGGCCGTGGGCCACGCGGCGGACCCCGACTGTCGGGGCGCCGGGCCGCTGGGGTAGGACGGAGCGAGCACGACTCCCGCGTTCGTTCCGAGAGGAGCCCCATGCCTGGTTCGACCGCCGGCCCCGCCGGTGACACGTCGACCGCTCCCGCCGCCCCCACCGACCCCGGAACCGCAGACGCCCCCGGCCGCGCCACCATCGCCGTCCTCGGCGGCCTGGTCGCCCTCGGCCCCCTCACCACCGATCTCTACCTGCCGGGCCTCCCCGCGATCGCCGAGGACCTCGTCGCCGAACCGGCAGCCGTGCAGCTCACCCTCACCTTCTCGATGTTCGGCGTCGCCGCCGGCCAGCTGATCTTCGGACCGCTCAGTGACCGCCTCGGCCGCCGCCCGCCCCTGCTCGCGGGCCTCGTCGTCTACACCGTCGCCAGCATCGTCTGCGTGATCGCGCCCAACCTGCCCGTCCTGATCGCCAGCCGCTTCGTCCAGGGCGCCGCCGGCGCCGCCGGGCTCGTCATCGGCCGCGCCGTGGCCCGCGACCGCTTCGAGGGCGTCGCGATGATCCGCTTCCTCGCCTCGATCACCCTGATATCCGGACTGGCCCCGATCCTCGCGCCCCTCGTCGGCGCCCAGCTCCTCCGCGTCACCTCCTGGCGCGGCACCTTCGGGGCCCTGGCCGTCCTCGGCCTGCTGCTCACCCTGATCGCCTTCGCCGCCCTCCGGGAGACCCTCCCGGCCTCCGCCCGGCACGGCGGGGGTCTGGGGACGACGCTGCACACCATGGGCGGACTCCTGCGCCGGCTGCCGTTCCTCGGCCTCGCACTGACCAGCACCTTCGCCTTCGGCTCGCTGTTCGGCTACATCAGCGGCTCCTCGGTGGTGCTCCAGCAGGTCTACCACGTGTCCCCGCAGACCTACAGCCTGCTGTTCGGGCTCAACTCGCTGGCGATCGTCGGTGTCACCCAGTTGAACGGCCGCGTCCTCGCCCACCGCTTCACCGCCGGGACGCTGATGACGGTGGGCCTCGGCACGTCCATCGCTGCGGGCGTGTCCCTGTTCCTCGTCACCGCCGTCTGGGACCTCGGGCTGGTCGCCTTCTGCGCCTCGCTCTTCGTGATGATGGGCAGCCTCGGCATCGTCCTCCCGAACTCCGCCGCCCGCGCCCTGAGCCTGGTCGCCCCGAAGACCGCCGGTTCCGCCTCCGCCCTCATCGGCACAGGAACGTTTCTCTGCGGCGCGATCGTCGCCCCGCTCAGCAGCCTGGGCGGCAAGCCGTCGGCGGTCCTGCTCGCGATCGTCGTGCTCTGCTGCTCGGTGCTGGCCGCCACGTCCTACGCCGTCCTCTGCCGCCCCGGGAGGTCGACCCCGGTCGACGCCCCGAAGCCGGCCGTCGCGTAGCGGGGCGGGGAACGCGCCCGGCCGGCCCGCCCGTCCCCCGTGGGGCGGCCGGGCCGCTGCCTTCGCGGCAGCGCGCCGCGCCGTCCTGCGGCCCTGGTCCCGCCGGTGCCGCGGTACTCCGGCAGGAACCGCGTCAGGGGTGCCGCGACGCATGGTCGCGGTACCCCTGAGCGGTACCCCTGACGGGACGGCCGGGCTCGTCCGTCCTCCGACGGAAATGGGCCGTCAGCCGTCAGAAGTCGTCAGCCGTCAGCCGTCGGCTTCAGGCTTTCGCCGGCTGTCGTGCCGTCAGGCGATGGAGAAGTCGTCGCCGAAGACATTGCCCTGGCCGTACCAGCCGTGCAGGTACACCGTGGCGGTGCCGGAGGCACCGGTGGTGAACGGCACGGTGAGCTTGGTCCAGCCGCTCGCGCTGGTCCAGGCGGAGCCGGTGGCACCGCCGCTCACGCCGAGGTAGGCGTAGCTGCCCTGGACCCAACCGGTCAGCGTGTAAGCCTTGTTGGGCGCCAGCGTGACGGTCTGCTGGCACTGGCCGGTCTGCGAGGCACTGGCTGCGGCCTGGAGCGCGTAGGACCCGGAGTGGGCCGGGGTGCTCACCACGGAGCCGCCGCTCTGGCAGGTCCACGGACCGAGGCTGCCGGTCTCCAGGCCACCGTTGACCAGGCCGCCGGGCGGGGTGACGCCGGTGACGGTCAGCGTGTAGGTGCTGGTGTGGGTGCCGGAGGGGGCGGTGCCGGTGACGGTGAGCGGGTAGGTGCCGGGTGTGGTGGTGCCCGCCGTGGTGATGTTGAGCGTGGCGGGGGAGCCGGCGGTGACGCTGCCGGGGGTGGCGGTGGCGTTGACGCCGGCCGGGGCACCCGAGACGGTGAGGCTGACGCTCTGCGCCGAACCCGACGTCACGGCGGTGGTGATGTTCGCGCTGGTGCCCGCACCGGCCGTGACCGTGCCGGAGACCGGGTTCACGCCGACCGAGAAGTCGTTCCCGGGCTGGGTGCTCGTCACCTTCAGCGTGTAGGTGCTGGTGTGGGTGCCGGAGGCGGCGGTGCCGGTGATGGTGAGCGGGTAGGTGCCGGGTGTGGTGGTGCCCGCCGTGGTGATGTTGAGCGTGGCGGGGGAGCCGGCGGTGACGCTGCCGGGGGTGGCGGTGGCGT
>NZ_JBHXDN010000012.1:0-43054 GCF_042726075.1 Kitasatospora sp. NPDC127035 | reverse complement strand
GGCGTTGACGCCGGCCGGGGCACCCGAGACGGTGAGGCTGACGCTCTGCGCCGAACCGGTGGTGACGGCGGTGGTGATGTTCGCGCTGGTCGACGAACCGGCCACCACCGAACCCGAGTCGGGGCTCACGCCGACCGAGAAGTCGTTCGTCGGCTGGGTGTTGCTGGTGAACGCCTTGAAGATCTTGGTGAAGTCCCAGGTGTTCTGGCTGATCCCGGAGCAGTTGTCACGGGCGGTGGCGCCCGGGCAGCTGCCGTTGTCGCGCTGCAGCGCCCAGAACGACAGGGTGTTGATGCCCTTCGAGACCGCCCAGTTGTAGACGGTGGTCGCGTTGGCGAGCGTGAAGGTCTCGGCCGGACCGAAGTCGTCGACGCCGATCATCTCGGTGACGCCGATGGAGCCCCACAGCTGGGCGGGCGTCTTGGTCGGGTACAGCCGGGCCAGCTGGTTGTAGAGGCCGGTCGCCGCGGTCTGGGTGTCGGCGGCCATGTCGTGCTGGGCGTTGTCGTAGTAGTCGAAGGTCATCAGGTTGACGACGTCGATCCGGGCGTTGTTGGTGACCGCGTTCCGCAGCACCGCGAGGCCGCTGGCGGCCAGGCCGGTCGGCGTGGTCGGCAGGGTGTAGGAGAACTGGATCTGCCGGCCGTTGGCGGCGGCCCAGTCCTGCACCACCTTGATCGCCTTGTTGCGGCGGTCGATGCCCGCGGTGTTGTCCAGCGAGTCGACCTCGATGTCGAGGTCGATCCGGCTGATCTCGTACGTGGTGATCAGCTTCTGGTACGCGGCGGCGATCTGGTTGACGTCGGTGCAGCTGTCGGCCAGCTCGGTGCCGGTGGTGTCGGCGGTGTAGCCGCCGAAGGACGGGATGACGTCGCCGCCGTTGGCGCGGATGGTGGCGATGTCGGCGCCGAACGAGGACTGGGCGACCGGCAGCGAGGTGTCGCCGTTCCAGTACGGCGTGCACGAGCCCTTGGTCGCGGTCTGCAGGAACGCCATCGTCAGGTGCTTGGCACCGGACTGGGCGGCCAGGGCGGCCGGGCTCTCGCCGGTCCAGGCCTCGAAGTAGGGGGCGAACACCCGGGTGGGCAGCGGGGTGGCGGCGGCCGAGGCGGAGACCGACGAGGTGGTCGCTGCCGTGGGGGCCGCTCCCGCGGTGGTCGCCCCGGCGGCGACGATTCCGGCCGAGGCGGCCAGGGTGACACAGGCCGTCAGGGCGGCCTGAATCGTTCTGCGTAGACGCATTGGTTCTCCAACAGACTTGGTGGGGCCGGACGTTGGTGAAGTGTGCGGAGTTTCGCGGCGGAACGGTCGAACGGTGGGGGCCGTGGAGCGGGGCACTGTGGAGCGGGAGATGCGAACCGTGCGGCGGGGGCGGCGGAGCGGGCATGCGCACCCCGTGGACACGCGGCACGGACGGCCGGCGGTGCGCGAACGCGCGGACGCCGCAGCGGGTCTGGGGGTGGAGCATGGCAGGGCATGGCAGTGCCTCAGCCGCCGGTGGTCACACCCCCACAGTGCATCCCGGTCGGATCGACATGCTTATGGTTGGACTAGACCACTCGTCTGTCAAGACTCCTAACAGTTCGTCGGCGGAGCATGTGCGCCCACCTCGTGGCCGTGATCCGGCCTGCCGGCGGGCCGGGGCCGGCGGTGGGCCGGGTGGTTCGTGCCGCCGTCCGCCGGTGTGGTCACGGCAACGGCCGGCGCGGCGGTGGGCGGCGGCGCCGGGTGCGGTTCACGGCCGGCGCTCTGCGGCCCCGTCCGTCGTCCGGGCGCGCCGGCGCCGGACGCACAGGCGGTGGCGCAGGCCGCCCGCTGACGGCGGGCGTGCGGGCGCCGGGCATGCGGGTGCCGTGGCCGCGCGCTGGTCGACGCGCGCGGCCACGGCGGCCCGGCGCTCAGGACACCGGGCCGTCCAGGGTCTGCCGGACCGGCTCAGGCCGGCGGGCAGAGGGTGGAGCGCAGTGCGTCGAGGATCTTCTCCGCCTTCTCGGCGCCGAAACCCTGAGGACGGTCGGGTGTGGTGAACCGCTGGTCGGCGAGCTCGACCAGCTTGGCCCTGTCCTTGGGGAACTGGTACATCGACTGGCACTGGGCGCGAGCCCTGTCGACGGCCTGCTCCGGCTTGCCGCCCACGATCGCCGGGTCGATCGCGTCCAGCGCGGCGACCAGTTGGGCGGAGACGTCGGCGGCCGGCTTGCTCGGCAGGCCCGCGTCCGTGGGCGGGGCCGGCTTGGGCGGTGCGGAGGCCGGGGCCCCCGGGGAGTCGGCGGCGCCGGGGGAGCTCGGGGCGGGAGCGGCGGTCGCGCCGGGCGCGGTGGCGCCCGGAGCGTCCGGGGTGGCCGCCGGGGTGGGCGGGGCGCCGGTCGCGGACCCGGTCGGGGCTCCGGACGTGCCCCCGCCGGTGGTCGCGCCGGTGGCGGTCGGGGCCGGGGCGGACGCGGTGGCGGTCGGGGTGTCGCCGGTGGACGTGGCGGGGGTGCCGGATGCGGAGGCGCCGGCCGCGGCGGTGCCGGACTCCGAGCCGGAGCAGGCGGCGAGGCTCACCGCGGCGAATGCCGTGAGGGTGGCGGCGAGGAGACGAGTGCGCATGTCGTCACACTGTCATGTCCGCGCCGCTCAGGGGAAGATCTGCCGAACCGGAGATCCAGGTCACCGGCCCGGTCGGGCGGTGGTCACCCGGCGGCTCCGGGTGGAGCTCCGGACGGCTCCGGGCGGTCCTCCGATCGGCGCTCGACGGCGAGGGACGGCTGGGGGCGACGGGGGACGGCTGGGGGTGGCAGGGCGGCGGGCGCGGTCCGGCCGCGAGAGGTCCGCGCCGGGTGTCCGCCCCGGAGGTGTCCGCGCAAGGGTGATCCGCCCGCGCGCGGGGCCGTCCTCCCGACCGGCCCCGCGCGACGCGGTGTCAGCCGAGCCCGTTGCTCTTCAGCCAGTCCTTGGCCACCGCCGACGGGTCCTCCTTGTCGATCGCGACCTTCTTCATCAGCGCCAGCAGGCCGGCCGTGTCCAGCTTGGCCGACACCGCGTTGAGCGCGGCCGACGACGTCGCGTCCACCTTCGCCTTGTTGACCAGCGGGGTGACGTTCTGCGCACCGAACAGGTTCTTCGGGTCGGTGAGCGCGACGAGCTTCAGCTGGGCGATCTTCGGGTCGGTGGAGAAGACGTTGCCGACCTGGATCGACCCGTCCTTCACGGCGTTGGCGGTGGTCTCGCCGGTGGGCTTCCACTCCTTGAAGGTCAGCCCGTAGACGTCCTTGAGCGGCTGCTCCTGGCGCGACTTGAACTCCGGCGGGCCGCCGATGGTGAACTCGCCCGCCTTTCCGGCCAGGTCGGCGATGCTCTTGAGGCCGTACTTGTCGGCGCTCTCCTGGCTGACGCTCAGGGTGTCCTTGTCCTCGGCGGGGGAGGAGTCGAGGATCGCCAGCGAGGCCGGCAGCGTCTTCGCCAGCTCGGCGTTGACCGCGTCCTTGGTGGGCTCGGCCGTCTTGCCGCCGAGGTAGGCGAGCAGGGCGCCGTTGTACTCGGGCAGGACGGTCAGGCTGCCGTTCTGCAGCTGCCCGTAGAGCACCTCGCGGCTGCCGATGTTGAACTTCTCCTCGACCTTGACGCCCTTGGCCTTGAGCGCCTGCGAGTAGATCGAGCCGAGCAGCACGTTCTCGGGGAAGTTGGCCGAGCCGACCACCACCGTGCCGCCGGACCCCGCGCCCGTCGCGGCGGAGCCGCCGGCCGTCGAGGGTGCGGCGGCCAGCGGGTCGCCGCCGGAGGAGCCGCAGGCGGTGGCGGTGAGGGCGAGTGCGGCCAGGGCGGCGAGGGCGGCGGCCCGGTGGCCGGTTGCTCTGCGCGGCACGGATGTCGACATGGTGATACGGGTCCTTTCGGGATGTACGTGTCGGGTGTCAGGTGCGTCGGGAGTCTGAGGACGTGGGGGCTCCGGCCGCCCCGGGAGGCCCGGGGCGGCCGGAACGCGGAGCTGTCGCGGCGCGCCCCGGGCGGCACGGACCGCCCGGAGGGCCCGGTCCTCCCGGGCGCTCCGGTGGCCGTCCGGCGTCACGACGGCTGCCGCGACGCGGCCCGCTGCTGTGCGCGCAGGCCGGGAGGCAGCGCGTACCGGGCGAGCAGGGCGAAGAACAACTGGGCGGCGACGGCGAGCAGCACGACCAGCAGCGCGCCGCCGATCGTCATCGCGAAGTCCCGGGTGGCCAGGCCGTCGATGACGTACCGGCCGAGCCCGCCGAGCCCGACGTAGGCGGCCACCGTCGCGGTCGCGATGACCTGGACGGTCGCCGTCCGGAAGCCGGCCAGCAGGGTGGGGAGGGAGGACGGCAGGCAGACCTGCCACAGCACCTGCGGGTGCGTCAGCCCGACGCCCCGCGCCGCGTCCCGGACGTCCGGGTCGGTGCCGCGCACCCCCTCGACCGCCGCGACCAGCAGGGGCGGCGCGGCCAGCGCGACGAGCGGGAACAGGACGGCGGTGTCGCCGACCCCTGCCAGCAGCACCGCCAGCGTCACCAGCCCGAGCGTCGGCAGGGCGCGGGCGGCGCCGGCCATCGCGGTGACCACGGTGACGCCCCGTCCGGTGTAGCCGATCAGCAGTCCGAGCGGGACGGCCAGCACCGCGGCGTACAGCAGCGCCTCGCCGGAGAGCAGCAGGTGTTCGGCGATCCGGTGGACGATCGCGTTCGGACCGCTCCGGCGGTCCGGGGCGGAGAAGAAGTCCCCCAGCCAGCTGAGCCAGTTCACCGGCCCGCCCCCTTCTCCCGGACGGCCCAGGGCGCGAGCACGCGGCGGGCGCCGACGAGCACGAGGTCCACGGCCAGGGCGAGTGCGGCGATCAGTACGATGCCGGCCACGATCGGCGTCGGGAAGGTGCGCTGGAACCCGTCGATGAAGAGGTAGCCGAGCCCGCCGCGGCCGACCAGGGCGCCGACCGAGGCGAGCGAGATGCTGGAGACCGCGGCGACCCGCAGGCCGGCCACCAGGTACGGCACGGAGGCGGGCAGCTCGACGGCGGCCAGCCGGTGCCACGGCCCGTAGCCCATGGCGGTGGCCGCCTGCCGGACCGCGTCCGGGACGGCGCGCAGGCCGTCCACGGTGGTCGGCAGCAGGACGGCGACCGCGTAGAAGGTGAGCGGGATCATCACGGTGGCCTGGGTGGCCAGCCCGGTGTAGGGGATGAGCACCACGAAGACGGCCAGCGAGGGCAGGGCGTAGACGATGTTGAAGACGGCGGCGAGCGGCTGGTACAGGCGGGGGAAGCGGGTGCAGGCGAGGCCGAGCGGGATCGCCAGCAGCAGGCCGATCAGCACCGGGAGCAGCGCGATGACGGCGTGGTCGGCCAGCAGGTCGCCGAGGTAGCCGAGATGGTCGCCGATCCAGTACCAGCGGATGATCGGTTCATCGTCCACCGCCGGCTCCGTCCGCGTCGCTTCCGGTCCCGGTTCCGGCGCCGGCCTCGCCCGCTCGTGCCTCGCCTGCTCCGGTGCCGCCGGCGCGCGTGGCCACGTCCGGCCCGCCGGGCCCGGCGGATCGTCCGACCGTCACCGTCGGCGCCCCGGCGAGCGCGGCCAGGACGGCCTCCCGGTCCGCCGTGCCGGTGGCCCGGCCGTCGGCGTCCAGTGCGACCGCGACCCCGGAGGGGGACAGCACGGCGGCGTCCAGTGCGCCGCGCAGGGTGTCGGCCTCGGGGTGGAACCCGGGCGCCGGGTGCAGGACGGCGGAGGCCGCGTCCCGGTCTATCCAGCCGATCGGCCGGCGCTCGTCGTCCAGCGCCAGCTCCCAGCCGCCGTACCTCGGCCCGTCGTGGACCGGGTGCACGGCGACGGTGCGTGCGGAGCGCAGGCCGAGCCCGCGCAGGCCCCGGTCACGGCCGAGGAACGCGGCGACGTCCTCGTCGGCGGGCGCGGTGAGCAGCGTGTGCGGGTCGGCGAGCTGGGCGATCCGGCCCTGCTCGCGCAGCACCACGACCTGGTCGCCGAGCCGGACGGCCTCCTCGATGTCGTGGGTGACGAACAGGACGGTCTTGTGGAGCTCGGACTGGAGCCGCAGCAGTTCCTCCTGGAGCCCGGCCCGCACCACCGGGTCGACGGCGCTGAACGGTTCGTCCATCAGCAGGACCGGCGGGTCGGCGGCCAGCGCCCGGGCGACGCCGACCCGCTGCTGCTGGCCACCGGAGAGCTGGAACGGGTACCGCTTGGCGGTCTCGGGCGCGAGCCCGACCAGGTCGAGCAGCTCGGCCGCCCTGGCGCGGGCCTTCTTCCGGTCCCAGCCGAGCAGGTAGGGGACCGTCGCGATGTTGTCGATCACCCGCCGGTGCGGGAACAGCCCGGCTTGCTGGATCACGTACCCGATGCCGCGCCGCAGTTTGGCCGGGTCCAGGCGGGCGACGTCGTCCCCGTCCAGCAGGACCCGCCCCGAGGTCGGCTCGACCATGCGGTTGACCATGCGCAGCAGGGTCGTCTTGCCGCAGCCGGACGGGCCGACCAGCACGGTCGTGCGCCCGGTGGGGACGTCGAGGTCGAGGCCCTCGACGGCGATGGTGCCGTCGGGGTGGCGCTTGCCCGCGCCGTCGAATCTGATCACGGGGAGTTTCCTCGTCTCGGCGGCCCCCGGTGGCGGCGCCGATGGTGGTGTAGGTCGGTCGATAGGCGGTGGGAGAGTGACGGACGGTCGGGTCGGTGGCGTTTTGTCGACAAACTGCGGCGTGTGACGTCGTCGTCTGCCCGGGCGTTCCTCCGCCCGCGTGGCTGCCCAGTATCGAACCGGCTGAAACTCCGATCAGCCTATGACCTCATGAACCTCCTGTCCCTGATTTCCCGGCCGCCGCAGGACGGCGGACGATCCAGCGGCGTCGAGGCCGGCGGATCGGCGGCGTCCTGCGGCGCCGGTTTCACGGTCCTGGCGCGGGATCAGCCGCCCTGACGCGTCGGCAGTCCGGCGGCGGCCCACCCGACGAAACCGCCGTCGAGGTCGGTCGCCCGGTGCAGACCCAGCTCGCGCAGCGAGGCGGCCGCCAGGCTCGACGCGTACCCCTCCGAGCAGACCACGACCACCGCCACGTCGTGTCCCGCGGCCTCCGGGATCCGGTGACTGCCCGTCGGGTCGAGCCGCCACTCCAACACGTTCCGCTCGATGATCAGCGAGCCCGGGATCTCCCCCTCGGCCGCCCGCTGCGCCGCCGGCCGGATGTCCACCAGCAGGGCGCCGTCCAGCTGGGCCCGGTAGGCCTCCTCGGCCCCCGGCCGGTGGACCCCCTCACGGGAGCGCGCCACCAGGTCGTCGATCGTGGTCACCACTGTTCGGGTCCTTCCTCGGAGGTGCGGACCAGGCCGCCGGCCCGCAGTTCGTAGTGCGCCATGGAGCTGAGCGGCGGCGAGTACGCGTGCAGCGTGACCGCCGGTCCGGACGCGGTGTTGCGGACGTCGTGCACGTACTCGGGCCCGAACGCGCGGGTGGTTCCGGACTGGATCCGGCGGATCAGCAGGCCCTGCTCCGGGCCGCCGAGCGACAGCTCCTCCAGCTCGCCCAGCGCCACGGTGAACGCGCCGCGCGAGCCGCCGTGGTCGTGGAACCCGGTCGACTGGCCGGGCAGCCAGCTGATCAGCCAGACCTCGTGGTCGTCGTCGGCGACCAGCCGCCGGTACCAGCGCTCCTCGGTGGAGAGCCGGACGTGGTGGATCCACTGGTCGGGCTGCTCGGCCAGCTCGCGGACGACGGCCCGCAGCGCGCTCGGGGTGAGCGGTACCCGGCCCTCCTCGGTGACGACGGTGCCGGACCCGGTCGGGGCCGCCGTGCCGGTCGCTCTCCCGGCCGCGCTGCCGCCGGGAGCGTCGGCGCCGGCGGTGGAGGCGCCGGTGACGGGGGCGCCGGGGGCGGACGTGCCGGGAACGGGGGCGCCGGGGACGGACGCGGCCGGGGAGGCGGTGGCAGGGGACGCCGCAGCCGAGGTGGCGGCGGCGGATGCGACGGATACGGCGGAGGCGAGCGTGTCGGTGGCGAGGTCCAGGCTCATGTGGGTGTCCTCGGGGAAGGCGGGCGCTGGGTGGTGCCGTGCGGCGGCGGTACGGCCGTGCCCGGGTGCGGTGCGCCGGGCCGACGGGGCGGCCGGAGGCGGGTCACACGGGGAGGCGCGTCAGGAGAGCGGGTGCGCGGCGCGGGTCCTGGGGAGGGTCACAGGGAGGGGCCGGCGGGGAAGGACAGGGTCAACAGGCACAGATGGAACTCGCCTGGCGTCGGAGATCGACGTGCAGGCGGCAGACCAGAGTGGTGCCGGAGTCCATGCGCCGGATCCTTCCCGACGGAACGGGCACGAGTCAAGCGAGCACCCTCATGGTCGCGGGCCGCGCGCCCGATCGGGCGGGGCGGGCGGACCGGTCGGCGGACCGCCCGCCACCTCGGCGTCCGGCGCCGGAGCGGGCCCGGGCAGAGGAACCGACGCGGCCCCCGACGGGGGCGCCGGTCCGGTGCCGGGGGCGGCCCCGGAAGCGGTATCGGCGGCGGTCCCGGCCGGGGTCCCGGTCCCGGTTCCGGAGCCCGAACCGGCCCGGGTCCCGGACGTGGCTCTCGGCCCGGCGCCGGACAGGGCCGCCTTCACCGCGGGTTCGGCCTGCTCGCCGAGGTACCGGCCGAGGGTCTGGTAGGCGTCGAACTGCCGGTGGTCGAACCACTGGTCGCTGGTGCTGTCGTTCGGGAAGGACGCGTCGGTCATCGCGTACGCGTGCAACTCGTACGGCATGCCGGCGGTGAGGGCGGCCTGGGCGACGATCAGCGTGCCCCGCCGGGCGGCCGACGGATCGGCGCCGTCCGCGGAGCGGCCGTCGTCCAGGTCGAGCGGCCACGGGTACTCGATGTCACCGACGACCACCGCCCGGGCGGAGAGCCGGTCGGCCAGCCGCGCCGCCAGGCCGCGCAGTGGCGGGTGCCCGGCCCCGTCGGAGGAGGGGCTCCCGTGGGGGCCGTCCCCGGCGGCGCCCGCGGTCCCGGCGCTGCCCGGGATCAGCAGGTCCGGTTCGCGGAGGGTGATGGTGATGCCCAGCTCCTCGCGGGCCAGGGTGATCGCCGCCGCCAGGGTGGCGGCGAAGGTCGAGTCGCCGCTGGCGTCGATGCAGACCGCCGTCCGCACGCCGTGCCGCAGGAGTTCGACGAGTCCGAGGTTCTCGTAGTGGCCGCCGTCGGTGGTGAGCAGGAACCGCGCGTCCATCGGGTACCGGCCGCAGACCTCGCGCAGCTGGTAGGGGAGCCGGCGGACGGCGGGCTGCGGCGCGTACCGCCAGTCCCGGTCGGCGGCCCAGAGCGGGGCGAGCGCCGCCGGGTTGGGCAGCCAGGTCCCGAGCCGCGCGTTGGTGATCGCGAACAGCCCCTGGTAGCCGCGCGACTGACGGCCCATCGCGGACGAGAACGCCGCGCCGGAGACGGCCATCGCGGACTGCACCGTGAGGTCCCGGCCGATGTGCCGCCGGGTGCGTCGCTCCAGCAGGTCGGTGCGGGCGTACCCGACGTCCGGTCCGCCCACGTAGTCGGACGAGAAGGTGAACGAGACCGCCCGGCGGCCGGGCGGCGTGCGCGCGTTGCCGGAGAGGTTGGCCGCCGCGGCGAAGATCACCTGCGGGAAGTCGGGGTGCCGGGCGCCGTAGTGGCTGAGGCGGGTCTGCTCGCGGAAGAAGTGGTACGGCCGGGCGAGCACCTCCCCGCCGTCACGGTCACTGGCACTGGCACTGGCACTGGCACCGGCACCGTCCTGGCCGCCGTCACCGCGCTCGACCGAGCGGCGGACGGCGAACGCGGCGGCGAGGCGCCGACGGTAGAAGGGGTGCAGGCCCATCCATGTCTGGTCGAGGTTGAGGCCGACGGTGCCGAGGACCAGGGGCAGCAGGAGCTGCGCGGCCGGCGGCCAGGCGTGCCCGGTGGCCACCGCCCAGCCGAGCGCCAGCAGCGCGCCCGCGGTGAGCGCGGCCAGCGCCGACCAGAGCACCAGGTACTCGGCGATCCGCCCGGTGAGGCTGCCGCCGATCCGCCGGGTGCCGCGGACCAGCCCGCCGAGCACCGCCGCCCCTTGTTCGATGGCGTGCCGGCCGTGCCAGAGGATCCCGAGCAGCAGGGCCAGGTAGCTGAGCAGCACGGTGGCGCTTATGCCGGCGCCGGTCTGCCGTGCGCCGACGGCGAGCGCCTGTTGCAGCCGGACCGCGCCCCAGGCCAGCCCGGGTACGGCCAGGACGCCGAGCGTGACCAGGGCCGCCACGGCGAGTGCGGCCTGCGAGAACCGGCGCAGGACGCGCGGCAGGAGGGTGTCCCAGCCGAGCCAGGAGAAGGTCAGCAGCCAGAGCAGCCAGCCCAGGGCGGCCGCCGTCAGCAGCCCGGCCAGGGTGAGCAGGGCGGGGGCGCGGAGGGCGAGCGGGCCGAGCCCGGGCCCGCCGACGCCGCCCCCGGTGACCGGGCCTTGGGTGTGCAGGCCGACGGCGGCCAGGGCGTCCAGGTCGGTGAGCGGTACGAGGTGGTAGAAGCGGCTCAGCCCCAGGCCGATCACCAGGACGGAGGCGAGCAGCAGGGCGAGCGCCGCGACGAGGCCGCGCAGCAGCGTGCCCAGGGCGACCAGCCACTCGCCCGCGCCGTCCGCCAGGTACTTGGCGTGGCGTCGGAGGTGGTCCTCCTCGGGGGATCCGGGCTCCAGCACGGTGTCGGCGGTCAGACCGGAGACGGCCCGGACGGGGCAGGCCGGCGCGGAGTCGCTGAGCGCCAGCTGCATGGCGCCGACCGTGTAGCCGCCGCCGGAGACGGAGACCAGGTAGCGGGCTTGCTTCAGCCACGGGCGCAGGGACTGGAGGGCCCCGAGGGTGACGCAGGCCGAGCGGATGCCGCCGCCGGAGACGCAGAAGCCGAGCGGGGCGTGCTCGCGGCCGGGCGGGACCCGGGCGGCGTTGCGCCAGCGGGCCTGTCGGGTGAGCGGCCCGTGGGTCCGAGGTCCGGGTGGCCACCGTCCGCCCCGCGCCGTCGCCACCGGCCACGGGGGGATCAGCTCCGGTCCGCGGTCCGGTTCGGCGTCGGGTCCGCCGTCGGGTCCGTGATCCGGTCCGCCGTCCGGTTCGTCGCCGTGGACGGCGCTCGACCCGGCCTCCGGTACGACGCTCGTCCCGCCGTTCGGCCCGCGGTTCGGACCGTGGGTCGTCTCGCCGTCCGGCCCGCCGTTCGGCCCGCCGGCCGTCTCCTCCGCAGGCCGCCGCAGCACCCCGCGCGCGGCCCGGTGGACGGTGGCGGAGCAGACCACCGTGCCGACCACCCCCGCGGGCAGGAGCAGCAGCCACTTCACGGTGGCGAACGCGGCCGCCGCCAGGAAGGGTGTGTCACCGCCCGCCGGTCCGGGACCGCCCCCGCCCAGCCCGGCGTCGAGCAGGAGGTCCTCGGCGAGGTCACAGGCACCCGCCAGCACGCCCGCGAGGCCGGCGACGAGCGCGACCAGCCTCCAGTGCGGCCGCGTGAACACGTATCCGCCGAGCATCCCGGCGGCCGTCAGCGTCACCGAGTAGCCGCAGACCAGCCAGAGGTCCGCGTCCAGGGACGCGCGGAAGTCGGCGGCCCGGTCGGCGACCACGGCCGCGGCGGCGGAGCGGGAGCCGGCCAGCTGGAGGCGGATGTCCCGGGCGCCCTGGCCGTCCGCCGTCCACCGCGCGAAGAGCAGCCACCCGAGGGCGGCCGGTACCGGGACGCCGAGCCCGAGCAGGACTCCGGCCCACGCCGGTACCGGGCGTCGGCGCGCCGGGTGCGGAGGCGCCGGGTACGAGCGGGCCGGGTGCGCGGGGCCTCCGCCCTCCTCGGGTACAGCCGTCACGTCCACCTCCCCCTGCACACGCGTGAACGACCGAACGCCGGGGCCGGGGACCGGCGGTGGCTCACCGTCGGCGACCGCCCGGCGACGGACCGGAGCAGCATCATCAACCCTCTTGCCCGGACCCGCACCACCTCGCACACGATTCACCCGAATGAGTAAGGCGAGCACTGCCGGGGTAGATGACCGTTTCATCCCATCTACGAGACCCCGCGTGTCCGCGTAACAGGATCGCCCCGGGCGCGTTACGTCCGACGTATTGTCAGGCGACCGAGGCCGGGCCTACGGTCGACGCACCAACTTTCTACGCACGTAGACACCGTGCACGGTCGTGCCGGAACGCGCCGGCGCGCGGAGCCGTGCGCGGCGCTCCACGTGGCCCGTAGTGCGGTGCCGTCCGCGGTGCCGCAGGCAGAACCGCCCCGTCAACCCTCAGACCGCAGGCCCGACCCCCGGACGGACCGCGGAGTTGCGGAGGTACCCATGTCGCAGATCGTCCGTGCCGCCCTCGTCCAGACCCGGTGGACCGGCGACCAGGAGAGCATGATCGCCCTCCACGAGCGGTACGCCCGCGAGGCCGCCGCGCAGGGCGCGCAGATCCTCGGCTTCCAGGAGGTCTTCAACGCCCCGTACTTCTGTCAGGTCCAGGAACCCGAGCACTACCGCTGGGCCGAGCCCGTGCCCGACGGACCCACCGTCCGCCGGATGGCCGAACTCGCCCGCGAACTCGGCCTCGTCCTCGTCGTCCCCGTCTACGAGGAGGAGCAGCCCGGCGTCTACTACAACACCGCCGCGGTGATCGACGCCGACGGCAGCTACCTCGGCAAGTACCGCAAGCACCACATCCCGCAGGTCAAGGGCTTCTGGGAGAAGTACTACTTCAAGCCCGGCAACGTCGGCTGGCCCGTCTTCGACACCGCCGTCGGCAAGGTCGGCGTCTACATCTGCTACGACCGCCACTTCCCCGAGGGCTGGCGGGCCCTGGGACTCGCCGGCGCGCAGATCGTCTACAACCCCTCCGCCACCAGCCGCGGCCTCTCCGCGTACCTCTGGCAGCTCGAACAACCCGCTGCCGCCGTCGCCAACGAGTACTTCGTCGCCTCCATCAACCGCGTCGGCACCGAGGAGTACGGCGACAACGACTTCTACGGGACCTCCTACTTCGTCGACCCGCGCGGACGGTTCGTCGGCGAGGTCGCCTCCGACAAGGAGGAGGAACTCGTCGTCCGCGACCTCGACATGGGCCTCATCGAGGAGGTCCGGCAGCAGTGGGCGTTCTACCGCGACCGCCGCCCCGACGCGTACGGGCCGCTGGCCGAGGCGTGAGGGGGACGACCACACCATGACCACCCGCACCGTCATCCGCGGCGGCCTCGTCATCACCGCCACCGAGGAACTCCGCGCCGACGTCCTCATCGAGGGCGAGCGCATCGTCGCCCTCGCCACCACCGGCAGCGAGGCCGCCCTCGCCTGGACCGCCGACACCCTGATCGACGCCGCCGGCCACTACGTGATCCCGGGCGGCGTCGACGCCCACACCCACATGGAACTGCCGTTCGGCGGGACCCACGCCTCCGACACCTTCGAGACCGGCACCCGCGCGGCCGCCTGGGGCGGCACCACGACCATCGTCGACTTCGCCGTCCAGCCCGTCGGCGGCAGCCTCCGCGAAGGTCTCGACGCCTGGCACGCCAAGGCCGACGGCACGTGCGCCGTCGACTACGCCTTCCACACCATCGTCTCCGACGTCAACGACGCGGTCCTCAAGGAGATGGACGCCCTCGTCGACTCCGGCGAGTCCACCTCCTTCAAGCTGTTCATGGCCTACCCCGGCGTCTTCTACAGCGACGACGGCCGCATCCTGCGCGCCATGCAGCGCGGCGCCGCCAACGGCGGGCTGATCATGATGCACGCCGAGAACGGCATCGCCATCGACGTCCTCGTCGAACAGGCCCTCGCCGCCGGCCGCACCGCCCCCCGGTACCACGGCGAGGTCCGCCGCGAACTCCTGGAGGCCGAGGCCACCCACCGCGCCATCAAGCTCGCCCAGGTCGCCGGCAGCCCCCTCTACGTCGTCCACGTCTCCGCGGCCTCCGCCCTCGCCGAACTCGCCCGGGCCCGCGACGAGGGCCTCCCCGTCTTCGGCGAGACCTGCCCCCAGTACCTCTTCCTCTCCACGGACAACCTCGCCGAGGAGGGCGCCGACGGCTTCGAGGGGGCCAAGTACGTGTGCAGCACGCCGCTGCGCCCCCGGGAGCACCAGGAGGCGCTCTGGCGCGGCCTGCGGACCAACGACCTCCAGGTGGTCTCCACCGACCACTGCCCGTTCTGCTACACCGGGCAGAAGGAGCTCGGCCGCGGCGACTTCTCGAAGATCCCCAACGGTCTGCCCGGCGTGGAGAACCGCATGGACCTGCTCCACCAGGCCGTGGTCGACGGGCGACTGAGCCGCCGCCGCTGGATCGAGATCGCCTGCACCACGCCCGCCCGGATGTTCGGCCTGCACCCGCGCAAGGGCACCATCGCTCCCGGTGCCGACGCCGACGTGGTCGTCTACGACCCCAACGCCGTCCAGACCGTCTCCGCCGCGAGCCACCACATGAACGTCGACTACTCGGCGTACGAGGGGCGCACGCTCACCGGCCGCGCCCGCACCGTCCTCTCCCGGGGCACGGTCGTCCTCGACCACGGCACCTGGCTCGGGCGGGCCGGCCACGGCACCTTCCTGCGCCGGGACACCTGCCGGTACCTGGACTGAGCCCCGCCCGTCCGGGCCCACCTCCCCGGCCTCCGGCCGTCCTTGCCCCTCCGCCCGCCCGGGTCACGGCCCGGGCGGGTTCCCGTTCCCCCTCCTCCCGACCTCCGGAGCCCGCCATGGACATCGGCCTCGTGCTGCAGACCGACCCGCCCGCCAGCCTGCTCGTCGACCGCATGGTCCGCGCCGAGCGGGCCGGCTTCAGTCACGGATGGACGTTCGACTCCTGCGTCCTGTGGCAGGAGCCCTTCGTCATCTACAGCCGCATCCTCGCCGAGACCAGCACGCTCACCGTCGGCTCGATGGTCACCAACCCCTCCACCCGGACCTGGGAGGTCACCGCCTCCCTCTTCGCCACCCTCAACGACATGTACGGCAACCGCACGGTCTGCGGCATCGGGCGCGGCGACTCCGCGATGCGGGTCGCCGGCCGGCATCCCGCCACCCTCGCCCGACTGTCCGAGGCCATGCACGCCATCAAGGAGCTGGCCGAGGGCCGGACCGCCGAGGTCGACGGCACGGAGATGCACCTGCCGTGGGTCGGCGAAGGCGCCGCCCTGCCGGTCTGGATGGGCGCCTACGGGCCCAAGGCCCTCGCCCTGACGGGGCGCCAGGCCGACGGCTTCATCCTCCAACTCGCCGACCCCTACCTCACCGAGTACATGGTCAAGGCCGTCCGCCGGGCCGCCACCGAGGCGGGCCGCGACCCCGACGCGGTGACCGTCTGCGTCGCCGCGCCCGCCTACGTCACCGCCGACGACTCGCCGGCCGCCCTCGCCCACGCCCGCGAACAGTGCCGCTGGTTCGGCGGCATGGTCGGCAACCACGTCGCCGACCTCGTCACCCACTACGGCGAGCACTCCGACCTCGTCCCCGAAGCCCTCACCGCCTACATCAAGGACCGGCAGGGCTACGACTACAGCCACCACGGCCGCGCCGGGAACCCCGACACCGCCTTCGTCCCCGACGAGATCGTCGACCGGTTCTGTCTCATCGGCCCGCCCGACGCCCACCTCGCCCGCCTCGAACAGCTCCGCTCCCTCGGCGTCGACCAGTTCGCCATCTACGCCATGCACGACGCCGTCGAGTCCACCATCGACGCCTACGGGACCGACCTCATCCCGCGCCTGCCGTAGCCAGGCCGCCCCGGCGCCACCACCCCCCGGAACCCACTTCGCAGGCGCGCGGGGAGGGTGCCTACCGCGCCAACGGGCCGCCCGCAGCACCAGCCGTCTCCCGCCAGTCGACCACGGATCGGGAAGACCGGCCGGAGCACCACAGGCCGGCGGGCGAGCGGCCGCGGGCCGGTGGCCCACTACGCCCGACTACGGCACGAGGAGGATGGAGTTGATCGGCGTGAAGTCGATCGAGGGGTAGTCACCCGTGGTGCGGTACGTGATCGAGCAGTCCGTGCCGTTGTAGCCCCGGCAGAGCTCGAAGCCCGCGCCGCCGGTCTGGCTGTTGGCGAGTATGTGGTACCCGGTGACGTTGTCGAGGTTGTGGGCGCCGTAGCTGTAGAAGATGTTCTTGCTCAGGATGTCTCCGCCGAACTCGCGGATACAGACCGCCCCGCTCGGGCACGTCGTCGCCGCCACGGCGCCGGGGGCCGCGGCGATCCCCGTTCCCACGGCGAGCGACAGGGCGGTCATGGCCATCGCGATCTTGCGCATGCTTCTTCCTCATCTCTTCTCGGACGGTTCAGGTGCGCCTTGGTGCCGTTCGCGCCGTCCCGGCCCCGGGATGCCGGACCGGACGTAGGGCCAACTGACGACGTCCGCGGTGGGCCGGTGACCGGTCGGTACGGCAGCCGTACGGACACGTACAGCCTGTCGATTGGCATGAACATTTGCAAGGAAGGGTAAGGAGGATGGCCGGTACGCCACTCTCCATGGCCGGCCGGACAGGCGGGCGATCTCCCGCACATGGCCCGCGGCGCCCAAGGCGGCACGGCGCCGGCAGACGGCGAAGGCGGCACCCCCACAGGCGCGGGGAGCAGGTCGAGGGGAAGCGCAGGGCGGAGGGCTGGCAGGGAACATCCCCGCAGGCGCGGGGAGCAGCTCTTGAGGAACTCCTTCACCCCGCCCGGGTCGGGAACAGCCCCGCAGGTGCGGGGAGCAGAGTTCGGGAGCTGGGGGGTTGTCAGGGGTGGTGGGTGGTTCGAGCAAGTTGCTGGGGTTCGGTCATTTCGGTCGTTCGGGGCGAGTTGGGCCGTCGGCGGGATCCGGCCGTCAGGTTACCGGGAGTGGGAGTCGGTGAGGCGGTCGATGGCGGTGAGGACCTTGGCGGTGCCGTCCTCGGCGGTGAGGGCGGTGGCGAGGGCCCGGGCGCAGTTGCGGTGGTGGGGGGTGTCGAGGGTCCGGCGGATCGCGGTGGCGAGGCGGGCGGCGGTGAGCTGGGGGAGGGGGACGGGGCCGGGGCTGGTGCCGAGGCGGGTGAGGCGGGTGGACCAGAACGGGGCGTCGAGCTGGGCCGGGACGGGGACGGTCGGTGTGCCGGCGCGGAGGGTGGCGGCGGCGGTGCCGGCGCCCGCGTGGTGGACGGTGGCGGCCACGCGGGGGAACAGCCAGTCGTGCGGGGTGTCGCCGATGGTGAGGACGTCGTCGCTGTCGGCGGTGACGAGGCCGCTCCAGCCGGACTGCAGGACGGCGCGGACCCGGGCGGCGCGCAGTGCGGCGAGGACCGTCCGGGTGAGGCGTTCGGGGTCGGGCACGACCAGGCTGCCGAAGCCCACGTAGACGGGCGGAGGCCCGGCGGCGAGGAAGTCGAGGAGCCGCTGCGGAGGTTGCCAGCCGGGATCGGTGTGCGGCCACCAGTACCCGGCGACGGCGAGCCCGGGGCGCCAGTCGGCGGGCCGCGGGACGACGACCGGAGAGAAGCCGTGCAGGACCGAGTGGGAGCTCCTCGCGTGCGCCACGCTCCGCTGGGGAAGGCCGAGTTGGCGGCGGAGACCGCGTACGGCCGGGGCGAAGAGGTGGTCGACGGCGGCCTGGACCGCGTGTCCGGCGAGCAGGTTGCCGGCCGCGCCGAGCGACCGGGTCCCGGTGACCACCGGGGCGAACTCCCTGGTCGGGGCCATGGGTTGGAGCTGGAGTGTCAGGGTGGGGATCCCGGCCGCCTCGGCGACCACCTGGCCGAGGGCGGCCGTGGTGCCGGTGGTGAGCAGCAGGTCCGCGCCGGCCGAGGTGGCCGCCGCGATGGCGTCGCCGAGCCCCGGCATGAACGACCGTGCAAGGCGCGTGAGGTGGACGATGCCGAGCGGGCCGGTGCCGGTCCGGAGGAGGTTCTGCCCCCGTTCGGAGGCGAGTTCGGCGCGCGGGTCGACGGGCAGCGGCCAGAACTCCAGGCCGGCGGACCGGACCGTGTCCGCGAAGGTGGTGTGGGTGGCGACGGCGACTTGGTGGCCGGCCGCGTGCAGCCGCGCTCCGAGCCCGGTGAAGGGGGCGACGTCGCCGCGTGAGCCGGCGGTGGCGATCAGGATGCGCATGGCGGAAGTATCCCGGTGGTGCCGGGCGGTGCGGCCGGTGCCACGCCCGGCGCACCGGAACCACGGGGGCGCACGGCGGCGTCCCTCCGGGCAGGACGGCCGGCGCGGGCCGCCGAGCCGACATGAGGGCGGGAGGACGCATGAGCTTCGTTGCATGGATCGTGCTGGGCCTGGTGGCCGGAGCCCTGGCCAAGCTGTTGCTGCCGGGGCGGGACCCGGGGGCCTGGTGGTGACCACCCTGATCGGCGTCGCCGGCTCGTTCGTCGGCGGCTGGATCTCCGCACGCTTCCTGGACCGGCCGGTGACGACGCAGTTCTTCGACCTGGCGACCTGGGCGTCGGCGATCGGCGGCGCGCTGGTGCTGCTGCTCCTCTACCGGATCTTCTTCGGGCACTCCAGGGACTGACCGCCGGGTGCCTCCCGGGCCGGCCGCCGGGTCCGCCCGGGTCCGCCCGGGTCGGGCTACCCTGCTGTGATGACGCACAGCGAGTTGATCGTCAACCTGCGGGGCCGGCCGATCGACTCCCTCGACGATTTCTGGGACGCGGTCGCCGGTCCGTGCGGCCTGCCGGTGTGGTTCGGCCGGAACCTGGACGCCTGGGCGGACACCATCGACACCCGGGGCATCTCCGAGGTGATCGACGACCACGACCTCCTGACCGTCCACGTCGACCGGCAGGGCCTCTTCGCGGGCGGCCGACGCGAGGCCCGGGCCCTGGGCGCCACCTTCGACGGGGAGCGGAACCGGCTCGTCGTGCATGCACGGGACTGACCGGGCCGACCCGTTCGACCCGGCGGTGGCGGACCGCCGCCCCGACGGCTCCGGGGCCCTCCGGCTCGGGGCCCCGCTGTCCGGGCCTTCGGACCCTGGTGCCATGACCCCGGAAGACCCGCGCGACGGGCCGGGCGACGGGCCGGGCGTTGGACCGGGCGACGGTCCGGCCTACGGATCGAGCAGGATTCGAGAAGCGGGTGACCCGGCTGCCGCCTAGCGTGACTCGCATGGACATCGCACTGAAGTACTGCAACATCACCGTCAACGACCTGACCGACTCGCTCGCCTTCTACCGCGACGCGCTCGGTCTTGAGGTGCGGAACGACGTCGCCTCGGGCGACTTCCGCTGGGTCACCCTCGGCAGTGCCGCCCAGCCGGGCCTGGAGATCGTGCTCTCGGAGCCGCACGCCGGCCGCTCCCAGGCGGACGGCGACGCCCTCCAGGCGCTGCTGACGAAGGGCGTGCTGCCGATGTTCGTCTTCCGCACCGACGACCTCGACGCCACCTTCGAGAAGGTCCGGGCCTTCGGGGCCGAGGTCCTCCAGGAGCCCGTCGACCAGGCCTGGGGCCCGCGCGACTGCGCGTTCCGCGACCCCTCGGGCAACACGGTGCGGATCACGCAGTCGGAGAAGTAGCGGCGCCGGGGCTGCCCCGGACGGTCGACGGGCGCCCGGGCGCCCGCTGTCGTCAGGGCTTGGCGGCCAGGCCGCCGAGGACGAGCCCCCAGAGCGCCTCGAACCGTTCCTGGGCCGCCGGGTCGGACCACTCGCCCGCGTACGCCGGGTCGTGGAAGTGCGCGGTCGCCTCGAACACCGCGCGCGCGGTCGAACCGGTCCCGGAGTCCCGGAGCTCCCCGGCCTCGACGCCGTCCCGGACGATCTGGCCGATCTGGCGGATCAGCGTCTCCACGTGGGCCTCGACGGTGCTGCTGTTCTCGCCGACCAGCGTCATGTAGGTGGCGAAGAGCTGCGGGTCGTCGAGCGCCTTCTTCCTCTTGGCGGCGAACAGCGTCACCAGCCAGCGGTGCAGGCGCTCGGAGGCCGGGCCCGCCTCGGCGGCGACGGACTGCAGGTCGTGGTGGGCCTGGTCCAGCCACCGCTGGGTGACGGCCTCGCGCAGTGCCGCCTTGCTCGGGAAGAACCGGTAGACGCTGCCGTGGCTCACCCCGAGGGTGCGGGCCACGTCCACGACGGTGGCCTTCGCCGGGCCGAAGCGCCTGAGGGCGTCCTCCGTCGCGCTCAGGATCTGCTCGGCGGTGAGTGCGCTGTCCGTGGCCACGGGGGCGGTACGTCCTTACGGGTGGTGCGTCCGCCCGCGGGGTGGCGGGCGGGCGTCGGGCTGACGGGGGTGTCCGTACCCGTACCGGCGGGCGGTGCGGGTACGGACGGCCCTTTTCCGGCAGCGTACTGCGGTCGCGGCGGACGCCTGCGCCCCCGCGGTTCAGTGCTCGCTGTCGAGATGGGCCATCTGGGCGGCAGCGTACCTGTCCCCGGCGGCCGACCCGGCGGGGACCGCCGCCTCGATCGCCGCGAGATCGGCGCCGGTGAGGGTCACGTCCAGGGAGCCGAGCGCCTCGGTGAGCCGGTTCCGGCGGCGGGCGCCGACCAGCGGGACGACGTCCTCGCCGCGGGAGGCCACCCACGCGATCGCGACCTGCGCGACACTGGCGCCCCGCTCGGCGGCCACGGCGCGCAGCGCCTCGACGAGCCGGAGGTTGTGGGTCAGGTTGTCGCCCTGGAAGCGCGGGCTGTGGCCGCGGAAGTCGGTGCCGGACAGCGCGCGGTCGTTCTGCCAGTGGCCGCTGAGCAGGCCGCGCGACAGGACTCCGTACGCGGTGACGCCGATGCCCAGCTCGCGGGCGGTGGGCAGGATCTCGGCCTCGACGGAGCGCGAGATCAGCGAGTACTCGATCTGAAGGTCGCTGATCGGGTGGACGGCGGCGGCGCGGCGCAGGGTGTCGGCGCCGACCTCGGACAGGCCGATGTGGCGGACGTAGCCGGCCTTGACCAGGTCGGCGATCGCGCCGACGGTCTCCTCGACCGGCACGGCCGGGTCGAGCCGGGCCGGGCGGTAGACGTCGATGTGGTCGGTGCGCAGGCGGCGCAGGGTGTAGGCGAGGGCGGTCTTGGTGGCGGCGGGGCGGGCGTCGTAGCCGAGCCACTGGCCGTCCGGGCCGCGCTGGGCGCCGAACTTCACGCTGATCCGGACCTCCTCGCGGTCACGGCCGCGCAGCGCCTCGTGGATCAGCAGTTCGTTGTGGCCCATGCCGTAGAAGTCGCCGGTGTCGAGCAGGGTGATGCCGGCGTCGAGCGCGGCGTGGATGGTGGCGATGCTCTCGGCCTCGTCGGCCGGGCCGTAGAGGTCGGACATGCCCATGCAGCCGAGGCCGAGGGCGGAGGTGGTGGGTCCGGTGGCGCCGAGCGTGCGGCGGGGGACCGGGTGGGCGGTGGCGGACATGCGCGACTCCTGGCGGGGTGGGGGAGGGGACGGGCCGGAGGGAGGGTGGCCCGGTTCGACTATGGCACGGGTTCTGACAGAATTCAAAATCTGTCATCTGTCATTTGTCAATCGGCGGCTCGATCCACCATCGAGCGGATGTCGCCGCCCTGCTCGGCGCCGCCCCGGCACCTTCCGTCGGGACGCTCCGCCGACACCTCCGTCGGCACGTGGGCGGGGTGGCACACGAACGGGCGGGGGTGGGGGCCTGTGCGGAAGCAGGGGTCGGCCCGGAGCTGATCCACCGTCATGGAATCGAGGCCGAGGGTGCCCGGGCCGGTCGGTGGGCGGGCGCCCCTCCCGCCCCCGTCCTGATCCCTCGCCCGGTTCGTTCGGTCCCCGTCCGACCGTCCGACCGTCCGACCGTCCGACCGTCCGACCGGTCGCCCGGTTCCGCTCCGGGGGATTCAGCATGGTTCACCCTGGTTCGTTCCGTCCTGATCCGTTCGTACCGGGCGTTCCCGACCACTGTCGGCCAGTACTGTCGGCCGAGTCGGTGTCACCCATCTGGCCTGGAAAAGACGAGCCTTGGCGTCTTGCGCTGCCGAACCCCGGCGTCGGGTCCATGGTGGAGGTGGGCGCGATCCGGCGACCGCGTCCGTGCGTCGAGTCAGGCCCGCACGCCGTGCGCCGACTGTCGTTCCGCGGTCGGACGTTCGGGGTGGGGCCCCGTCCCGGCACTCTGGGAGCAGGGCCACCTCGCAGGAAACCGAACGGTTCTTCTAGGCTCACATCTCGGCTTCTCTGTGGTGGTGCAGGTGTCTGCGCCCGCCGTGGTCGATGCCGATGTCCACCGGGGGCCCCGGGACGACCGGGGCCGCCGGATCGAGCGAGGAGGACGAAATGCCAAGCATGCCGCCCAGCCGTTCCAGCGCACTTGGACCGGACGGACCGTTCCGACGGGCCGCCGTTCCCACCGGTCCCGCCGGTTCTGCCGGTCAGGTCGGGGCCGGGCAGCCCGGCCGGCCGGGCCGTCCGGACCGGCCGCTGTATACCGGCGGCGGCCGGGGAGGCGAGCGTTGAGTCCTCAAGCCGTCCGGCCGTCCGCCGCACCGACCGTCACCACTGTCACCGCCGACCCGACCGGCGCGACCGATCCGACCGATCCGACTAACAAGATCAGTACGACCGGCAAGGCCGGCAGGACCAGTACGACCAGTACGACCGGCCCGGCCGGTGAAACCGCCACGACCGGTGCGGCCGTTGCCGCAACGACCGTTGCCGCCACCTCCACCGACACGGTCGTCGACACAGCCGTCACCACGGCCGAGCCGACCAGGACCGCCGCCGCACCCGGCGTGACCGGGCCCGGAACCGCCGTCAACGCCCGAACCGCCCTCGCTCCGGCCACCCCCGCACCCGCCGCCGCACCACCCCCCGCAGCGGCCCCCCACACTCCGGCCGTTCCCGAAGGCGAGGGCCAGACCGGTCCCACCGCCGCGCTTCCCGGTCTGCCCCAGGCCCTCACCACCCGGGCCCGGACGCTGGCCGGCGCCGTCCGCCGCCGCTGCGCCGACCTCGCACGGATCGAGTCCCCCAGCGGCGACGCGCCCCGACTCGACGCCCTCGCCGAGGAGTTGGCCGCGGGCTTCCGGGCCACCGGTGCGACCTTCCGGCGCGAACCCGGCCCGGCAGGTGATCACCTGGTGTTCCAGTGGGAGGGGCGGGACGAGGCGCTGCCGCACCTCCTGGTCGTCGGACACCACGACACCGTCTGGCCCGTCGGCACCCTCGCCGACTGGCCGGTCACCGAGCAGGACGGCGTCCTCAGCGGGCCGGGCGTGGTCGACATGAAGGGCGGACTCGCCGCTCTGGAGGGCGCGTTCGCGCTGCTCGCCGACCTCGGCCAGCAGCCGCACCGCACCGTCCGCCTGGTCGTCGTCTCCGACGAGGAGGTCGGCAGTCCGGACGGCCGCCGCGTCGTCGAACGTCAACTGCGCGGCGCGGCCGCCGTGCTGGGTCTCGAACCGCCGCACCCGGACGGTCGGCTCAAGACCGCCCGCCGTGGCTCGACCCGGGTGCGGCTCACCGTCACCGGGCGCGAGGCGCATGCCGGGAACGACGCCGCCGAGGGCGTCTCGGCGGTGGACGAACTGGTCGACCAGCTGGTCGCGGTACGGGGCCTCGTCAACCAGCCCGGCACGGAGCTCAACGCGGGCCGGATCAGCGGCGGCAGTCGTGCCAACGTGGTGGCCGGCCGGGCCGAGGCCGAGCTCGGCCTGCGGTTCTCCACCACCGAGGCGCAGCGCGGCACGCTGGACGGTCTCGCCCGGCTGACCGCACTCCGGGCCGGGGCGAAGGTGCGGACGGAGGTGCTGTCCAGCCGTCCCGCGTGGCCGGAACGGTCCGGCAATCCGCTGCTGCGTCACGTCCGTTCGCTCGCGGCGGTGCTCGGCCAGCAGTTGGACGGCGGTCCGGCGGGCGGGGCGGGTGACACCAACCTGCCGGGCTCCCGCGGGCTGCCGACGCTGGACGGGTTCGGCGCGGTCGGCGGAGGAGCCCACGCGCGGCACGAGCACATCCGGATCGACCAGCTGGCGCCGCGGATCGCGCTGCTGGCGGCGCTCCTCGCCGTGCCGCTGCCGCGCCTGCGCGACCGCTCGGAGGGCTGAGCGTCACCCCCGCGGTGCGGCCACGGCCGTACCGCGGGGGTGACGGCCGAGGCTGGCAGCCGCCGGTGGTGGGTCGAGGGCCGGTGGCCGAGGTCGGCGGTCGGCGGATTCCAGGATCCGCCGGTCGCCGGCCGCCGGCCACCAGTCACCGGCCGCCCGGAGCGCTCGCCGGCCGTCACCTGCCGTGACGGCCCGTTCCCGCTTTCCGCCGTGCCGTGCCGTCGATGTCTCTTGTCATGCTGCCGCCTCACCGCGCACAATGGTACCGACCGAACGGTCAGTCGGTTGCTCGGTCGGTGGTCGAGGCAGGTCGTCGACGCACCGGGGCAGCGGTACACGGACAGGAGAGAGGGGACCGCGGTGACAGCAGAGGTGGCCGAGCCGGTCCCCGAGCACGCCCGGCAGTCGCCCGGCACGAGCCCGGCGGACGAGGCGGGCCGGGCGGACGAGGCGGGCCGGGCCCACGGAACCGGCGGGCCCGGCTCGGAGCGGCAGACGCCGGAGGAGCTGTTCGAAGCGGTCATCGCGGCCGAGCAGCGGATCGAGCCCCGGGACTGGATGCCCGACGCCTACCGGGCCACCCTGATCCGCCAGATCGCGCAGCACGCGCACTCCGAGATCATCGGCATGCAGCCCGAGGGCAACTGGCTCACCCGGGCGCCGTCCCTGCGCCGCAAGGCGATCCTGCTCGCCAAGGCCCAGGACGAGGCCGGTCACGGCCTCTACCTCTACGCCGCCGCCGAGACGCTCGGGGTGGACCGCGCCGAGCTGACCGAGAAGCTGATCTCCGGCCGCCAGAAGTACTCGTCGATCTTCAACTACCCGACCCTGACCTTCGCCGACGTCGGGGTGATCGGCTGGCTGGTCGACGGCGCCGCGATCTGCAACCAGGTCCCGCTCTGCCGTTGCAGCTACGGCCCGTACGCCCGCGCGATGGTCCGGATCTGCAAGGAGGAGTCGTTCCACCAGCGTCAGGGCTACGAACTGCTCATGACGCTGATGCGCGGCACCGAGGCGCAGCGCCGGATGGTCCAGGACGCGGTCGACCGCTGGTGGTGGCCGTCGCTGATGATGTTCGGCCCGTCGGACGCCGACTCGCCGAACACCGCCCGTTCGATGGCCTGGCGGATCAAGCGGCACACCAACGACGAGCTGCGGCAGCGCTTCGTCGACATGACCGTCCCGCAGGCCGAGCACCTCGGGGTCACCCTTCCCGACTCCCGCCTGAGCTGGAACGAGGACCGCGGCAGCTGGGACTTCGGCGAACCGGACTGGTCCGAGCTGACCCGGGTCATCCACGGCCAGGGCCCGTGCAACGCCCAGCGGACGGAGCGCCGCCGGGCCGCCCACGAGGACGGCGCGTGGGTCCGCGAGGCGGCCGTCGCCTACGCGGCGAAGCGTCGCGCGGAAGCCCGCCACCCGGCGGAGCCGCAGCAGGCGGAGCGGCCTGCGGAGTCGCAGCAAGCGGAAGAGGAGAACGGGAAGTGACCGAGTCCAAGGCCGGCTGGCCGCTCTACGAGGTGTTCGTCCGCCCCCGGCGCGGCCTGAACCACGTCCACGTCGGCTCGCTGCACGCCGCCGACGACCGGATGGCCCTGCTCGCGGCCCGTGACCTCTACACGCGCCGCAACGAAGGCGTCAGTCTCTGGGTGGTCCGCTCCGACGCGATCACCGCCTCCACCCCGGACGAGCGCGACCCCTTCTTCGAGCCCAGCGGCGACAAGGTCTACCGCCACCCGACCTTCTACGACATCCCCGAGGATGTCCCGCACATCTGACCGGGAGCAGCCGAACCATGACCGACGACCACGTGTACCTGAGCCTCGCCGAGGCGTCCCCCGAGCCCGAGGGCGAGGGCCGCTGGGCGTACGGGACGGGCTTCGCCGACCCGCTGCTCGGGGTGGACACCACCGTGCCGCCCGGGCTGGACGGCACCGACCTGGCCGCCTACTGCCTGATGCTCAGCGACGACGCGCTCGTCCTCTCCCAACGGCTGATCGAGTGGTGCACCCGGGCCCCGGAGCTGGAGGAGGAGGTCGCGCTCGCCAACCTCGGCCTCGACCTCCTCGGCCAGGCCCGCCAGCTGCTCACCCGGGCCGGGCAGGCCGACGGGTCCGGGCGCACCGAGGACGACCTGGCGTACTGGCGGGAGGAGCGCGACTTCCGCAACGTCCGCCTGGTCGAGGCGCCGAACGGGGACTTCGCGTTCTCGATCGCCCGGCTGCTGCTCTTCTCCACGGCGCGCGGCGCGCTGTACGAGGCGCTGGCCGGGCACGCGGACCCGGTGCTGGCGGCGGTCGCCGCGCGGGGCGTGAAGGAGCTCGCCTACCACCGCGAGTACGCGACGGCCTGGACGCTGCGGCTCGGCGACGGGACGCCGTACTCGGCCGGGCGGATGCAGGCCGGGGTGGACGCGGTCTGGCCGCTGCTGGAGGAACTGTTCACGGCGCATCCGGTCGAGCTGCGGGTCGGTACGGACCCGGCGACGCTGCGCGAGCCGGTGCTGGCCTCGCTGGCGGGCGTGCTCGCGGAGGCCGGGCTGGCCGTGCCGGACGTCCCCGGGCTGGCGGCGGTCGGCGGCCGGGCCGGCCGGGACGGGGTGCACACCGAGGCGCTGGGCCTGCTGCTGGCCGAGCTCCAGGTGCTGGCCCGGGCACACCCGGGGGCGACGTGGTGACCGCGGCCGGAACGGTCGCCCGCGGCAGGGCGTGGGAGGTCGCGTCGGAGGTGCCCGATCCGGAGCTGCCCATGCTGACCCTCGCCGACCTGGGCGTGCTGTCCGAGGTCGAGGTGGACGGCGGCGCCGTGACGGCGTGGCTCACCCCGACGTACTCGGGCTGCCCCGCCGTCGCCGAGATGGCCGCGGACGTGGACCGGCGGCTGCGCGCGGCCGGGTACGCGGACGTCCGGGTCCGGCTGCGGCTCGACCCGCCCTGGTCGACCGACCTGATCACCGCCGAGGGGCGCCGCAAGCTCGTCGAGGCGGGCATCGCCCCGCCCCGTCCGGGCGTCGCGGCCTCCGGCGGCGGCCCGGGGCCGGGTCTGCTGAGCCTCGGTCCGACCCGGCGCGCGGACCGGTCGGACGCGCCGGACGCGGGGACGGGCGCCGGCGCGCGGCCCGCTGCCGTGCGCGGCCACGTCGCCCCCGCGGCCCCCGTCGTCTGCCCGCTCTGCGGCTGCGCCGACACCGAGGAGCTGTCCCGGTTCGGCTCCACCGCCTGCAAGGCGCTGTGGCGCTGTCGCGACTGCCGTGAGCCCTTCGAACGTGTCAAGGAGATCTGAATGGCCGCCGTCCTGCCCGCCCGCCGCCCCACCTTCCACCTGCTGCGGGTCGCAGCGGTGGAGCGGCTCTGCGAGGACGCCGTCGCGGTGACCTTCGCGGTGCCGGACGGGCTCACGGACGCGTTCGCGTTCCGGCCGGGGCAGACGCTGACGCTGCGCCGGGTGGTGGACGGTGTCGACGAGCGCCGCTCGTACTCGATCTGCGCCCCCGCCGGCGGTCCGCTGCGGATCGCCGTCCGGGAGGTGCCCGGCGGGCTGTTCTCCCGCTGGCTGGTGCGCGACGCGGGCCCGGGGGAGGAGGTCGAGGTGCTGACGCCGTCAGGTCTCTTCAGCCCCGACCTCGCCGAACCCGCCGAGCACGTGCTGCTGGCGGCCGGCTCCGGCATCACGCCGATGCTCTCCATCGCCGCCTCCGTCCTGGCCGCCGACCGCACCTCGACCGTCACCCTCCTCTACGGCAACCGGCGCAGCGACACCGTGATGTTCTCCGACGAGCTGGCCGACCTGAAGGACCGCTACCTCGGCCGGCTCCAGCTGGTGCACGTGCTCTCCCGGGAGACCCGGGACGCCGAACTGCTCAGCGGTCGGCTCGACCCCGAACGGGTCGGGGCCCTGCTCAAGGCGCTGGTCGACGTGGAGGCCGTCGGCCACTGGTGGCTCTGCGGGCCGTTCGGGATGGTCGCGGGGGCGAAGGAACTGCTGGCCGGGCTGGGCGTGCCGGCCGCGCGGGTGCACCAGGAACTCTTCCACGCCGAGGACGAGCCGATCGCCGAGCGCGTGCAGGACGGGCCGGGCCCGGACGAAGGGGAACGCAGCGAGGTCACCGTCGTCCTCGACGGGCGCGGCAGCACGCTCGCCCTGCCGCGCGACCGGTCGATCCTGGACGGTGCGCAGCGCTCCCGCCCGGACCTGCCGTTCGCCTGCAAGGGCGGGGTCTGCGGCACCTGCCGCGCCCTGGTCACCGAGGGCGAGGTGAAGATGCGGCGCAACTTCGCCCTGGAGGAGAAGGAACTGGCGGCCGGCTACGTCCTCACCTGCCAGGCCCGCCCGGTCACCGACCGGGTGACGGTCGACTACGACCGCTGAGCGGCTCGACCGCCGAGCAGCTCGGCCCGGTGCGCTGCGAGGAACTTGGCCGGCGGGGCGGGCTCACGGCCGGGCGGCTGCTCAGCCGGCGACCGCGGCGTCGGCCCCGGCCGGGTCGCCGAGCAGCGTGACGATCTCGTTGACCGCCGCCCGGCCGGCCCGGTTGGCGCCGATCGTGCTGGCGGACGGGCCGTAGCCGACCAGGTGGACCCGCGGGTCGGCGGTGGCGCGGGTGCCGGTGAGGGCGATGCCGCCGCCGGGGGAGCGCAGGCCCAGGTCGGCGAGGTGGCCGACCTCGGGCCGGAAGCCGGTCGCCCACACGATCGCGTCGACGGCGAGTTCCTCGTCGCCCCAGGCCACCCCGTGCTCGGTGAGGCGGTCGAACATCGGGCGGCGGTGCAGCGCGCCCAGCTCCTCGGCACGGCGGTAGGCGACCGACGGGCCGAGCCCGGTCACGCTCACCACGCTGCGCACCGGCAGGCCCCGGCGGACCCGTTCCTCGACCTTGGCCACCACCTCGCGGCCGTACTCGGAGGTGAACGGTCCCTCGTGGTAGACGGGCGGGGTCCGGGTGACCCAGACCGTCTCGCCGACGGCCGCCACCTCCGAGAGCACCTGGATCGCCGACGCCCCGCCGCCGACCACCAGCACCCGTCGGCCGGCGAACTCCTCCGGCCCCCGGTAGTCGGCGTAGTGGAGCCGGCGTCCGGCGAAGTGCCCCGGGTAGTGCGGGAGGAACGGGCGGGTCCACGTCCCGGTGGCGTTGATGAGGGCCCGCGTCGACCAGGTGCCGGTGTCGGTCTCGACGAGCAGCCGGGCGTCCGGGCTCGGGGACTCCGCCCGCACGGCCCGAACGGTCACCGGGCGCACCACCGGGAGCGCGTGCTTCGCCTCGTACGCCGCGAAGTACCCCGGTACGACCTCGCGGGCGGGCGCCTCCGGGTCCGGCTCGGGGAGCTCGAAGTCGGGCAGGTCGTGGAAGCCGTGCACGGTGGCCATCCGCAGCGACGGGGAGCGGTGGGCCCAGGCACCGCCGGGGGCCGCGTCGGCGTCCAGGACGACGAACCCGCCCTCCTGGCCGGTGCCGGTCGGGGAGGGGGCGAAGCCGCGGCGGCGCAGGTGGTAGGCGGCTGACAGACCGGCCTGGCCCGCGCCCACCACCAGGACGTCGACGTGTCGTACCTCGCCCGGGTTGGTTGCACCGTAAACAGTCACGCCGGTGAAACATCGGTGGGGTGGCTCGTGTTCCCGCCGCCCGCGGCCTGCCGCCCGAGGCCCGCCGCCCGTCGCCCGCCGCCTGCCCGCCCTGGTGGCGGGCCTCGGCCCCGAGGGTCGCCACCGGGCCGGCGTCCCGGCGCAGGAACCGTCCGCCGCCTACGGGACGGCGGGGGAGATCACCACCGCCGTGCCGTAGGCGCAGACCTCGGTGCCCACGTCCGCGGCCTCGGTGACGTCGAAGCGGAACATCAGCACCGCGTTCCCGCCCCGTGCCTTGGTCTGCTCGACCAGCCGCGCCATCGCCTCGTTGCGGCTCTCCACCAGGGTCTTCGTCAGACCCCGCAGCTCGCCGCCGACCAGCGACTTCAGCGAGGCGCCGATCTGGCTGCCGATGTGCCGGCTGCGCACGGTCAGGCCGAAGACCTCGCCGATCACGTGGTCGACCCGGAAGCCGGGGATGTCGTTGGTGGTCACTACCAGGACCTGGGCGTCCGGGTGCTGCCCGCCGCCGTACTCGTCGATGTTTGCCATGGGCTCATCCTGTGGGCGGGCGGCCCTCCCGGCACAGAGGCGCGCGGCCCGGACTCGCCGCGGGGCGGCCCGGTGACGGCGAGAACGCGTAGGGTAGCCGGAACAGACCGGTGATCGAAGGCCCGAAAGGCCGTACCGTAGCCCCATGGGCGAGCGAAGCGATCATCCACAGGGGCCGGGCGCGGCGGAGGACTCCGGCGCGCAGGAGATCGAGGCGACGGTGGTGCTGGGTCTGCGGATCAGCGACTGGCCCGCGCTGCGGGCTGCGGCGATCGCGGCCGTGGAGGAACTGGACTTCGAGGGCATCGATCCGGCCGGGCAGCGCCGTGAGCTGCTGCGCGAGGTGGCCGAGGACGCCAACGCGGCGCTCGGCGCGCTGTTGCACCCGGACCGGCTGGTGGCGGCGATCCCGGGCGTCGAGGCACTCGGGGGGACGTTGGAGATCAGCGTCACCGAGGACTTCGCACCGGACTTCGCCGAGCTGTTCCCGCTGGACGGCGACGAGGAGGACGGCGGCTCGTCCGGCGACTGGACGCTGACGCCCCGTACGGCCTGCCTGCTGCACGCCCAGCTGATCGGCCTGGCCGACGCCGCGTACGACGACTTCGACGAGCACGAGGACGAGCCGGTCGTCGACGGCGAGGAGACGGACTGGACGGTCTTCAGCCGGCTGCCGCAGCGCACCTGGCGGTTGCACCGGGCCTGGCGCCGCACGATGGCCCGGGCCTTCGACGACCTCGCCGACGATCTCGCGCTCGGCGAGTGGCCGCTGCCGCGGTGCCTGGCCGAGGAGATCGCGCTGCGGCTGGCCCTGGTCGACGCCCGGACGCTGCTCGGTGCGCAGCCCGAGTCGGTCGCCGACATGATGGGCGACCTCCCGGCCGACCTGTACGACTACGACTGGGACGGCTGCCACGACGAGCTGTTCGGGGTTTACGGGCCGGACGACGGCGACGCGGAGCTGAACGCGGAGCAGCGGGCCGAGCTGCTGCTCGCGGCCACCCACCCCGAGGGCTGGTTCCTGACGTACGAGGACGCGGAGGAGCGCGACCCGCAGCGCGGCTTCCGGCGCTGACGGGCCCCGGCCGGCCCCGAGCGGTGCCGAGCGGCCCCGACCGGTGTGCCGAGGCGGGCACCGCGGTGATCTCGGCGCCTCGGGGGCTGGCATGCTGGACCGGTGACTTCTCCGTTCGACGCCCCCGTCCCCGACCCGACGCCCGAGGACCGCGATGCCCGGCCGCAGTACGTGCTGCCGCTGGTCGTCCGGCTGGAGCGGACCGCGCCGCCCGGCCGGACCGATGCCCTGGAGACCTCGGCGCGGGCCGTGCTGACGCTGCTGAGCGACCGCCGGGTGACCGAGCCGGACGGCGAGTGGACCGAGCTGGTCGAGGCGTGGGAGGACGCGCGGATCCGCAAGGTGGTCCGGCGGGCGCGGGGCGGCGAGTGGAACCGGGCGGGCGAGCTGCCGGGGATCACGGTGGCCGGGCGGGAGGCGGAGGTGCGGGTGTTCCCGCCGGTTCCGCTCGACGGCTGGCCCAAGGAGCTCGCCAAGCTCCAGGTGTCCGGCACCGAACTGGAGGAGAGCGGCCCGGTCGACGCCCCGGCGCCCGGGGTGCCGGTGCTCTGGCTGAATCCTGAGGTGGAGATGAGCGCCGGCAAGACGATGGCCCAGACCGGGCACGCCGCCCAGCTCGCCTGGTGGCGGTTGGACGACGCGCAGCGCAAGGAGTGGGCCGAGTCCGGCTTCGCGCTCGCCGTCCGGACGGCCGGGCCCGAGGCCTGGGCGGAGCTGGTGGCGAGCGGTCTGCCGCTGGTGCAGGACGCGGGCTTCACGGAGATCGCTCCGGGGAGCAGCACCGTCGTCGCGGACCACCCGGCACTGCGGGGCTGAGCTGGCGGCCGGCTCCGCCTCGACCGGCGCAGGCCCGTGCGGTGCGGGCTCGTGCGATGCGGGCCGGCCTGAGACGACGACCGGCCGAATTGCGACAGCTGACGGACGGCAGGTGTCAGATCCTGTCGTCCGTCAGCTGTTTTCCGTCATTCGAGGTCGCCGGGCGGTGATCCGCTCCGTGTGGCAGGCCAGCTCGGTCAGTTTCCACGTCCAGTCCGTCCCGTCCTGCTCGCACCGGATCCGGGTGTCGGCGGTGAGCGGGGCGAGCGCGGTGAACCCGCTCTCCACCATGCGCAGCCGGGTGTGGTTGCCCGGTTCCCGGGTCAGGGTGAACTCGACCAGGGTCGATCCGCCTGCCGCCGCCCCCGTTCCGGCCTCCTCGCCGGACGCGGACGCGGACGCGGCCACAGCTGCCCCCGTTCCGGCCGCGCCCGGCGACCAGCGGAAGGAGAAGCGGCCCGGTCCCTCCACCCGTTCGATCCTGGCCGGCAGCCTGCCGCGCGGCCCGTGGTCGAGGACCATCCGCCCGCCGGGCCTGAGGTCGATCTCGGCGGGTGCGTCGGCGCCGAACCAGGCGCCCAGGAACTCCGCCTGGGTGAGCACTTCCCAGACCCGTTCGCGCGGTGCGGCGATGACGATCTCGCGTTCGATGCTGCCGGTGACCATGCCGTGAACCTCCCCGATCCGTTGCCCGAGGATCGCACGCCCCCGCCACCACGTGCAACTCCAGGGTTGCACATGGCGGCGGGGGTGGGGCGGACCCGGGTCAGGCCTCGTACCGGCGGAGGGTCCGCAGGCCGCCGTACGCGGCGGCGGCGGCCCAGCCGGCCATGATCAGCAGGCCGGTCCAGTGCCCGTACGCGACCTGCGGGTCGTCGACGTAGAGCAGCGCGTACTGGCCCGCGCGGTCCGGGAGGAACTGCACGGCGTGACGGACGACCGGCACGCCGGACAGCAGCGGGGTGAGCAGGAAGACCGTCGGCACCAGCAGGCCCATCGCCGCGGTGAGGTTGCGCAGCACGGCGGTCAGGCCGAGGCAGAACACGACCAGCAGCGCCGGATAGAGCACCCCGGCGGCGGCGCTGCGGACCAGTCCGGGGCCGTCCCAGCCGGCGGGCACGAAGGCGGCGTAGCCGGCGAGGGAGCCGGCGCTCCCGAGCAGCCCGGCGCCGAGGCCGACGGCCGCGCCGAGGGCGAGTTTGGCGGCGTAGAGGCGGCCTCGGCGCGGGACGGCGGTGAGCGAGACGCCGATCATGCGGGTGTGGAACTCCTGCCCGACCAGCAGCACCCCGAAGCAGACCAGGGCGGCCTGACCGAAGTTGAGGCCGTAGTGGATGCCCACCCCGGGGTCGTCGGCGAGGCCGGCGTCCTTCTCGCCGAGCGTCGCGGCGACGGCGGTGCCGAGGCCGACGGTGAGTGCGACGGCGACGAGCGGGGTGATCCAGAGCGGGCGCAGGGTGGTGAGCTTGATCCACTCGCCGCGGAGCGCGGCTCGGAGCGCGGCGGTCGGCGGAGCGGTGGTCGGCGGAGCGGCGGTCGGCGGCGCGGTGGGGGTGGCGAGGGCGCTCATGCCGCCACCGCCCGGTACTCGACGCTGTCGGCGGTCATGCGCATGAAGGCCTCCTCCAGAGAATCCTGTTGAACCGCGATCTCGTACAGCACCACGCCGGCGGCGGCGGCGAAGGCGGCGATCTGCTCGGGTGCCGCGCCCCTGACCTCCCAGGCGCCGCCGTCCACCGGTTCGGCGGTGGCGTCGGCGAGACGGGCGCCGAGGCCGGCGCCGCCCAGCAGGGCGTCCAGCTTCACCGGGTCGACCGCGCGCACCCGGATCCGGGTGCGGCCGTGGCGGTCGATGAACTCCGAGGTCGCGGAGTCCGCCAGCAGCCTGCCCCGGCCGATCACCACCAGGTGGTCGGCGGTCAGCGCCATCTCGGTCATCAGGTGCGAGGAGACCAGCACCGCGCGGCCCTCGGCGGCCAGGCCCCGCAGCAGGGTGCGGATCCACCGGATGCCCTCCGGGTCGAGGCCGTTCACCGGCTCGTCGAGCATCAGCACCGGCGGGTCGCCGAGCAGGGCGGCGGCCACGCCGAGGCGCTGGCGCATGCCGAGCGAGAAGCCCCGGATCCGCCGGCCGGCCGCGTCGGCGAGGCCGACCTGGGCGAGCACCTCGTCGACCCGGCGGTCCGGCAGGGCGTTGCAGGCGGCCAGCCAGCGCAGGTGGCCGCGCGCCGTGCGGCCACCGTGCAGGGCGTGGGCGTCGAGCAGTGCGCCGACCTGCCGCAGCGGAGCGTCCAGTTCGGCGTACGGGCGGCCGTTCACCAGGGCCCGGCCGGCGGTCGGCCGGGCCAGACCGAGAACCAGCCGCATGGTGGTGCTCTTGCCCGCTCCGTTGGGCCCGAGGAACCCGGTCACCACCCCGGGCCGGACCTCGAAGTCGAGGCCGTCCACCACGCGTGCCCCGGCGTACTCCTTGGTGAGGCCCTCAACCTTGATCACGTCTGCCCTTCCCCTCTCCACCGCTCGTCGCGGACCGTCGGCGGCTCCGCTTCCGACGGGCCGCCGCTCCGACGTCTCCATGGGACCGCGGCGGACCCCGGTGGCGGATCCCGCCCGGGAGGGGATGCTTCTCCCTCCCGAGAGGGAGGCCACCCGCAGTGCTGACCTGGCAGGATGGCGCCATGCCCCGGATACTCGCGCCCCTGCTGAGCGCCGTGACGTACGCGCGCTGGCTGCATCTGGTGATCGGGTGCGTGTTCTCCGGCGTCGTCCTGATGGTCTATCCGGGCGTCTCCGGACCGAGCCTGGCCGAACTCCTGGTCCGGGCCGTGCCGGTGGACGCGGTACTGCTCGTGGCGGCCGCGCTGGTGCCCGCGATGCGCCGGGCGGAAGGGGTGCAGGCGAGGCTGCTGCTCGTCCCCGACCGGGAGCGGGACATCGCCGCCGAGCCCGCCCGCACCTGGGCCGACCGTCGACGGACGGCGGTCTGGCTGGTCGGCCGGGTCGGGCTCGGGACGGCCGTCGGCACCCTGTCGGTGCTGGTGCCGGTCGCCGCCGTCGACCTGCTGACCACCAGGACGCCGGATCTGCAGGGCGTCCGGCTCCCCGCGTTGGAGGGGCCGTCCTGGTACCCGCTGCTGGCGCCGGTGCTGCTGTTCGGGCTCGGATGGCTGATCGTCTGGGCGGGCCGGCTCCAACTCGCCATGGCGGTGCGGCTGCTGGGGCCTTCACCGGCCGAGCGGCTGGCCGCCGCGGAGCTGCGCGCCGAACGCCTGCTGGAACGCAACCTGTTGGCCCGCGAGCTGCACGACTCCATCGGCCACGCACTGACGGTGACGGTCCTTCAGGCCGGGGCGGCGCGCGAGGTCGGCGATCCGGCGTTCGTCGCCAAGGCGCTCGAAGTCATCGAGGAGACCGGGCGGCAGGCGATGGACGACCTGGAGCGGACGCTCGCGCTGCTCCGTGACACGCGGGAGGACGGACCGGGCGCGGCGGGGGAGGCGGGAGGTGATGCCCTCGGGTCCCTCGGGTCCCTCGGGTCCGGCGAGGCCGGGAGCAGGGGTGATGCGCGCGAACGGCCCGGGATCGAGCAGTTGCCCACGCTGTTCGACACCGCGCGGGCGGCGGGCAGCCCGGTGGAGGCGTGGATCGACGTGGCGCCGGCGAAGCTCCCCGGCGTGCTCTCCCGCGAGGGCTACCGGATCGTCCAGGAGGGCGTCACCAACGCCCTCAAGTACGCGCCCGGCGAACCGATCACCGTCCGGATCGCCGTCCGGGACGGCCGGTTGGAGCTGCGCTGCGCCAACGCCTCCCGGACGGGCGGCGGGACGGCGGTCCGGCCGTCACCGCGACGGGGCGGCAAGGGACTTCGCGGCATCCGGGAGCGGGCCGTGCTGCTCGGCGGGGAGGCCTCGGCCGGGGTGGAGTCCGGCGAGTGGGTGCTGGCCGTTCGCGTGCCCCTACGCTTGGGCGCGTGATGATCGACATTCTGCTGGCCGACGACGAGGAGCTGGTCCGCGCCGGACTGCGCGCCGTCCTGGAGGCGCAGGGCGACCTACGGGTCGTCGGCGAGGCGGCCGACGGCGCCGAGGCGCTCGCCCTGGCCCGCCGGCTGCGTCCGCACGTGGTGCTGATGGACGTCCGGATGCCCGGGGTCGACGGACTCACCGCCACCCGTGAGCTGGTCCGCGACGCGGCCGCCCCCGGGGGGTACGCGCCGAAGATCCTGGTCGTCACCACGTTCGAGATCGACGACTACGTCTACCAGGCCCTGCGCGCCGGGGCGGACGGCTTCCTGCTGAAGCGCACCCGGCCGGCCGAGATCGCCCGGGCGGTCCGGCTGGTCGCGGCCGGGGAGTCACTGCTCTTCCCCGCCCAGATCCGCCGCCTCGCCGCCGGGCAGGGCAACCGGGAGGCGCGCGAGACGATGGCCCGCGCCGCTCTGACCGACCGTGAGGCCGAGGTGCTGCGTCTGGTGGCCCGCGGCCTGACCAACGGGGAGATCGCCGCGCACCTGGTCCTCGGGGTGCAGACGGTGAAGACGCACGTCAGCAGCGTGCTGGCGAAGCTCGGCGCCCGCGACCGCACCCAGGCGGTGATCGCCGCGTACGAGGCGGGCTTCGTGGTGCCCGCCGAGTAGCCGCCCGGCAGTCCCCGGCAGTCCCCGGCAGCCACCCGCAGCCACCCGCAGGTGCTCCCGGGTCCGGCGCGGGTCCGGCGCGGATGCCGATGGCCGCCGCCGGGCGGGCGCCACCCGGCGGACGGGCGGGCGGGAGGAGGCGGGGCGTCAGGCCGGGTACGCGTGCGTCTGGGCGGCCTTGACCGCCGCCCACACCGTCGCCCCGGGAGCGAGGTCGAGCTCCGCCGCCGCGGCCGGGGTCAGGTCGGCGGCCATCGGGACGGGGCCGGCCAGATCGGCCCGGACCTGGTCGCCGTGCAGGTCCAGCCCGGTGACCGTCAGTTCCCAGACGTTGCGCGCACTGCCCGTCGGCCGTTCGCGGTGCAGCGTGACGGCGGACGGCGGGAACGCCACGAAGGCCGGTCCGGACAGCTCCTCGGTGGTGGCCAGCGCCGTGCCGTTCGCCAGCGTGACGCGACGGCCCTCGGCGGCGCCCTGGTACAGGTTGAGGCCGACCAGCCGGGCGATGTAGTCGGTGCGCGGGCGCCTGGAGATCTCCGCGGGACTGCCCGACTGCACCTCGTGCCCGTCCTCGATCACCACCAGCCGGTCGGCCAGCACCATCGCGTCCAGCGGGTCGTGCGTCACCAGGACCGCAACTGCCTCGAACTCGGCCAGATGGCGCCGCAGTTGAGCCCGGACGTCGAGCCGGGTGCGGGCGTCCAGGGCGGCCAGCGGCTCGTCCAGGAGCAGCAGCCTCGGGCGGACGGCCAGCGCGCGGGCGAGTGCGACCCGCTGCTTCTGACCGCCGGAGAGCCGCCCCGGGCGGGCCTCGGCGTGCTCGGCCAGGCCCATCCGGTCCAGCCAGCCGGCGGCCTCGGCGCGCGCCTCCCGTTTGGGGCGGCCCTGGCAGCGCGGGCCGAAGGCCACGTTGTCGAGCGCGCTGAGGTGCGGGAACAGTAGGTAGTCCTGGAAGACCACGCCGACCGGACGCTCCTCGGCCGGGGTGTGCAGCCGCCGGGCCGGGTCCTCCAGGACCCGGCCGTCCAGGCTCAGACGGCCGTCGGTGAGCGGGAGCAGCCCGGCCAGTGCGCGCAGGGCGGTGGACTTGCCCGCGCCGTTCGGCCCGAGCAGGGCCACCACCTCGCCGGGGGCGGCGGAGAGGGCGAGGTCCAGGGTGAAGGAGGCGCGGTCCACCCGCAGGCGGGCGTCGAGGCCGGCGGCAGCGGGAGCCGGGCCGGGGTCCCGGCCGGGCGGCGGGGCGGCGGGGCCGGTGGGGTCGGTGGCGGGTGTCATCGGCGGGGCGGTCCAGGGGTATGGCCCGGGGCGGTACCCGGGGCGCGTTCCGGGGAGGGGCGGGGCGAGGGACGCCGGGCCACGCGCGGCAGAAGGCCCGGTGCGAGGCCCGGTGCGGGGCCCGGTGCGGGCCGCCGGGCGGTGGCCGGGCTCACGGCGTGGACATCCAGCGCTCGCGCAGACCGGCCAGCACGGCCACCGACACCACCAGCAGCACCAGCGACAACGCGATCGCCGCCTCCGGGTCGGATTCCATCGCCAGGTAGACGGCGAGCGGCATGGTCTGGGTCCGGCCCGGGAAGTTGCCCGCGAAGGTGATCGTCGCACCGAACTCGCCCAGCGCCCGCGCCCAGGCCAGTACCGCGCCGGCGCCGATGCCGGGCGCGATCAGCGGCAGCGTCACCCGGCGGAAGGTGGTCAGCCGGGAGGCGCCCAGCGTGGCCGCCGCCTCCTCGTAACGCGGGTCGGCGGCCCGCAGCGCGCCCTCGACGCTGATCACCAGGAACGGCATCGCGACGAACGCCTCGGCGATCACCACACCGGTGGTGGTGAACGGCAGGGTGATGCCGAAGGCCGAGTCCAGCCACGAGCCGACGATGCCGCGCCGCCCGAGCACCAGGAGCAGCGCCACGCCGCCGACCACCGGTGGCAGTACCAGCGGCAGCGTGACCAGGGCCCGGATCAGCCGGCGGCCCGGCAGTTCGGTCCGGGCCAGCAGCCAGGCCAGCGGCACCCCCAGCACCAGCGACACCCCGGTGGCAGCCGTCGCGCAGACCAGGGAGAGGCGCAGCGCCTCCCACACCTGCGGGCTGGTGAGCTGGTCGGACAGCGAACTCCAGGGCGCCCGGACCAGCAGCCCGACCAGCGGGAGGACCAGGAACGCCAGGCCGAGCAGCGCCGGGAGCAGCAGCGTGAGCGGCACGCGGTGCGCCCGCCGCCACGGGCGGGTCCGGGGCGTGCGGGGGCCCCGGACCGGCGCGCCCGCGGCGGTCGGTCGGGCGCCGTCCCCGGTGGACGGGCCGGCGGTACGGCGGATCACGGCGCCTGGAAGCCCGCCGCGGTGAGCACCTGCTGAGCCTCGGGCGACTGGACGTAGGCGACGAAGGCGGCGGCGCCGTCCTTGTTCGGGGCCTTGGCCAGGGCGGCGATCGGGTAGTCGTTCACGGCCTGGGCGGCCTCGGGGAATTCCACGCCGTCGATCTTCGCAGCATCGGCCTTCACATCGGTGCGGTACACCAGCGACGCGTCGACCTCGCCGAGTTCGACCTTGGTCAGCGCGCCCTTGACGTCCTGCTCCAGGGTGACCGGGGTGAGGGCGACGCCGGCGGCCTTGAGCGCCGTCAGGGCGGCGGCGCCGCAGGGCACCTCCTTCGCGCAGAGCGCGACCTTCACCCCGGGGGCGGTGAGGTCGGCCAGGCCCGCGACGTGCCGGGGGTTGCCCTTGGGGACGGCGATGGCGAGCGTGTTCTTCACGAAGGTCTTCGGCGCGCCGGTGGCGCCCCCCGCGTCGGTGACGGTCTTCATGGTCGCCGGGCTGGCGGCGGCGAAGACGTCGGCCGGGGCGCCGGAGTTGATGCTGGCGGCGAGGGCGGAGCTGCCGGCGAAGTTGAAGGTGACCTTGGCGCCCGGGTTGGCGGCCTCGAACTTCTTGCCGAGCTCGGTGAAGCTCTCCTTGAGCGAGGCGGCGGCGAAGACGGTGACGGAGCCGGAGGCCTTCGGAGCCCCGGCGGTGGCGCCGCCCGCGGTGGTCGCGATGCCGGTGGTGCCCGGGCTCCCGGCGCCACCACCGTTGCCGGCGTCGCTGCTGCACGCGGTGGCTCCGAGGCCGAGGACGAGGGCCGCGGCGGTGGCGACGGCGAGTCTGCGGGTGTTCATGTCCCTTGCTTCCCCTCCCGGGCGCGCCGGAAGGGCGCGGGGTCTTCACCGCAGGTGCGGCGATTTCGGTGATTATAGTGCCGCAATTGCGAGTGGATAGTCGCCTGTCTCATCGCACAGGCGAGGGTGGTCGAAGGTGGCGGGTCCGCTGTCGGAAGACGCAAGCCCGGTCGCCGCGGGAGCGAAGCCCCTTGGCACGCGCGTGGCTCGAAAGGCCGGAGCGGCTCCTACCCGGACGCCGTGCGCGCAGTCGGCCGACCGGCCGGGCCCCACCTACGGCGGGTCCGGCCGCTCCGAGAACCCCGGCTGCGCGGCGTTCGATGGCTCGGTCGTGCCGGCCGGCCGACCGGCCTGGCTGCTGTTCGCCCGCCTGCTGTCCGCCGGGGCCGCCCGGGGCCGCCCGGGGCCGCCCGGGGCCGCCTGCTGTCCGCCGGGGTCCGCCCGGGGCCGCCCGGGGCCGCCTGCTGTCCGCCGGGGTCCGCCCGGGGGCTGCGGGCAGGCGGGAGGGGTGGGGGGGGGCCGCGGGCCGGCCCCCCCCCCCCCGGGGGGGGGGGGGGGGGCGCCCCGCCCCCGGCCCCGCCAAACCGGCCACCCGGAGCCCCCGGGGCCCGCCTGCGGACCGCGGGGCGCCGCCGGGGGGCGGGGGGCTGGGGGGTGGGGGCCGGGCCCCCCGCGGCCCGGCACCCCCGTCGTGGTGGGCGCGGCCGGGTCAGCCGCGCGACTGGAACGCGATCCGGGTCCAGCTGGAGCCCGGGCAGTTGCCCCAGACCGCCCACGGCTCGGTCCGGGCGCCGATCCAGAGGCCGGTGCTGGACGTGCCGTTGGCGCAGTACGTGATGGTGCGCAGCTCGCCGGAGTAGATCCGGCAGTTGCCCTCCCAGCGCCAGCCGAAGTCGGCGGTGATGACGCAGTGGTAGGAGGCGGTGATCGCGGCGGGCGACGCGACGCCCGATCCGGCCGTGATGGTCTGGTCGGCGGCGCGGGCCTGCTCGGCGGCCGGCGCGTGGGCGGTCGGCCCGGCGGTGGCCGGGAGGGTGGTGGTGCCGAGCACGCCGAGGGCGGCGGCGGCCACCATCCCGAGCCTGGCGATGTTCCGGGCGATACAACCGGTCATGGCGTTTGTCTCCTCGCTCATGTGATGTGGCCCCGGCCGGGCGGCGAGGAAAACCAATTCCCTTGCGCCGTCCGGACGGTGACGTATTGCACACGAATGACTGCGCACAGTGGGGTGACGAACTATGATGTGACCTGCGTCACAGTCCGGGTGGCCGGTGCGTGCCACCTGGTCTTTCGGGTGCCGATTTCCGAGGGGAGCGGCATGGAGTTCTCGTCAGGCTGTCGAGGTGAACCGGATCCGGACGCCGGTTCCGATGCCGACCGGGCCGATTTCAATCGGGTGTTCACGGAATTGCTGCCGAGGCTCCATCGGGCGGCCGTTCAGCTGACCGGAAATTCGTTCGGCGCGGGTGATGTCGTCCACGACGCCTATCTGCGAATAGCGCGCCGCCCCGACCGATTCCTCCGCCATCCGCAGCCGTACGCCTATGCGTTCACGACGATGGTCAACATCCTCCGCGACGAGTGGCGCCGCGACCGTCGCCGCACGGTGCTGTCGGAGGCGGCCGAGGACGCGTACGGCGGGCCGGGCCGGGCCGGACGGGCCGACGCGTCGGGCGGTGGCGTGGGGGAGCTCCAGGCGCACTGGGAGGTGGTCCGGCTGTTGGGCTGTCTGACGGTAAAGCAGGCGCGGGCGGTGCTCCTGATCGACCTCGACGGGTACAGCCTGGAGGAGGCCGCCCGCTTGCTCGGCGTGCACCGCTCCACCCTGGCCGTCACCCGGCGGCGGGCTCTCGCCCGGCTCCGCGCCGTCCTCGAACGGGAGAGCGGTCCGGGGGCGGGCGCGCCACCCCCGGGGCGGCTGCCGGCACCGCGGGACGGGGCGGGCGGTCCGGCCTCCGCCGGTTCCGACGCACCGAACTGACGACAAGTCAGCTCGTCCGGCGCATCGGCCCGTACGCTGAAAATCGTGATCACGTACGAGGAGCACCGGCTCCTTTCCCTGGCCGACGACGGCCGCTGGACCGAACTGCTGGGTGCCTACCGGCAGGCCCGGTCCGCCGCCATCGCGCTCGACGGCCGTGCCGGCTACGGCGGTCATGACGGCTACGACGGCTACGACGACCGCGGCGGCTGCGAGAGCTGCGGGAGCTGTGACGGGCCCGGCGGATACGGCGCCCACGCCGCTCCGGGCGCCGCTCCGGACGGGCCCGGCGGCCCCGGTGGCCCCGGCGGCGCCGGACGCGTGCTCGACGGCGCCGCCCGGACCCGGGCCGCCGTCGCGACCGCGCCCCTCGGCCACCTGATCGCCTACGCGGCGCCGCCCGAGGTGGCCGCCCGGCTGTTCGACGCGGACGGCGGCCCCGGAACCGCCGCCGGTGCGGACGACCACGACGCCGGGCCGCTCTGGGAGGTGCTGGCGACCCGGCACTCCTGGCGGCGGCTGGCCCCGCTGCTCGGCCCGGCGGAGGTGCGGCGGCTGGTCGCGCAGACCCGGGTGCTGCTCGGCGAGGACCTCTCCTACGGCGCCGAACCGGACCTGGAGGGCGTCCCGCTGCTCCTGGAGCCCTGGGAGTCCGCGGGCTGGGGCGAGGGGGTGCGCGTCCGGGAGTACCTGCCGGGCGGCGGTTCGCGCAGTGCGCTGCTGACCCTGCCCGCCAGCCGGGAGGGCCTCGGCCCGGTGGAGCTCCCCGGGCCGGGGACGCGCCTGCCCGGGCAGGCGGCCACCCGGGCGCTGGCCGAGCTGGCGGGCTGGGCGGTGGCGGTCTGCGTCCGGGGGACCGCGCAGTGCGCCGCCGCCCAGCTGGCGCCCGGGCGGCTGGTGACCGGCGGGTACCTGCCGTTCGCGCTCGCCTGCCCGGCGCTGGTCCAGGCGGGCGTCGCGGACCGGACGCGCGGTGCGGCCCACGGGCGGCTGGCGCTCTGGCGGGTGCTGGCCGCGATGACCGGCGCGGACCGCCCGGACCGGGGGGAGGTCAACGCCCTGGTCGCGCGGATGCGCTGCTTCACCTGGGACGACCCGGCGGACCGGCTGCGGCACCTGCACCTCGCGCTGGAGGACCCGGCGACCGGCCTGAGCTGGGCGGTCAGCGGGTCCGAGGAGATCTGAGAGCGCGTCCGTGGACGGGTCGGCCGACGTGGTCGGTCCGTCCGGGTTCCGGCGAGGGCGCCGCGGCCCGGTCGTGGGCCGGGCAAGGGGGGGCCCCCGGCCCCGCGCCGGTGCGGGGGGGTTGGGGGGGCGCCGGGGCGGGGGGGGGTAATCGGGG